>NZ_CP015285.1:2720000-3020000 GCF_001639105.2 Azospirillum humicireducens
GGTCTTCGTTCGAGGACCTGGAGGTTTTCCGTAAAGCCTACCGGCTGTCGTTGGAAATACACCAGAAAAGCCTTGGGTTTCCTGCCATCGAGCAGGGAGCGCTCGCCGACCAGATGCGGCGGGCCTCCAAATCGGTGTGTGCGAACCTGGTTGAAGGCTTTTCCAGACAACAGTGGTCGAAAACAGAGTTCAGGCGATACCTGCACATCGCGATCTCGTCGGCAGACGAGATGAGGCTGTGGTGCCGCTACTGTCTGGATCTCGGCTATGTGGACCAGGAAACATGGCAGACATGGCGGGACGGCTTCCAGGAAGTTGCCCGCATGCTCCAAGGCCTGGGCAAAGCCGAACGCCACTGACGTCTGCCGTCTGGCATCTGTCCTCTGAGTGGTAGCGGAGCGTTCCGTAAGCCTGCGAAGGGTGCCCGTGAGGTCGCCTGGAGGTATCGGAAGTGAGAATGCTGACATGAGTAGCGACAAACAGTGTGAGAAACACTGTCGCCGAAAGTCCAAGGGTTCCTGCGCAAGGTTAATCCACGCAGGGTGAGCCGGCCCCTAAGGCGAGGCCGAAAGGCGTAGTCGATGGGAACCACGTTAATAGTCGTGGGCCTGGCGGAGGTGACGGATTGGAAAGCGTGTACGATCTTATCGGATTGATCGTGCTGTGGACCGGTTCCAGGAAATAGCCCCGCCATATAGACCGTACCCCAAACCGACACAGGTGGACTGGTAGAGTATACCCAGGCGCTTGAGAGAATGGTGTTGAAGGAACTCGGCAAATTGCCCTCGTAACTTCGGAAGAAGAGGGCCCCGTTGTGGCGCAAGCCATGGCGGGGGGCACAGACCAGGGGGTAGCGACTGTTTACTAAAAACACAGGGCTCTGCGAAGCCACACAAGGCGACGTATAGGGTCTGACGCCTGCCCGGTGCCGGAAGGTTAAGAGGAGAGGTGCAAGCCTTGAATTGAAGCCCCGGTAAACGGCGGCCGTAACTATAACGGTCCTAAGGTAGCGAAATTCCTTGTCGGGTAAGTTCCGACCTGCACGAATGGCGTAACGACTTCCCCGCTGTCTCCAACACCAACTCAGCGAAATTGAACTCTCCGTGAAGATGCGGAGTTCCCGCGGTCAGACGGAAAGACCCCGTGCACCTTTACTACAGCTTTGCAGTGGTGCTAGGGACTTCATGTGTAGGATAGGTGGGAGGCTTGGAAGCATGGGCGCCAGCCCGTGTGGAGCCAACCTTGAAATACCACCCTTGAAGTCTCTGGCATCTAACCGTGGCCCGTTATCCGGGTCCGGGACCCTGCATGGCGGGTAGTTTGACTGGGGCGGTCGCCTCCCAAAGTGTAACGGAGGCGCGCGATGGTGGGCTCAGAGCGGTCGGAAATCGCTCGTCGAGTGCAATGGCATAAGCCCGCCTGACTGCAAGACTGACAAGTCGAGCAGAGACGAAAGTCGGCCATAGTGATCCGGTGGCTCCACGTGGACGGGCCATCGCTCAACGGATAAAAGGTACGCCGGGGATAACAGGCTGATGACTCCCAAGAGTCCATATCGACGGAGTCGTTTGGCACCTCGATGTCGGCTCATCACATCCTGGGGCTGGAGCAGGTCCCAAGGGTTCGGCTGTTCGCCGATTAAAGTGGTACGTGAGCTGGGTTTAGAACGTCGTGAGACAGTTCGGTCCCTATCTGCCGTGGGTGTCGGAGTTTTGCGAGGATCTGTCCCTAGTACGAGAGGACCGGGATGGACATACCTCTGGTGCACCGGTTGTCACGCCAGTGGCATGGCCGGGTAGCTAAGTATGGACGGGATAACCGCTGAAAGCATCTAAGCGGGAAACCCACCTCTAAACCAGAGCTCCCTTGAGAGCCGTGACAGACCATCACGTCGATAGGAGGCATGTGGACGGGCAGCAATGCTTGAAGCTAAGCCTTACTAATCGCTCGATCGGCTTGATCTCGACACCACAGACCGCGCCATGCGCAGCAGCAAGCCTGCTCAAAGGCCCTGCTTGACGCAAGCCCGCCAGTTCGATACATCCTCACATCACTTGCACGACAGCGAAAGCGCTTTGGGTAGCGTCGGTCTTGAGCCTGGGTGACCTGGTGGTCATGGCGAGGTGTCAAACACCCGATCCCATCCCGAACTCGGCCGTGAAAAGCCTCCGCGCCAATGGTACTGCGTCTTAAGACGTGGGAGAGTAGGTCGCCGCCAGGTCACTCAGCCTCAAGAGACGCCAAACCGAAGCAGAAATCGCTGACATCTTTGCACACATCGAAAAACGCCCCGGTTCAACAGAGCCGGGGCGTTTTCGTGTGCCTGGGCTGCGCATTTTCGATCGCTTCACAGGCTATTAATTTGTTTTTGGTGGATTGGTCGCAGTGGTCCGCCGGACGGCGGCGGCGTGGGGACGGCGATGGGCGACTCGGACGATCTTTTCGACATCTACCGCAAGGATCACAGCAAGGCGGCACTGACCGGTCCCGCACTGGCGACGGCCCTGGCCGACACGGTGCGGCGCAGCCTCGCGCAGATCGAGGAGCTGTGTGCCGACGTGACCCGCGCGCTCGCCCAGGCCCGCTATACGACGAAGCTGGGACAGACGGTGACCGACCGCTCCAGCTATGTGCGGCTCGACCGTCAGTCGGAGAGTTTCCGCGACTATCTGCGGGGCTGGAGCCAGCAGCGGGCCGAGCGCGGCAGCGGCGGCATGCATTGGGAGGCCCACATCCTCGTCACCGACCATCGGCGGACAACGAAGGAGATCGGGCTTGGCATCGCCTTCGAATGGCCGGGCCAAAGCGCGGAAGGGGAGGGCAGCCTCGCCTTCGTCGAGTTCTGGCCGACAGGCACCGGGGTGGCGCTGCCGTCGGACGCCCGCGGCTTCCAGCGCGCGCTGGTCGCCTGCATCATCAAGCTGGAGCAGGCCGGCGAACTGGCGAGCGTCAAGAGCCGCGGCTGAGTCTCAAAGGCTGGCGTTCAGGCCCGAGGCCGAGAGTTCCACCGGCCGGCGCGCCTGTCCGTCGCGGGCATAGGTGCCGTCGCTGGCAGCCCTTTCCAGCGCGATCAGCAGGTTGCGATTGATGGTCAGCACCGCCTTGCGCAGGGCGACGAGGCCGGAGGCGTTGGTGGACACCGCCCGCTCCAACCGGTCGATGCGCTCCAGCGTCATCGCGCGCAGGTCGTCGGGCAGGCGGATGCCTTCGTCGCGCGCCCGCAGCACGGCGCCCTCCAACTGTTCGGCCATCGCCGCCTTGCGGTGGGCGAAGACCTCCAGCCGGTCGAGCATGCCGGCGGCGATGCAGGCCGATTCCTCCTCCAGGACGGCGGACAGAGCCTCCACAGCGTCGAGGAAGTCGCGCACCAGCAGCGCGGTGGCGCCGTCATAGCCGGGATCGGGGGCGGCCATGTTCTCAAGCGGCGCCGGTTCGGCGGCGCGGTCTGGGGCGAATTCGTGGATCAGGTCCTTGAGGGTGACGCTCATGACGGCTGCTCCGGCTGGGTGAGCCCCTGGGCGGCATAAAGGCGGGCGATCTCGTCATGCGTCATCCGGCCGATGCCGAGCGTGCCGGACTCGGCGATGGCCTTGCCGTATTCCTGCAGCAGCATGCTGCGCCACGGCTTTTCCGCCGGTCCGCCGCCGCCGAACAGCGGGCTTTCGCGCATGCCCGCGAACATGCTCTCCATCAACTGGCTTACCAGCATCGCCTCGAACTCCTTGGCGACCTTTTCGGCTGCCGCCGGGTTGGGAACGGCCGGTGTCGAGGCTGCGGGGGCAGTCGCGGCTGTGGCGCGGAAGGTGGCTGCGGCGATGTCCATCGTCGATTCTCGCGGTCAGATGATTTCCAGATCGGCGTGCAGGGCGCCGGCGGCCTTGATCGCCTGGAGGATGGCCACCATGTCGCGCGGGCCCACGCCGAGCGCGTTCAGGCCGTTGACCAGCTGCTGCAGGCTGACATTGCCGCCCACGGTGACGAACTGGCGGCCATTGCCTTCCTGCACCTGCACGTCGGTGCGCGGCACCACGACGGTGGAGCCGTTGCTGAAGGGCTGCGGCTGCGACACCTGCGGCGTCTCCACCACGCGGACGGTCAGGTTGCCCTGGGTGATGGCGACGCGGCTGACCCGCACATCGTCGCCGATGACGATGGTGCCGCTGCGCTCGTCCACCACCACGCGGGCGATGGCGTCGGGGCGGACCGGCAGCTGTTCGATCTCGCCGATCAGGCGGGGGACGTTGCCGACATACGCACCGGTGATCCGTACATCGACCGTGGTCAGGTCGACCACGCGGGCATTGCCGGCGCCGAGCCGGCCGTTCACCGCGTCGGCGATGCGGATCGCCGTGGTGAAGTCGGGGTTGCGCAGGGCCATGCGCACCGCGCCGACATCGTTCAGGGCGAATTTCAGCTCGCGTTCCACCGTGGCGCCGTTGGCGATGCGGGCGGTGGTGGGAACGCCCTTGGTCACGGTTGCAGCGGCTCCGCCGGCGCTGAAACCGCCGACCGACAGCGGCCCCTGGGCGACGGCATAGGCCTCGCCGTCGGCACCCAGCAGCGGGGTCACCACCAGCGTGCCGCCGAGCAGGCTGGTGGCGTCGCCCAGCGCGGAAACCGTCACGTCGACGGTGGTGCCCTGGCGCGGGAAGGGCGGCAGGCTGGCCGTCACCATCACCGCTGCGGCATTGCGGGTGCGCAGGGTCTCGCCGCGGGTGTTGATGCCCAGCCGCTCCATCATCCCTTTCAGGCTCTGTTCGGTGAAGGGGGTGTTGATGAGGCGGTCGCCGGTGCCGTTCAGCCCCACCACCAGGCCGTAGCCGACCAGCTGGTTGCGGCGGACCCCGTCGAAGGTGACCAGATCCTTGACCCGTGTCTGCGCCGCCGCCGGGGCGGGTAGGGCCGACAGGACGGCGAGCGCCACCAGCAGCGCGGCGGCCAGTGCCGCGGCACGGTTGAGGGCGGGCCGGAGCCGGCGCGGAACGGGGGCCTGGATGCCGGGGCTCATGGCGATGGGACCTAGAGGTAGTTGGTCAGGCGGAGCTTGGCGATGCGCGCGGTGGCGTCGGAGGTGGCGTCGATCTGCGCCTCCAGCTGGCTGATCCGCGTGCTCGCCTCATAGGGGTCGACGCCTTCCAGATTGTCGATCTGCAGGCTGAGGATCGACTTCTGCGTCTTGTGCTGTTCGGCCAGGGTGGCGACCTGGGCGCGCTGGACGCCGAGCTGCGCCGTCGCCTCCCGCAGCTTGCCGAGGCCGCCGGACAGCTTGTCGACCGCCGTCCTGATATAGTCGGGATAGGCGTCGACATCCATCGCGGAGGTGTCGACCGCCGCCAGCATGTAGATGCCTTCCAGCAGCTCCCGCATCATCGGGTCGTTGGCCTGCACGCCATAGGCGATGGTGCTGGAGTCGGCCGGACGGCCGGCGACGCGCGGGGAGGCGGCGCCGCCGGGCTGGAGCGAGGTGGTGCCGGTGTAGAGCCCGCCCTCGAAGGTGTCGGTCAGCGGGGCGGGGGCCGGCGTCGCCGGGTCGCGCACGGCGAAGAGGTCGTCCAGTTGGGCGATGACCGCGGCGGTCTCCGCCGCCGTCTTCGGCATCTCGGTGCCGCCGGTGGCGGACTGGATGGCGTCGCGGACGATCTGCATCGGCGCGCGCAGGCCCGACTTGTCGCCGTCGACATTGCGCATCGGCGGCTGGTCGAGCGCGGTGCCGGCGAACAGATAGGCGTTGCCGGCCGACGCGTTCAGCAGCCCGACCACCTGATCCAGCACGCCGCGCGCCCGCACCTGCAGCGAACTGCCGGTCGGCGACTGCTGCCCCAGCCCGGTGGAGGCGGCGGCCAGCAGGTCGGTGCCGGACGCGATGATGCTGGTCATCGCGCTGTCCATCATCTTCATCCGGCCGTCGAGCAGGTCGGTGGTCTTCACATACTCGTCGGTGCGGTCGAACAGGTTGCGCAGCGCGATGTCGCGGCCGGTGCTGGCGCCGATGGTCGCCGCGACATCGGCATGGATGCCGGTCGCCACCTCCTCGTTGGCGCGGACCAGCTCCATCTGCTGCCGGGTCATGGTGCTTTGCAGCTTTCGGCTCATCCCCAGCGTGGACAGGGCATTGTACAGCATCGGACTTACCCCTTGATCTGCAGCAGGATGTCGATCATGCGGCCGGCGACCTGCACCACCTGGGCACTGGCGCCATAGCTCTGCTCGATCAGCAGCAGCTTCTGCATCTCGTCGTCGATGTTGACGCCGTCGCGGTTGATGCGGGCGGACTCCAGCGTGTCGGCGCTGATCTTGCGCGCGTTCATCTCCGCTTCCGCGCCGGTGCGGTAGCCCTGCTGGGCCGACACCATGGCGGTGGCGTAGCTGCCGAGCGTCGCGGAGGCCGGCATGTCGGTGGCGGCGAAGCTGCGCGCGGTGGTGAAGACGGTCAGGAACCTGTCGATCTGCGTCTGGTCGCCGGGCTGGAGCGGGGCCGCCGCCTGGACGCCGCTGCGCACCCGCCAGCTTTCCGTGCGCACCGAATCGTTGACGGCGATGCGCGAGGCAAGACCGGCGGTGGTGCCGTAGGCGGCACCGGCGTCGGTGAACAGCCCCGGCTGGGTCGGATCTGCCTCGGCTCCCTGGAAGGCCTGGACGAGGCCGGCGGCCATCTCGTCGAGCTGGGCCAGCGCGCGGGGCATGTCCTGCTTGATCGTCTGGACATAGCCCATGATCCGCCCGCTCTGGATCTCGCTGTCCGGCTTGGCGGACAGGGCGACGCCGTTGGCCATCACCTCGTCGCCCAGCAGCGTCAGCGGCTGTTCGCCGGGCGCCAGCGGATGGTCGAGCAGGGTCTGGCCGTTGCGGGTCATCACCACCATCTGGCCGTCCTCGCGGCTGTAGGTGCGGATGCCGATCTCCTGCGACACCCGGTCGAGCAGGCGGTCGCGCTCGTCGCGCAGGTCGCCGGCGTCGCCGCCGCGCGCGTCCAGATCGGCGATCCGGCCGTTCAGGTCGCTGATCCGCTGCAGCGAGCCGTTCACCGTGTCGACGGAGGTCTGCAGGCGGTCGCGGGCGTCGGACTGTACGGTCTGCGCCGCCTCCGCCGCCCGCTTCAGCGAATCGGTCAGCGTGACCGCCTGCGACACCACGGCATTCTGGGCGGCCTCGTCCTGCGGCATGCCGTGCAGGCGGGAGAAGGCCTGCTGCAGCTTCGACAGCTGGGTGGAGACCGATTTCTCGTCCTGCGGCTGTCCCAGCACCAGGGCGTAGTCGGCAAGCGCCGACGCCCGCGCCTCCTGGCCGGTGTAGCGGCTGGTCTCGAACCGGGCGTCGCGGATCAGCAGCTCGTCCACCTTGCGGGCGACGGCGTCCACCTGCACCCCGGAGCCGCGGCCGGCGGTGTTGACCGACGACAGGGCGAGGTCGCGGCGCACATAGCCGGCGGTGGTGGCGTTGGCGAGATTGTGGGAGGTCATCGCCGCCTGCTGCTGCGTCGTGCGCAGGCCGGACAGGGCGGCGGTGAGGGCGAGTTGGACGCTCATGGCCGGGGCTCCGTCGGGACTGGGCTCAACGCTTCAGGCGGGTGGTTTCTTCCACCAGCTCGTCGGTGGTCCGCACCAGGGTGGCGTTCGACGAATAGGCGCGCTGGGTTTCGATCAGCGACACCAGTTCGGTGGCGATGTCGACGTTCGACTGCTCCAGGGCCCCGCCGACCACGGTGCCGGCGCCGCCCTGCTTGCCGGCGCCCAGCGTCAGCGTGCCGGTGTCGGACCCCAGAACGTAGGTGTTGCCGTCCTGGGCGACCAGACCGTCGGGGTTGGTCACGGTGGCGACCGGAATCTGGTAGAGCGCCTGGCGGGCGCCGTTGTCGTACAGCACCCACAGCTTGCCGCCGTCGTCGATGTCGACCGAGGTGACCTGTCCGACCTTGGCGCCGTCGCGCGTCACCGTCGGCACATAGTCGCCGTTCAACTGGGTGAGGTTGCCGAGGGACATGGTGAAGCTGTCGGAGGCCGGGGTGGCCGGCGAGGTGACGGTGAGACCCGGCATCGGGTCGAGCGGCAGGCCGGCGCCGTCCACCGGCTTTCCGGCATTGGGACCGGTGGCGGCGAAGGTCAGCGTCAGCGGCGCGCCGCCCACGGTGTAGCCGGTCGGGCCGGTGGCGGTCAGCGTCCATTCGTTGGGCGTGGCGCCCTTGGTCCAGGTCAGCGACAGATCGAGCGCGTTGCCGAGCGCGTCGTAGAAGGTCGGGCTGGTGGTGAAGCTGTCGCCCGCCGCCGCCTGGGCCGGCAGGTTGCCGGAGAAGTTCATCGTCGTCGTCTTGGAGCCGCCATAGACGAGATTGCCGATGTTGACCGACTGCAGGTCGTCGAAGCGGGCGGTGCTGACGTTGGGCAGCGTGCCGTCGGGGTTCAGCTTCCAGGCTTCCAGATACTGGCCGGCGTTGTTGCGCAGGAAGCCGCTTTCGTCGGGCAGGAAGCTGCCGGCGCGGGTCAGCGAATATTCCGGCGTGCCGGAGGACTTGTTGCCGACGACGAAGAAGCCGTCGCCGCTGATCGCCATGTCGGTGGTCGAGCCGGTGCCGAGGATGGTGCCGTCCTGCTGCACCTGATAGTGCGTGGTCGACTGCACGCCGCTGGCCGTGTAGGTGCTGCGGGCGCCGGGCGAGGTGACCAGGGTGGAGAAATCCACGGTGGCGCGCTTGTAGCCGACTGTCTGGGAGTTGCTGATGTTGTCCGAGATGGCGGCGAGGCGCGAGCTTTGCGCCGCCATGCCGCTGACACCGGAACGCATAGCGCTGTACAGGCTCATCCTTGGGATCCTCAGGTCAACCGTTGAACAGGCCGTCGAACGGGCCGTCGCAGTGACGACGAACGGAATCGGCGAACGGAAGGGGAGTGGCGCGTCCCGGGATTCTCCGCGAAGGACTGACGGGGTTAACGGTAGCGAAGGGGTTTTAAAGGCGCTTTAAAAGAAAAAGCGGGCGCTTTTGTTAAAATGCTTGGGAGTTTTTATTTGGAAGTTCTTTTGTGTTGCCCCCTCCCCATCCCTCCCCCGCGTTCCGCGGGAGAGGGGGCAGGAGCTTTGCGGGAGCGTGGCAAAGGAGTGGCGGAGTTCCCTCTCCCGCGATCGGACCGGCCTTTGGCCGGCCGAGAGCGGGGGGGGGGTAGGGAGGGGGCACCACCACGCCTCCTCACCCCGGCCGCCGCAGCAGGGTGATGCTGATCCGCCGGTTGCTGGGGTCGAGCGGGTCGCTGCTGCCGAAATGGTCGAGGTCGGCGCGGCCTTCGACGCGGACGATGCGGCTGCCGGGGATGCCGCTGGCCAGAAGTTCGCGGCGGGCGGCGTTGGCGCGGTCGCTCGACAGCTCCCAGTTGCCGTATTTGGCGTCTGGGGCATAGCCGAGAGCGTCGGTGTGGCCGGTGATGCCGATGGGATTGGGGACGGAGGCCAGCGCCGAGGCCACCATCCGCATCAGCCGGCGGCCCTGCTCGTTCATCTGGGCCGAGCCGACCTTGAACATCGAGAAGCGTGCCTGATCGGTCAGCTGGACGCGCAAGCCTTCCGGCACCTGCTGGATCACCAGGCTGCCCTGCAGGGCGTTGAGATCGGGCGAGGCGGCGATGCGCTGGCGCAGGTCGCGCTCCAGCGTTTCCAGCGCCACCCGTTCGGTCAGTTCGGCGGATTGGCGGTCGAGCAGCGCCTCCAACTCCGCCCGCGTCGCGGTGGCGCCGGTGGGCGGAGGTTCGGCTGCTGCCGGTGCGGCTGCGGCTTGCGCCGGTTCGGCGGCTGGGCGCAGCAGGTCCACCGGTGGCGTCGGGCTGCCGGCCGGGTGGGGCATCGGATCCTTGCGGCCGGCCGGCTGGCGGTCGCTGTCGCCGACCGACGCCACGACCGGCGGCGAGGCCACCGGGCTGGCCTGATCGCCGGCGGCATTGGGGGTGGTCAGCGAGCCGCTCTTGTCGACCGAGCGGCCGGCCAGCATGCCGTCGGCGCCGGAGTTGCTCTGCGACACCGCCACCGGGTTGAAATAGTCGGCGATGCCCTTGCGCTGTTCGGTGGTGGTGATGTTCATCAGCCACATCACCAGGAAGAAGGTCATCATCGCCGTCACGAAGTCGGCATAGGCCAGCTTCCAGGTGCCGTTGTGCTCCTCTTCCTCATGGCCGCCGAGATGGCGCTTGACGATGATCGGGGGGAGGGCGGTCTTGCGCGGCATGGCCGGTCACGCCGGCTGGCGGGCGTCGCGGGCCTTGGCCTGCGACGACAGGGTGGTGGCGACCTCGACCTCGGCCAGGCTGGGCTGGATGTCGGTGTACAGCACCTTGCGGGCATATTCGGCGCAGACCTGCGGCGGGCTGCCGCGCAGATAGGCGCAGAGCGCCGCCTTGATGCAGAAATACATGTTCAGTTCCGATTCGCGGCGCTGGCGGGCAGCGCTGGCGATGGGACCGACCATGCCGTAGGACAGCAGCACGCCGAGGAAGGTGCCGGTCAGCGCGCCGCCGATCATGCGGCCCAGCACCTCCGGCGCCTCGCTGATCGCGCCCATGGCGTTGATGACGCCCAGAACGGCGGCGACGATGCCCAGCGCCGGCAGGGCG
The DNA here is from genome assembly GCF_001639105.2 of Azospirillum humicireducens. NCBI lineage: Bacteria > Pseudomonadati > Pseudomonadota > Alphaproteobacteria > Rhodospirillales > Azospirillaceae > Azospirillum > Azospirillum humicireducens. Next base: position 2,730,590 of record NZ_CP015285.1, read on the forward strand.
TCGGCAAGATTCTGCAGCGCCTTCGGCACCTGGTTCAGCTCGCGGCCCAGCGTGTCCAGCTCCTCCGTCATCAGCGATTCCAGATCGTGCGGGTTGTCCTGCCCCAGCGCGATCAGGCGCAGATAGTCGCACAGGAAGGTCATGCAGCGTTCATAGCGCAGCACGTTTGGATACTGGGTGAACAGCGGGCTTTCAGCCGGCTTGTCGATGTCGGCCTCGATCTGCGACATGCCCTTGGACTTGGCGACGCGCAGCAGGCCGTAGACCAGCGCGATCATGTCGAGATAGTCGTTCTTGGGCGTGCTCCGCCCGCGGGCGATGGCGCCGACGGCGCGCAGCGTGTCGCGCAGGACCGACGGGCTGTTGGCGATGGCGAAGCCGCCGATGCCGGCACCGATGATGATGACGATCTCGACCGGCTGCCACAGCACGGCCATCCGCCCGCCCATCGCATAGAATCCGCCCAGCACGCTGGCGAACACCGCGATCAACCCGAACATCAAGCGCATGGTTCTCTTCTCCGGAAGTGCACAGGCCGTCGCGACGGGTGGCAACGCGCTGCCGACGCTACAGGCCGCCGTTTAAAGCGGCTTTACGGATCGCAGCCCGCGGGTCAGGGCTTGCCGCGCCAGTCGCGGGCCAGCCGGTCGAGCGCGGCGGCAGCGGCGAGGTCGCGCTCCACCGACTCCGCGCGCAGCGGGCCGTCGGCGGGCGGCGGGGCCAGCGCGTCGAGCAGCCCGGCCCAGCGGGTGCCCGCCAGACGGCCGCGCTGCTGGTCGCCAAGCCCGCGCAGGGCATCGGCGTCGCCGGCCAGATAGGCGGACAGGCCCTGCAGGGCGACATCCTCCGCCGTCGGTTCGGCGCCGGTGGCGGCCAGCTCGGCGAAGGCCTTGCGGGCGGCGGGCCACTCGCCGGCAGCGAACAGCCCCTGGGCACGGAGCCGCGCCGCCTCCGGTCCGCCCAGGCCGCGCAGCGTGTCGAGCGCCCGCACGGTGTCCCCGCCGCCGAGCAGGGCGTCGGCGCGCAGCAGGGCGCGGCGTTCGGCCAGGGCGGGCTCCAGCGTCGGGCTGCCGGTGCCGGACAGCACGTCCAGCGCCTCGGCCTCGCGCCCGCTGTCGATCAGGGCGCGGGCCAGGGTGGCGCCCAGCTCCGCCCGTTGGGATCCGGTCGCGCTTTCGGTCAGGGCATGCAGGATGCGGGTGGCCTCCAGCGCATAGCCGTCGCGCAGCAGCAGGGTGGCGAGGCGGAGGCGCAGCCCGCCATCCGGGCTGTCGGCGAGCGCGACCAGCCGGCCGTGCCTGGCCTGCAGCGCCAGCGCATAGAGCCCGCCCGGCGGCGCGCGGTCGAGGCGGTCGAGAACCGCGTCCAACAGGTTGCGCCCGGCCGCCAGGGCGTCGCGCCCGCGCGTCGTGGCGCCGAAACGGCGGCCCAGCAGGCCGAAGATGTCGAGCGCCGCGTCGGTCCTGCCGCTGCGGGCATAGGCGGCGCCGAGGGCGGCCAGCGCGTCGGTCTCGATCTCGTCGCCGCGCCAGGCGAAGCGCAGGGCCTCCAGCGCGGCGATGGCGCCATCCTCGTCCAGCCGGCCCAGGCTGCGGCGCAGCTCGATGGCGCGCACCTCGGCCCGGCGGGCGAAGGGGCCGCGGCGCAAGGCTGCGGCGGCGTCGTAGCGGTCGAGCGCGGCGTCGGGCGTCGCCTTCAGCTCGGCCAGCCGACCGCGGAAGTAATCGAGCCGTCCGTCGGCCATGCCCTTCGAATCGACGGTGATCATCTCCAGCACGATCAGGCTCAGGGCGGCGCTGTCCCCGGCCTCGTCCGACGCGGCGGCCAGCGTGGTCAGCAGGCGGCTGCGCAGGTCCGGCGGATAGTCGAGCAGGCGGCGCAGGGCGATCGGCAACCCCTCCTTGGCCGCCGCCCAGCGGGAGGACGCCAGCGCGACGCTGCGCCAGACATTATGGTCGGGCATGACGCCGGCCGGCAGCTGGACGAACAGGCTGTCGTCCGGCGCGTCCTCGCGGTCGAGCGCGCGGAAGGCGTCGCCGAGGATGCGCAGGGTATAGCGCTGGTCGGGTGCCGGCGACAGGCTGGCCGCCGTCTCCAGCGCCGCGCGTCCTTCCTCGTCCATGGCGCGGGCCAGCAGGAAGCGGATCAGCGCGATCTGCGCATCGACCCGCGCCCGGCCCTGTGCCGTCCGAACAGCGCTCTGCAGCGCCTCGCGGCTGCGGTTGAAGTCGTCGCCGGCCCAGGCGGCGAGGTCCATCGCCCCGATGGGCGGCGGTGCCGGGGGCTTCGGTGGTTCGGCCGCCCGCAGGGCGGGTTTCGTGCTGCGGTCCGGCATGCGGTCGAGCTGCCACAGCGTGTCCTCGATGCTGGAGCGCACCTCGCCTTCCAGGCTGGCGACGAGGGGAGCAGGTGGGGATATGCCCTCTCCCGCCCCGGGTTGAATCCCCCTCTCCCCCCCGGGGAGAGGGGACTCTTCCGGGAGAGGGAGATTGGCGGGCGTCGCGTTGGCGGTGCCGATAGGATTCAGAGCTTCCACGACTTGGGCGACACCGATAGTACCGCCCTGCGGCACCGGTTCCGGCCCCGCGGCAACCACCGCCTCCGGCACCTCCACCGCCCCCCCTTCAGGCGCCCCCGGCTTGACCCCCGGCACCGGCGGGCCGGCGACATCGACGATCAACATCCGGCGCTCGATGAGGCTGGAAACCCGCGCGCCGCAGGGGATCGCCGCGGTCAGGCTGCGCCCGTCATCCGCGGTCACGAAATCCGACAGGCGGCGCGAGAAGGTCTCGCGCAGGCTGGCGAGCGGCCAGCGCACCGGATCGGGCGTGCCGATGCGCAGAACGCAGCCGTCGACGACCGCCACCGGCTCCAGCCCCTTCGGTATGGACAGCACCAGCCGCGAGTAATCGCCATGGTCGCCCAGCTGTGCGCGGACCGAGGCCGCCTGTGCCGGACCGGATCCCGCCAGCAGGGCGAGGGCCAGCGTCGAACTGAGAAGCGATGCGGTATCCGGGCGCCGTTTCATCACAGTCGTCTCGCATTTTATCGAAATGATCGCCAAACCTTGTCCAAGACCGGAAAGGTGCCGGCCGGGACGGTCCAGGTTGAAACCCGGCTTTAAACTGCATCGTCCAGATTAAGGCGGAGTTCAAAACCGGAGAGTTCGGCGATGGAGAACCAGCTTTACATCGGACTGTCGCGCCAGATGGCGCTTCGGCGGCAGCTGGACGTCGTGGCGAACAATGTCGCCAACATGAATACCGCCGGCTTCCGCGGCGAACGCACCCTGTTCGAGGCGGCGCTGGAGGCCGGCGGACGCAAGCCGACCGACCGCATCGCCTTCACCATCGACCGGTCCACCTACACCGATCTGCGCGCCGGCGCCTTCACCGAGACCGGCAATCCCTATGACGTGGCGCTGGACGGCGACGGCTTCCTCGCCGTGCAGTCGCCCGACGGCGTGCGCTACAGCCGTGACGGCCGGCTGCGCCGCGACGCGGACGGCACGCTGGTCGGCACCAACGGCTATCCGGTGCTGGACGACGGCCGCCGCCCCATCGTCATCCCGTCCGACAGCAGCGTCATCAGCATCGGGTCGGACGGGCTGCTGTCGGCCGACGGCAATGTCATCGCCCGCATCGCCGTCTTCCGTTTCGACAACCCGCAGCAGTTGAAGCAGACCGGCGACCTGCTGTTCGAGCCGGGCGAGGGCATGGAGGCGCGTCCCGCCCCCGACACCCGGCTGGTGGAAGGCAAGGTCGAACGGTCCAACGTGCAGGGCATCGTCGAGATCGGCCGCATGATGGACCTGACCCGCGATTATCAGGCGGTGACCAAGATGGTGGACGACGGGCAGGACCTGCTGCGCTCCGCCATCAACCGCCTCGGCAAATCCTCTTGAAGCTCCAATAGGGAGAGTCCGTCCATGCGCGTGCTCAGCATCGCGTCCACCGGCATGATGGCCCAGCAGATGAACGTCGAGGTCATCTCCAACAACATCGCCAACATCAACACCACGGCCTTCAAGCGCTCGCGCGCCGAATTCCAGGATCTGATGTATCAGGCGGAGCGGCGGCAGGGCAGCCAGTCGACCGATTCGGGCACCATCGTGCCGACCGGCGTCGAGGTGGGGCTGGGCGTGCGGCCGACCTCGGTCAACCGCATCAACACCACCGGCAACCTGACCTCGACCGGCAACGAGCTGGATCTGGCGATTGAGGGCCGCGGTTATTTCAACGTGACCCAGCCCGGCGGCGAGACCGTCTACACCCGTGCCGGCAGCTTCAAGCTGTCGCCGGAGGGCAGCATCGTCACCGCCGACGGCTACACTGTCGCCCCCGGCATCACCGTGCCGCAGGGCACGCGCGAGGTGGTGATCAACCGCTCCGGCGAGGTGCTGGCCTATGTCGATGGGCGGAACCAGCCGGTCAACCAGGGCCAGCTGGCGATGACGGTGTTCGTCAACGACAGCGGCCTGGAGGCGCTGGGCGACAACCTGTTCCGCGCCACCCCGGCATCGGGCGAGCCGCAGGACGGGCTGGCCGGTCAGGCCGGCTTCGGCACCATCCGCCAGAAGTACCTGGAATCCTCCAACGTCAACGTGGTGCAGGAGATCACCGAGCTGATTTCCGCCCAGCGCGCTTATGAGATGAACGCCAAGGTGATCGAGGCCGGCGACCAGATGGCCTCCACCATGACGAACATGCGGTGACGACGGTGTTGCACACCATCCGGCGTCCCCTGGCCTTCCTGCTGCTTGGAGCCGCCCTGGCACTGCCGCTGCATGCCGCTGCGGGTCCGGTCGAGTCCCGGCTGGCGGAGGAGCTTCTGGCCTCCCTCGGCCCGACGGTGCCGGCCGACGCGCAGGTGGCGGTCACTCTCGGCCGGCCGTTCGACGGCAGGCTGGACGCCGTGCGCGACATCAACCTCGATCCCCGCACCGGAACCTTCCAGGCTCGCATCCTCAGCGACGGCGGGATCGTCGAGTTGAACGGCAGGGCCGAGGTCGAGGTGGCGATGCCTGTGCCGGTCCGCCGCATCCGGCCAGGTGAGATCATCGAGGCGGCCGACCTGACCACGGTCCGTCTGTCGCTGGACCGCGCCGGGTCGGGATTCATCTCCTCGGCCGACGCGCTGATCGGCCTGTCGCCGCGCCGCCAGATCCCGGCCGGCCGGCTGATCCAGGTCGGATCGGTCGGGGCGCCCATCGTCGTCCAGCGCAACCGGCCGGTGACGTTGGTTTACGAGGACGGCGCCCTGGTTCTGGCGGCGCGCGGACGCGCCCTGCAGGAGGGCGGCGTCGGCGACATCGTGCGCGTCATGAACATCGCCAGCAGCACCATCGTCACCGGGACCGTCACCGGCGCGGAAACCGTTTCCGTGAACGGCCCGCGCATTCCGCAAAGACCGTGAATAGTGGTCGCGCGGCCCTGATCGACCCATATTAGGGAGCTTCCGTCATGCGCACCGCGCTCGTCCCCATCCTGCTGCTTTCGCTTGCGACCGGCGGCTGCGCGCGGCTGTCCGATATCGGCAGCGCTCCCACCCTGTCGGAGATCTCCAACCCGGCGATGCAGCCGGAGGCACGCGTGATCTCGCTGCCGATGCCGCAGCCGACCATGGCGGAGCAGATCCCCAGCTCCCTGTGGCGCACCGGATCGCGCGACTTCTTCCGCGATCCGCGCGCCAAGTCGGTGGGTGACCTGCTGACGGTGGTCATCGACATCTCCGACCAGGCGCAGCTGCGCAACAGCACCCAGCGCGGACGCACCAACAACGAGAAGGCCGGGCTGCCCAATTTCTTCGGGCTGGAAAGCCGCCTGCCCGCCGTGCTGCCCGACGCGGTCGATCCGTCGAGCCTGGTCGATCTCGACAGCTCCAGCACGTCGAGCGGCAACGGCACCATCCAGCGCAACGAGCGCATCGCCATGCGCGTCGCCGCCGTGGTGACGCAGGTGCTGCCCAACGGCAATTTCGTCATCGCCGGCCGGCAGGAGGTGCGGGTGAACTACGAACTGCGCGAGATGCGCATCGCCGGCGTCATCCGTCCCGAAGACATCAGCAACGCCAACACCATCGAATACGACAAGATCGCCGAGGCGCGCATCACCTATGGCGGCCGCGGCCAGATCACCGACGTGCAGCAGCCGCGCTACGGCCAGCAGGTGCTGGACGTGATCCTGCCCTTCTGACATCCGGCTTCACCGGGGATTCCGCATCATGAAAGCCGTCCTGCTGTTCGCCGTGGCCGCCGCACTCGCCTTTGCCGGCGGCTACGGCTTCGGCCGCTTCGAGGTTCCGCGAGGCGCGGCTGCCGGCGGCCAGCCCGATGCCGGGGCAGCCGTTGCCGGCGGTCCCTACTACGTCGAGGCCGGGCAGCTGGTCGTGCCGATGCTGGAGCGCGGCCGTACCGTCGCCTTCATCCTGACCCAGGTGACGCTGGAGGCGTCCAGCGCCGACGACGCGCTGCTGCTGCGCCGCCGCCTGCCGCATGCGCGCAGCGCCATGCTGGAGGCGCTGTTCGACCTCGCCGGACATGGCCGCTTCAACGGCCCGTCGGTCGATCCGCAGGGGGTGGCGACCGCGTTGCTGGCCGGCGCCAACGGCACCTTCACCGGCCCCGAAAGCGCCCGGCCGGTCCGTGCGGTGCTGATCGACCGGCTGCTGCGCCAGGAAAACACGCGGCTGTAACATCCCCTCTCCAGGGTTGGAGCGGGCGCGTTGCCTCACGACGCCGACAGCACGGCGCTGGACTCCACCGTGGCGCCGTTCTTCAGCACGAACTTCGTGGCGCCGTCGACGCTGCGCACCTCGGCCACCGTGTCGGTGACGACGGTGGCGGTGTTCAGCGTCTTGCCATCCTTGTCCTTGGCCGTCACCCGCAGGGTGTAGAGGCCGTCGGGGGCGGTGCCGCCGCTGGGCGTCTTGCCGGTCCAGCTGAAGACCTGACGGCCGGTCTGCAGGGCGCCCGGCGTGCTGTACACCACGTTGCCGGCGGCATTCAGCACGTCCAGCTTCACGGAGGCCGGCTGGCCGTCCACCGTGTAGGCGGCCTCCGCCTTGCCGCCGGTCAGCGACAGCTGATTGGATTCCACCTCCACCTTGCGGCCGAGCAGGGCCATGTCCATCCGCATGCCGCTGCTCTTCAGCGTGTCCAGCACCTTGCCGAGCGTGTCATTGGAGCGCATCGACTGTTCCACCGTGGAGAGCTGCGCCAGCTGGGTCATGAACTGCGAAGCGTCCATCGGCGCCAGCGGATCCTGGTTGCGCAGCTGGGCGGTCAGCAGCTTCAGGAAGGATTCGTAATCGACGGTCGCCTTCTTGGTCTCGTCTGCGGACGCGGGGGCGGTCTTCGGGGCGGTGACGCCGGTGCTGGGAGCGGTGGTCATGACGAAAAGCTCTTTCCTGTTCAGACGGTGACGTCGACCAGCCCGTCGATCGGGCGCATCGGTCTGTCGTCGACGGGGGCGGGACCGGGGTCGGATTGGACCTGAGCGCGCCAGCCGGCGGCGGCGCGGTCCCGGTCGGGAGCGGTGAAGCCGCGCGACTGGCCGTCGTCCTGCAGCGAGAACTGCAGGCTGGAATTGTCGAGCGACAGGCCGGCGTCGCCGAGCGCGCGTTCGAGCTGCTGCAGGTCGCGCCGCAGCAGGGCCAGCGTGTCGGCCTGCTCGGCCTGGACGGTCAGCGAGACCTTGCCGTCGCTGACGTCGGCGACGACGCGGATGCGGCCCAGCTCCGCCGGGGCGAGGTCGATGTGGAACTCGCCGCCCCCGGAGTCGAGCACGCGCACCAGCGGAGCGGCCAACTGTGCCATTGCCGGGCTGTGCGCCGTTGCGGCCCGGCCCGATGCCGCGGCGGCGGCATAGTGCGTCGCGGCCTGTGCGGGCAGGGTGGGCAGGGCTTCGAAGCCGGTCGCGGCGGTGCCGCTGTTGGCGGAAGGCGGCGTGCCGAAAGCGGGCGCCGGTTCGGGAGTGGCGGCGGCGACCGCTGCATCGGCGGCGGGCTGGGCCGTCCGGGAAGACGCCGCGGCGCTGACGGGCTGGTCCGCCTTGTCGGCGGCGGCCGGCCGGCCGGTTCCGCGGGCGGAGCGGATCGCGGTCCGGGGATCGCTGCTCTCGTCGCGGCGGCTGGCGCGCCCGTCCGGGTCTGCGTCCGCGTCGGCGGCGACGGTGGGGGCTGGCATGGCTGCGGTCGAGGCGGTCGCCTCTGTGGGCACAGACATGGATTGCGGGAACGCGGGCTCGGCCTCGTTCTGGCCCGTGGCGTCCCTAGGGGCCCCCTGAGGCGCGCCCTCGGCGCTGGTTGCGCTCTGTGTCGTGCCCGCAGGCGTGGGGGCACCGGTTGCCGACGGTTCGACCGGCTGCTGCGGAGCGGCAGCGTTCCCCGTGGTCCGGTTGCCGTTTCCAATAGCGGAAAGGGCCTGCTGCCCGGCCAGCGCAGCTGCCTCGCCCGGATTCGGAGCCGGTGCCGCGGGCATGCCCGGCGGCGGCGCGGCCGGGTTGGCGGCGGCCATCCAGGGCATCAGCGGCGCGTCGGTGCTGCCGCCAGGCTGGACCGCCGGTTGTACGACCGCGTGGGTGACCGTGGACTGTGCGGCGGCGGGGGTGTCGGGCCTCGGTTCCTTGCGTCTGCGCAGACGGTCGGGGCGAGTCGCGGATTCGTCGGGTTCGTCTTCCGCGGCGTCCTCCACCAGGCTGGAGAAGTCGCCGTCGCGCGCATCGCCGCCAGCGGAGCCGCCGCGCTGAGACGGGGTGGAGCGGGACGGTGCCGCGACGGCATCTGGCATGCTGGTCATGGCGCTCAATTGGTCAGGGTGGGGCGCGGAACGGCCGTCGCCGGCACCGAAGCGCCGACGACGGTGGGAGCGGCCTTGCGGTCGCCGGGCAAGGCGCGGCGCTGCAGGATCAGCCGCGTCACCTCGCGCGCCTTGGCGTCGGCCATCTCGGCCAGGATCGGGGCGGCGCGCCGTTCGGAAATGCGGTCCAGCACGTCGACCACCATGTCGGTTTCCATATCGGTCAGGATGCGGGCGGCATCGCGCGGCTTCATCGCCTCATAGATCGCCACCATCCGTTTCAGGTCCTCCTGCTGCAGATTGGAGCGCTGGGCCATCAGCGTCTCGACCTCGCGCTTCACGCCGTTCAGGCGCTGGATCTGGGTGCCGACGCGCGCCTCGGTGGCGGCCAGCACCGCTTCGGCCTCGCGCAGCCGGTTGTGACGGCCGGAGTTGTCGGCCTTCTGCTCGTCGATGGCCGCGCGCAGAAGCGGATCGGTGCAGCTGGGCGGAGCCAGCGCCACCGGCGGCGGCGCTTCGGCAACCGGCGTCGAGACCGGCAGGGGCGCGGGGACCGGTACCGGTGCGGCAGCCGCTTCGGCAGTCTTGGCGTCGGTGGCCTTCAGGTCGGTCGCCCAGGGGCGTTCATGGGCGCCGAACTCGCGGTCGAATTGCTGGGCGATCACCGGGAAGCCGTCCACCAGAGCGCCGAGCTTCAGCGGCAGCACCATCAGGACCGCGACCAGCGTGATGGGGAGGATGCGGGGAATCATGCCGACGCCTCCGATCCCACGGTGCGCAGCCGCGCATAGAAGGCGCTGGCCGCCGCCTTCGCCGGAGCGGCGGGAGCGGGAGCTTCCGCCGTCTGGCCGGCGACGGCGCGCAGGGCGGTTTCGAGCGCCCGGAACTCGCCCTTGTCGATCTCCTCCGCCGTCAGGGCCGCCATCAGCGGAGCGGCGGCTGTTTCAGGCGGCTTCGCGACGGCTTCGGCACTGCCAGCTGCGGTTGCTTCCGCCTGTGCCCGGTTGCGGCCGGTGCGCATTGCCCCTTCGTCGAGCCGGCGCAGCAGGGCGCGGGCATGCTGGACCGACTCCTCCATGCGGGCGGTGGTGCGCTCGCAGGAGCCCAGGATCAGCGCCATGTCCTCCTTCATGCCCTTGGCGCGGTCGAGATCGTCGGACAGCCGGGCGGCGATCTCCGTCGCCGACGCCACCATGCGCTTCATCGAGGCGTCGGTGTCGTCGATCGACTTGGAGAAGGTCGACACCAGGGCGTTGATCTCGGACTGTCCGGTGCGCAGCAGCTTCAGCCGCTTGTTGACGATGACCAGATAGGCGGTCGCCGTGACCAGCATCACCGCCAGGGCCGCGTCAATGAGAAAGGAGACCATCGATCAGCTCCTGCTTGGTGTCGAGATCGGTGTCGATCTTCACCGCGATGTTGTCGTTGCGCTGTCCCATCTGTCCGGCGAACAGCGGTATGGTCTTGCTGAAGACCAGGACGGTCTGATCGGGGCCGATGCGCAGCTTCAGCGACTGGCCCTTCTGCCAGGCCAGGACCTCGCCCAGCGGCACCTTGGTCTCCGCCAGCACGGCGACCAGCTCCAGCTTGGAGCGCATCAGCTCGTTCTTCAGGTGGCTTTCCCACACCGTGTCATGGCCGAACTTCTCGCCCATGAACATCTGCACCAGCTTGCCGCGGATCGGCTCCAGCGTGGCGTAGGGGATGACGATGTCGATGTGGCCGGTGCGGCGCTCCACCTCCACGGCGATGCGCACGCGGATGATGGCGTTGGTGGCGCGCGTGATGGTGGCGAACTGCGGGTTCACCTCCAGCCGGTCGAAGACGAAATCGACCTGGGCCAGCGGATCGAAGGACTGTCCCAGATCCTGGAGCACCACCTTCATCATCCGCTCGGTCATCTTGCGCTCGATGGAGGTGTAGGCCCGCCCGTCGATCCGCCCCGGCCTGGACCGCCGCCCGCCCAGCAGCACGTCCATCATGCAATAGATCAGCGCGCTGTCGATGGACACCAGCATCTGGTTGTCCCACGGCTCGGCGCGGGCGACGCCGATCAGGGCCGGCAGCTCGATGGTGTCCTGGAAGTCGGTGTAGCGCAGCCATTCGATCTTCGACAGCGACGCCTCGACGTTGGTGGACGCGAACTGGCGCAGCGAGGTGTTCAGCATCCGCACCATGCGGTCGAACACCACGTCCAGCATCGGCAGCCGGTCCTTGTTGACCGTGGTCGAGCTGACCAGCCGCTGGATGGCGCTCATCGCCGGGCCGCCGCCCTCCGGTGCGGCGAAATTCAGCAGCCGGTCGATCTCTTCCTGGCTCAGCGTCCGGGTCTCGCCGGGCAGGCCGGCCATTGCGTCGCCCGTCGCCTCCGCCGCCGCTGCGGCGGGCGGGGCGGTCTGCCGGGCCGCGGCCAGTTCCCACGCGGCGTCGGACCAGTCCGCGGCCCCGTCGGACCCCTCGTCCGGAACGGTCTGGGCAGCGGCCATGGAGGGGGCGGTCGGGGCGGGGGTGTCGGTCATCCGGTGCCTCTGGAAGGTCGCTATTGCGTGAGCAGGTTGCGCAGCAGGACGTCGGTGACGACCTCCTGCCGGCCGGCGGGATCGGACAGGATCAGGTTGAAGCGGCGCTTGATCTCGCTGCGCAGCCGGTGCAGCCCGGCCGACCCCTCAAGGTCGTCCTGGTCCAGGTTGCGCAGGAACTCCTGCAGGCTGTCGGTGAGCTGCGGCATGGCGCGCTCCAGCCGCTCGCGGTCGCGGTGGGCGGCGGTCAGCGACAGGCCGATCTTCAGGAAGCGGGACGGCGTGTCGTGCCGCAGGTTGACGACCAGCTCCGGCATGTCGACCACGGCGTCGGCAGGCAGCGCCTCCGTCGCCGCCGGCCACAGCCGGTCCAGCGCCTGCGGCCCGGCCGCCATCCAGTAGCCGGCGATCCCGGCCGCCGCCACGCCCCCCACCGCGATGAGGCCGGCAGCCAAACGGGCGAGCGGCAGCGCGATCACCAGGATGCGCCCCGATCCACGAAGGCGGTTCAGGACTTCGTCCCTGACCGTTCCGGTCCCCGCCATGCCAAATCGTGTAATCATCGATCCATCCCGCGGACGATTGCCGAAAATTTTAGTAAAGCTGGCGTTCGATAAGATTTGAGGCGCTTTGTCTTGCGAGGCCACGCCGTTTTTTACTCCGCTTAAAAGTCGCCCCGTTAGCGTCGGGGGGTGCGCAGGGCGAAGACTAGGCCCGCCGATTTTCAGAAACTTTAAAGGTGCGGGGAACCGTGGACAGTCTGATCGACACGTTGCGGTCGTTGGGGCGCGGTCGGCTGCTCGTGCTGGCTGGGACCGGGCTCGGCATCGTCCTTGCCGTCGCCGGCATGGCGCTTCTGCTGTCGCAGCCGCACATGACGCCGCTCTACAGCGGCCTGGAACCGGTGGAGGCCGGTCGCATCTCCAAGGCGGTGCAGGAGATGGGCGTGCCGGTGAGCGCCGGCTTCGACGGCACGACGATCAGCGTGCCGCAGTCCGAGGTCTCCCGCGTCCGCATGGCGCTGGCGGAGAAAGGCCTGCCGGCGCAGGGCGGCGTCGGCTACGAGCTGTTCGACACCGACAAGCCGCTCGGCATCACCAGCTTCATGCAGCGCATCAACCGCCTGCGCGCCATGGAAGGGGAACTGGGCCGCACCATCGAGACGCTGGCCGGCGTCGAGGCCGCGCGCGTCCACATCGTCCTGCCGGAGCGCGAGGAATTCTCGCGCAGCGCGCCGAAGCCGACCGCCTCGGTGGTGGTGCGCATGCGGGGCCGCGCGGCGATGGACCGGAAACAGGCCCTGTCGATCCGCCATCTCGTCTCCGCCGCCGTGCCGAACCTGAAGCCCAGCGCGGTGACGGTGATGGACTCCTCCGGCGAGCTTCTGCTGACCGAGGACGATGGGCCGGGGCTGGCCTCGGCGCGCACCGATGGCCTGCGCGTGGCTGCTGAAGCCCGCGTCGCCCGCGCGGTGGAGCAGATGCTGACCGCCCGGCTCGGCGCCGGCAATGTCCGCGTCCAGGTCGCCGCCGAGGTCGAGACCAAGCGCGAGGTGGTGCGCAGCCAGACCTTCGACCCCAACAGCCAGGTCGTCCGCTCCACCCAGACCGTGCAGGAACAGGAGCGCGCCCAGGACAGCAACGGCGAGCCGCCGGTCACCGCCGAACAGAACCTGCCGCAGCGCGATGTGCGCGCCCAGCCGCAGGGGCCGCAATCCTCCAACGACAGCAAGCGGCAGGAGGAGACCGTCAATTACGAGATCTCCAACGTCAGCCGCGAGACGGTGATCGAGCCGGGCGACGTCCGCCGCCTCAGCGTCGCCGTGCTGGTCAACGGCACCTGGAAGACCGCCGCCGACGGCACCCGCCAGTACGAGCCGCGCAGCGCGGAGGAGCTTCAGCGCCTGACCGAGCTGGTCCGCTCCGCCATGGGCTTCAGCGAGGCGCGCGGCGACCGGGTGACGGTGGACAATCTCGAATTCGTCGATCTGGCGCCCGACCTGACGCCGCGCCCGCTGGGCGACGAGATCGCCGAGACGCTGAGCCGCAACGTCATGACGCTGATCCAGTGGGTGATCCTGCTGGTGCTCTCCGCCCTGGTCATCCTGGTCGGCCTGCGTCCGCTGATCCGCCGCGTCTTCCCGGCACCGGAACCGGCGGTGGCGGAAACCCCGGCGTTGGCCGCGCCCGCCGGCGGCGCCATGCCGCAGCTGACCGGTCCGGCCATGGCCTCTGCCGCCGCGGCCGGCGGCGGCGCGGCGCTGGCCGACGGCGGGGAGGGGGAGGAAGCCGCGCTCGCCGCCGCGTCGATGGCGCCGCAGCTGGGCATCGAGGAGACCATGGACCAGCTGATCGAACTGCGCACGGTGGAGGGCCGCGTCCGCGCCTCCTCGATCCGGCGGCTGGGCGAGCTGGTCGACCAGTATCCCGACGAGGCCATCGATATCCTGCGCTCCTGGCTCTATGAGGAGGTGGCGTGATGGCCGCCTACCCGCGCTACCGCTTCGACCACGGTTTCGGCGCGCCTGCCCCGGCGGCGGAGCCGGAGGTGACGGAGGCGGCCGATCCGCTCGACCGTCCCACCCTGTCGGAGCGGGAGCATCTGGCCGCCCTTGCCGAGGCCCGCGCGAGCGCGCTGGCCGAGGGACTGGCCCAGGGTCGGGCCGAGGGCGAGCGCGCCGCCTGCGGGCGGATCGAGGCGGAGCTTGCCGCGACTCTCGACGGGCTGGCGCAGCGGATGGCGGCGCTCGACGCCGACCATGCCATCCTGATGGAACGGCTGGAGGCCCAGGGCGCCTTCGTGCTGGTGGCGCTGGTCCGCCGCATGGTGCCGCAGCTGCTCGACCGGGTCGCGCGCGAGGAGGTGGAGCGGCTCGCCGCCGACGCCCTGCGCGCCGCCGGACAATCCCCGCTTCTCACCCTGCGCCTGCACCCGTCGCTCCGCCCTCCGCTGGAGGAGAGGCTGGCCGGGCAGGCGGTCTTCCGCGGCCGCATCGACATCCAGGGCGATCCGTCGCTTGCCGCCGGTGCGATCGAGGCTGATTGGGGCGCTGGCTCCGTCCGCCGCGATCCCGCCGCCGTCGAGGCCGCTGTCGCCGCACTCGCCGACCGTGCCGTCGCCGCCCTGATGCCGGCGCTGTCCCCCGACATGACCTGAACGATCCGAAGCGAGAACCCTCATGCCTCCTTTGAACCTCGACATGCTCGATGACGATCCCAAGCAGGCCGAGAAGGCCGCCGAGAAGCTCGGTGAAAAGCCCTACGACGGCCCGATGAACGCCATCTACAACGTGCCGGTCGACGTGCAGGTCGTGCTCGGCCGCACCAGCATGCTGGTGGCGCAGCTGCTGAAGCTCGGCCGCGGCGCCGTGCTGGAGCTTGAACGCAAGGTGGACGAGCCGGTGGAAGTGCTGGTCAACCACCGCTTGGTTGCGCGCGGCGAGGTGGTGATCGTCGAGGACCAGCGCCTCGGCGTCACCCTGACCGAGATCGTGCGGACGGAGCTGGAGATCGACTGAGGGGAGGTCGTCGCACCGGTGCCCCCTCCCGAACCCTCCCCCACCTTCGGTGGGAGAGGGAACTGCCGCCGCTCCTTCGAGTAACTCCCGCAAGCGTTCTACCCCCTCTCCCGCAAAGCGGGGGAGGGATGGGGAGGGGGCAAGCGCGGCAACTACTCCCCCCGAAAGCCCCCGCATGCGCCTCCGCACCCTCGCCCTCCTCGCCGCCGTCCTCCTCGCCGCCGGACCCGCCGCCGCGGCGCCGCTCGACCTCGATCTCGGTGCGCTGGGGTCGCTGGCGGACGGGGCGAGCCTGTCGGGGCGGATCGTCCAGGGCATCGTGCTGCTGACGGTGCTCAGCGTGGCGCCGGGGCTGCTGATCATGGTGACCTGCTTCACCCGCATCATCGTCGTGCTGTCGCTGCTGCGCTCGGCCCTCGGCCTGCAGCAGTCGCCGCCCAACATGGTGCTGGTCAGCCTCGCCATGTTCCTGACCTTCCACATCATGGGTCCGACGATCGACAGCGCCTGGCAGGAGGGGCTGCGCCCGCTGCTGAACGAGCAGGTCACGCAGGAGCAGGGGCTGGAGCGGATGATCGAGCCGTTCCGCGGCTTCATGGCCTCGCATGTCCGCGAACGCGATCTGGCCGCCTTCGCCGCCTTCACCGCCAAGCCGAAACCGGCGGGCGAGGACGGTGCCGTGAGGGATGAGCGGCCGGTGACGGCGGAGAGCGTCGATCTCAGGCTGCTGATGCCGGCCTTCCTGCTGTCGGAGCTGCGCCGCGCCTTCGAGATCGGTTTCCTGCTGTTCCTGCCCTTCCTGGTGATCGACATGGTGGTGGCGGCGATCCTGATGGCGATGGGCATGATGATGCTGCCGCCGGTGATGATCGCGCTGCCCTTCAAGATCATCTTCTTCGTGCTGACCGACGGCTGGTTCCTGATCGCCGGCAGCCTGATCCGCTCCTACGGGGTGTGAGGCGATGGAAGACCCTGCCGCCCCGGCATCGCCGCCTGCCAGTCTCGCCGACAGCCTGCTGGCGCTGGCCCGCCGCCGCGGCGCCACGGTGCCGGAGGACGGTTCCATCGCCGGGCTGCTCGCCGCCATCGAGCCCACCCCGCTGATCCCGCATCCGCTGCTGCTGGTGGCGGGCGCCGTGATGGCGGTCGCCTTCCGCCACGACCGCGCGCTGGCCCAGCCGCCCGCCGATGGACCCGACGCGCCGCCGTCGTCCGCAGCCTCCGCCGATCTTTCCTTCTGAGGTGCCGCCATGGGAACGCCGATCAAGATCCGTGAGAACTACAAGAGCCTGAGCGGCGTCGAGAAGAGCGCCGTCATCTTCCTGGCCCTTGGCGAGGAGCGCGGCTCGCGGCTGATGGAGCGGCTGGACGAGGACGAGATCCGCCTCGTCAGCCGGGCGATGGCGACGCTGGGCAACGTCACCTCCAATCTGGTGGAGACGCTGATGCGCATCTTCACCGAACGCTTCGCCAATGCCGGATCGGTCGTCGGCTCCTACGACAGCACGGAGCGGATGCTGAACCGCTTCCTGCCGGCCGACCGCGTCACCGAGATCATGGGTGAGATCCGCGGTCCCGCCGGCCGCACCATGTGGGAAAAGATGTCCAACGTGAACGAGGGGGTGCTCGCCAGCTATCTGGCCGGCGAATATCCCCAGACGGCGGCGGTCATCCTGTCCAAGATGCGGCCCGACCACGCCGCCAAGGTGCTGGTCCTGCTGCCGCCGGCCATCCGCACCGAGGTGATCGAGCGCATGATCCAGATCGAATCGGTCCAGCGCGAGGTGCTGCTCGACATTGAATCGATCCTGCACAACGAGTTCATGGCGAATTACGCCCGCACCCACGGCAACGATTCGCTGGAACGGATGGCCGACATCTTCAACCGCATCGACCGCGAGACGCTGACCGAGATCTTCGACGATCTGGAAACGGTGATGCCGGAGCCGACCCAGCGCATCAAGCAGCTGATGTTCACCTTCGAGGATCTGATGCGGCTGGACCGCGTCTCGCTGCAGGCGGTGATCCGCCGCTGCGACACCGGCCAGCTCGCCATCGCGCTGAAGGGCGCGCCGGTGGCGCAGCGCGACCATTTCCTGTCGGTCCTGTCGGAGCGTGCCCGCATGATCCTGCTGGACGAGATCGAGAACATGGGGCCCTTGCGCATGCGCGACGTCAACGATGCCCAGGCCGAGATCGTCCGCACCGCCAAGGCGATGGCCGACGACGGCACCATCATCATCCCGCAATCCGACGACGCCGACACGGTCGTCTATTGAGCGGGGCAGGCAGGATGGAAATCCGCTGAATGGCTGGGCACGACCTCGTTCCCCCGCAGGTGCCGCCGCCCGACCTGCTGGCGGCACGCTTCGCCGCGATGCCGGCGGCCATGCCGGCTGCGGCGGGGGAGACCGGCGACGGCCCCGACGCGGGGCCGGTGGTGCGGCGCCTGCTCGATCTGCTCGACACGCTGGCGCCGGTCGAATCGGCGCTGGCGCGGGGATGCCTGCCGCGTTGCGATTCGACCTTCGGCGCCGGGCTCGCCCTGTTCCTGGCGGCGACGGCGGACGGCTGCCGCGGCTGGATCGCTGCGGATGCTGCGGCGGAACTGTCCGGCCTGGACGGCGGATTGCTGATCGACGAGTGCGAGCGGGCGCTGGCCCCCCGCTTCCAGCCCGTCGAAGGGCGGGTGTGGCGGCTGTCGCGCGTGCCGCTGCTGGAGGGCGGCGACGGGCTGCTCTGCGCCGTCGGGATGGAGGACGGGCCGTCCGACCGCGTCACCCTGGTGCTCCAGGCCCGGCCGCCGCGGCTGGGGCCGGTGCAGCTGATGGCGACGCTGGGCGGTCGGCGGCTGGACGTGACCTTGCGGCTGGCCACCGGCCTGCCGTCGTCGGCGCTGGCCGATCTGCATGAGAGCTTCCGCGCCGCTCTGGCCGATTGCCGGATCGATGGCGTGCTGACCGTCGGACCGCTGGCCGACGCCTGGCTGGGGTTGGACAGGCCGCTTTCCTCCGACATCGCCCTTTGATCGAACCCTCTCTCCCCGCTCTCGGATCCTGCTCTCATACCAGCGGTCATTGATGATGACCGCTGGTATCCGCGCCGACTGGCGCGGCGGCGGCCCATGCCGCCGAAGCTCTTGATCCTGACAGGTCAGGATCAGGAGCCGCTGGTATCAGATCTCCGCCGGCGGCCTCACCAGGGTCGGCCTGGCGGGGGCCGGGGTCGGCATTGTCCCCGGCACGGGCGGCGGCGGTGGCAGGGTCCGCAGCGAGTCATGCGCCGCCTCGCGCATCGCGGCATATCCCTCCTCCGGGAAACGGCTGATCAGCATCCGGTAGGACGCGCGCGCCACCTCCGGACAGCCCAGAATGCGGAACTGGTCTCCCTGGCGCAGCAGTGCCGCGGCCTCATCGGTCTTCGGATGGCCGGCGATGGACGCTGCCGCCGCATACCACCGGCCGTAGGCCGACCACAGGTCCCGCACAGACTCTCCGTCGCACCGCCCCGCCATGAACGCTTTTTCAAGGGCTTGCCGGTAATCGCTGTCGGGCGGTCGTGACATTTGCGCACAACCGGCAAGGGCAAGCAGACAAGCAGCGGCTGCGGTCGCCGGAATGACGGACGCCTTCGTTCCGGACATGGAACCTCCTCCAACACGGATGCCCGGCGACCGTAGGGCAACAGGGTTAAACCAGCGTTCATGTTTGTAAGCGCCGGCTTTCGGCTTCTTCACTGTCGTTAACCATAGATGTCGAACGAATTAATGATTGCTTGTGGCGATCACTGCTGAATCAACTCGGATTTCAAAGTAAAACGGCAGATGAATAAAAATTTATCCGGTATTTAGTCGTATGAAACCCTTAAAACGGCGTAAAACACGTTCGTTGGCTATGTCTATGTGGGTAGCTCATTCTGTTGACACACCGGCTTTCGATGGGTTCTTTTGGGGCTGTGATAAGCATGTGACATGCGCGCAATTGCGTAAAAATCAATGCTTTATCTGCGCTTGCTCGACCATGGAGAATCCAATGCAGGCTTTGCTGATTGAGCCAGCCGATCTGATTGCCGACGCAATCGGTAAACAACTTGCCCTGTGCAAGGTTAACCATGACCGCGTGGACCTGAATGGTTTGCGCGAGCTGGTGGGCGGGCATGGCTCCATCGAGATCGGACATGACGCCATCATCATCGGCGATGTCGGCGACACCGAAGCCTGCGTGGCGATGCTCCGGGCCCGCAACGTCACCGCCGCGATCATCTGCCTGATCGAACGCCGCTGCGCCAACACCACCGCCGGCATCCTGCGGGCCGGGGCGGACGACGTGCTGGTGAAGCCAGTGGTCAGCACCGAGATCCGCGCCCGGCTGGAGGCGATCCGCCGCCGGTCCTACGGGCTGACCAGCAATGCGGTGACCGTCGGCCGGTTGACCGTCTTCCTCGACGGCCGGGACCCGGAGGTCGATGGCGAACGGCTGCGCCTCAGCCAGCGGGAACATGCGATCCTCTCGGTGCTCGCCCTCAACCACCGCCGGGTGGTGTCGAAGGAGCATATCTACGAGGAGGTCTACGGCCTGTCCGGCTCCGACCCGCTGGACAAGGTGATCGACGTCTACATCTGCAAGCTGCGCAAGAAGATCGACATGGCGACCGGCGGCGGCCGCTATATCGAGACGGTCTATGGACGCGGCTACAAGTTCGAGGCGCCGCCCGACCATGTGGCCCCCGACCGGGCCAAGCTGATGCTGGACCGCTGGTCGGGTGCCGGCGGGTTGGCTGGCACCCGCGTTCCCTTCATCCCGCCGGTGGCGCCGCGCGCCGCGGCCCGCGCCGTCGGCCGCTGACTCCGCGTCAGTCCCTCCTCCTGTCCGCCTGTCCGCCCCGATCCCAAGCGTCCGATTTTTTACCCCGGCTTAAACCGGCTCCGTCATCCTGATTTTGCCGCTCGCGCCCCCGCACAGTAGACCGGGAAGGCCGGCGCGATTGGCCCCGGCGTCAGAAAGGCGCCATGCATCTCGCGAATGGAGATACCCATGGCCTCGATTATGACGAACACCTCCGCCATGACCGCGCTGCAGACCCTGCGTCGCGTGACCGGGGATCTGGAGACCACGCAGGACCGCATCTCGACCGGCCTGAAGGTCAACAACGCCAAGGACAACGCCGCCTACTGGTCGATCGCCACGACCATGAAGGCCGACGTCGCCGGCTTCAAGGCGGTCAAGGAGTCGCTGGAGCTGGGCTCCGGCACCACCAACACCGCGTCGGTGGCCTCCAAGAACATCGTCGAGAACCTGCAGACGCTGAAGGCCCGCGTCATCGCCGGCCAGACCAACGGCGTCGACAAGACCCTGATCCAGAACGACGTCGACCAGCTGGTGAAGCTGATCAAGGGCGCCGCCGCCGATGCCTCCTTCAACGGCGACAACCTGCTGCGCGTCACCTACTCCAACGACGGCACGGCCAAGGACAAGAACGTCTCGATCCTGGCCTCGCTGAGCCGCAGCGACAGCACGGTCGACCCGAGCTACATCGAATTCCAGCGCCAGGACATGCGCGTGGAATCGATCGTCGGCAAGGCCACCATCGAGCAGCAGGTCGATTCGACCAACGCCACCAAGGCCAAGGTCGACATCAAGTTCGGCGCGCCCGGCGCCACCTTCATCGACGGCCAGAATCTGGGTCTCGGCGCCCTGTCGCTGACGGTCACCAAGGAGAACGGCACCAAGGTCGACGTGTCGGTCGACCTGTCGGCCCAGACCTACGACACCGATCTCGCCACCACCCAGGGCAACATCGCCACCGCGGTGAACGCCGCCCTGACCACGGCCGGTGCCGATTTCCAGGTCGCCTTCACCGGCGACACGCTGACCTTCACCGACCAGGACGTGAACACCGACGGCAACTTCACCGCCCAGATCTCCGGTCTGTGGGTCGGCTCGAAGGAAAGCGATGCCTTCGGCGGCCTCGCCGATCTGACCCAGATCGACGTGGTCAACAACTCCAAGAAGTCGCTGGAAGTCATCAACTCGCTGCTCGACAGCGCCATCGGCAAGGCCTCGGTGATCGGCTCGATCGAGAACCGCGTGTCGGTGCAGAACGACTTCGTGTCGAAGCTGACCGACTCGATGAACAAGGGCATCGGCGCGCTGGTCGACGCCGACATGAACGAGGAATCGAGCCGCCTGCAGGCCCTCCAGGTCCAGCAGCAGCTCGCCATCCAGGCTCTGTCGATCGCCAACCAGGGTCCGCAGAACATCCTGTCGCTGTTCCGCTAAGTCCCTTCGTGGGCGGCTCCATCGTCCAAACCCCTGGACGATGGCGCCGTCCCGTCGGCCATGCCCGTTCATGCTCCCATCGCAGCGGCGGAGCGGGCATCGCCGACGGCTTCCCGCCCGTCACCCAAAGCCTATCCCCCAAGACCCACCGCAACCGGTCCGGCTTCCCGCCGTCAAGGACCCCACCGCAGGGGTGCGCCCATGAGCATCGCCGCCTACCACCAGACCATCGCCGAATGCGACGATCCGCGAAAGATCGAGTACCGCGTGTTCCTGCGCATCACCCTGGCGCTGGAGGCCAACCGCGAAGCCGATTGGAGATCCGCCGATCTGAAGGATGCGCTGTGGCGGAACCTGGAACTGTGGAACGCGCTGCGCGCCGACCTGCTCGAGGACGGCAACGCCCTGCCGGAGGGTTTGCGCGCCGGTCTGGTCTCGCTCTCCTTCGCGGTGAACCGCAACACCCAGCGCGTCCTGCGCGGCGAAGGAGGAATCGACCTGCTGATCCACATCAACCGGTCGGTGATGCAGGGCCTGCAGGGCGCCGCACAGCAGCCCGCGCGGGAGCTGGCGACGGAGGAACTGTCCTATGGCACTTAAGCTGCGCCTCAAGCCGTGCGAGCGGGTGGTCATCAACGGCTGCGTCGTGCAGAACGAGAACCGCCGCTACACCCTGACCATCTCCAACTTCGCGCAGATCATCCGCGGCAGCGACATCCTGCAGGAGGAGGATGCGGTGACCCCGGTGCGCCGCGCCTATTTCCTGATCCAGAGCATGCTGCTCGACCCGCAGACCGCCGCCGCCGGCAGCGGTGCGGTGGCGGAGATGATGGCGCAGCTCTACACCACCTTCACCCGCCCCGACATCCAGGACCGCATCGCCGCCGCCATGGGCCATGTCGGCGAGCGCGACTATTACAAGGCGCTCTCCGCCCTGCGCCCGGTCATGGAGTATGAGGGCACGCTGCTGTCCGCCGCCAAGGCGGCCCCGGCCGCTCCGGCAGCGCCCCTCCAGGCGGCGCAGGTCGTGCAGATCGACCGCCACGTCGGAGGATGACGCCATGACCACCCCCGTCGCCGGCGTGGCCGGCCCCAGCGGCGAACGCTCTTCCGCCAGCGCCGACATCATCGCCGAGGCCCGCCAGCGGCAGGCCGACCGTCTCCGCGCCGCCCAGGCCGAGACGACCAAGCCGGCGGAGGTGGTGGAGCGCACAGCGAAGGCCGACGCCGCGGAGGCGGAGCCCAGGCATGCCGCCCGGCCCTACCGGGTCAATCTCGACCCCGACACCCGCCGGCTCTACACCGAGGTGCTCGACACCGCGACGGGGGACGTGATCATGCGCATCCCCGCCAGCTACGGCGCGGAAACCGACGCCGCCGACGAGGATCCCGCCGTGCCGCGCGAGGGCGCCGACAATGGAAACGGCGAGGTGAAGGCATGACCACACTCGTCGATCTGCGCGTCGTCAGCCGCAACCACGACCGTTACGAACAGGCGGTGCGCAGCCGCCCTGCGGTGCAGCGGGCCATCTCCTATTTCCAGGAGAATATCGGCAAGGTCTCCAGCGCCGAAGACTTCATGAAGGACGACAAGCTCTATCGCTTCGTCCTGGAGGCGTTCGACCTGGGCAGCCAGGCCAAGTCGCGCGGCCTGATCCGCAAGGTGCTGGAGGAGGGCGTGGGCGATCCGTCCTCCACCGCCAACCGGATGAGCGACACCAAGTTCCGCGAGATGGCGACCATCCTCGGATTCGCCGAAACCGGCGGCGCCAACCTGAAGCAGCCGGCCGTCGTCCAGGCCATCGTCGACCGCTATGTCGACGTGACGCTGGAGGTCGATTCCGAGGCCACCAATCCGGCGGTCCGCCTTGGCCTCTATTTCCAGCGGCGCTCGGGGAACATCACCAACTGGTATCAGGTGATGGCCGACAACGCCCTGCGCAAGGTGGTCTACACCGCGCTCGGCCTGCCGGAGCAGACCGCGCTTCTCGACGTGGATAAGCAGAAGGCGCTGCTGGAAAAGCGGATGGACATCGCGGACCTGAAAAGTCCGGAGAAGGTCGCCAAGTTCCTCGACCGCTTCGCCGCGATGTACGACATGCAGAACGGCGGCAGCGCCGCCGCGGCGTCCATGCCGTCGATCGGCCCGATCTCCCGCAGCGGGCGGGCGTCCGTCATCTCCATCGATCCATCCATCACCATGACGCTGATGAGATTCCCGCGCTTCTGACAAGCCCGCGGGGCTCGGCAGACGGGAGACCCCAGCCTTGCCTCCAGCCGGCACCCCACAGGACAGAGCGGGACGGGACCGCATCCGGCCGCCGGCCACCAGCGGAGCGGCGGCGGTGCGGCTGGCCCGGCCGGCCGTGTCGGCGGAGGACGAGGCGCGTGATGCGCTGCACATCCTGCCGCTGTCGATCCTTCCGTTGGAGACGCCGGGCCTGCGCCGTGCCCGGCTGATCAAGAATGTCCGTCTGGAGACGGTGGCGGAGCTGTTCAACGATGCCCAGACCGGCAGCGGCCAGATCGGCATCAACCAGCTGCCCAAATGCTTCGGCATCGACGATCCGCTGATCCGCCGCGACCTGCGCAAGATCGCGCAGATCGCCGAAGCCGCCAGCTTCGACGTCTACAGCCTGCGGCTGGAGCTTCGCCGGCTGAACATCGACGTGGAGGATTCCGACGCCCTGCGCCTGTCGCAGTCCAAGCGGTCTGAGCTGACCAGCTACATGCGCGTGTTCACCCGGCCGTTGATCGAGCATGTCTACGGCATCCAATGCTCGGAGATCGCCAGCATGGACGAGCTGATCCGGCTGTTCGTCCAGCCCGACGTGGAGGAGGCGCGGCGCCGGCTGCAGCTGACCGCCGACCGGCTCGACATCCCGCTGCAGGAGATCCCGGCCTTCTTGGAGGAGTATGCCGACATCTTCCTGTCGCTTGCCTATTTCAAGCGCTGCCTGGACGACATCGTTCCCGACGTGCAGGGCTTCCTCGGCTGGATGGCGGAGCTGTATCAGGTCAGCGAGGTGCGCCGCGACACCCGCCAGGGCCGGATGCTGGACGAGATCGGCCACGACCTGACCGACATCGCCACCTCCATCACCGGGCGGTTCGAGAGCTTCGACAACCGGTCCCGCGATTTCTGGCACGACATCAACCCGCAGAGCTTCCGCAGCATCCGCGACCTGATCGTCACCCACCATCTGACCATCGGCGGGGTGCTGTGCGGGCTGGCGGTGAAGATGAACCTGTGGAAGCACCGCTTCGCCCGCGGCGGCGGCCCGGTGCGCAGGCTGGAGTTCATCCGGTCGGAAATCCTGCCCGGCCTTGCCCACATCAAGACCATCGAACAGGCGTCGCGCAACAATCTCGGCCGCTGAGGGCCGGCGTCAGCTGCGGTCGTCGTCGGCCGACGGCGCCGGCCGCGACACCACGTAGGTGCCCGCCGCCACCATGACCGTCCCGACGCCGCCGAGCACCAGATAGCCCGGCGAGGACAGGGCGAGGACGGTGAAGCCGGACGACATGCCGGCGACGGCGAAGATCTTCGCCCGGACCGGAATGGCGCCGCGGTCCTGCCACTCGCGCACGGCGGGACCGAAGCGCGGATCGTTGCGCAGCCGCTCGCGCAGGGCGGGGTTGCCGCGGGCATAGGCCCAGCCGGCCACCAGCAGGAAGGGCACGGTCGGCAGCACCGGCAGGAAGGCGCCGGCCGTGGCGAGACCGACCGCGGAATGGCCGATCAGCAGCCAGAGCCAGCGCCTTCCCGGAGGGGTGCCGACATTGTCCGTCTCATCGCGACTGTCACCGTCGTCCACCACCTGACCACCCACGATTGGAATCCGGACGGAATGCTAGCACGCCGCTCCGTCGCCGCTCCAGGGTGTCCGCCACCAGTCCGGGCAACCCCTTAACAGGGCCGCCGGACAAGAAAATCGCGCTCCACGCCCCTCTTCCCAGGGAGGGGAGGGACAGTCACCCCGCCTTGCGGATCACGCCCGGAGCGCCGGCAGCGGCGGTCACCTCCAGGCTGTAGAGCTTCGCCAGAAGCTGCGGCGCCGGCCGGTCGCCGGCCGGGACGGCGAGCGCCGCCGGTGCCGGCTCCGTGGCGGGCGACCGGCGCCGCAGGGCTTCGGCCAGCGCCTGGGGGGAGGGCAGGGGCGGCTCCGCGCCGCCGCCGGTGCCGGCGGTCATCCAAGGCAGCGCCGCCGCCGTCCCGCCGTCCCCCTTGGCCACGGCGGAGCCGTCCCCGTCCTCCAGCAGGCTGCCGAGATGGCCCAGCACGGTGTCGCCCGTGATCTCCTCGAACGCCACCATGGCGGCGCTGCCGATCAGGCCGGGCAGGCCGCCGAACAGGAAGCCGCCAGCCAGCCGGGCCGGGATCGAGATCGTCTCTCCCGTCGCCTCGCGGTAGACCGACGACACCACCGGCAACTGCTGCAGCGGGTTGACCGCGTCGATCAGGTCGTCGAAGCCAAGGCTCATCTTGTCGTCCAGGCTTTCCGCCTTCTCCTTGCGTGCAGGGTGGGGTGACGGCGGGGTGACGGCCTGGGCCGCCAGCCGTGTGTTGACGCTCATGTTTGGACTCCGATGGCGGCGAGCAGCGCGTCCAGGCGCGCGAAGCTGTCGGCGGATGGGGAAGGGTCGTCCTTGCCCTGGCGCAGGAACTCTTCCAGCCGCGGGTGCAGGTCGATGGCGGCGTCGGTCTCCGGGTCGGTGCCGCGCTTGTAGGCGCCGAGCCGGATCATCTCCTTCATGCCGTCATAGATGGCGGCCAGCGCGCGGGCGCGGCCGACGATGCGGTTCTCGCGCGCATCGTGGCAGCCGGGCAGGGTGCGCGACACGCTGCGCAACAGGTTGACGGCGGGATAGCGCCCCTGCTCGGCGATTCTGCGGTCCAGCACCAGATGCCCGTCGAGGATGCCGCGCACCGCGTCGGCGATGGGCTCGTCATGGTCGTCGCCGTCGACCAGTACGGTGAAGATCGCGGTGATGTCGCCGTCTCCGCCGCCCTCGGGGCCAGGGCCGGCGCGTTCCAGCAGGCGGGGCAGCTCGGCGAAGACGCTCGGCGGATAGCTCTTGGCGGTCGGCGGCTCGCCGGCGGCCAGCCCGATCTCGCGCTGGGCCATGGCGAAGCGGGTGACGCTGTCCATCAGGCAGAGGACGTGCTTCCCCTGATCGCGCATCTCTTCCGACACCGTCATGCAGAGCAGGGCGGCCTGCCGGCGCATCAGCGGCGGCTCGTCCGACGTGGCGACGATGACGACGGAGCGGGCCAGCCCTTCCGGTCCCAGGTCGTCCTGGATGAATTCGCGCACCTCGCGGCCGCGCTCGCCGATCAGGCCGATGACGATGGCGTCGGCCTCGGCATGGCGGGCGACCATCGCCAGCAGGGTCGATTTGCCGACGCCTGACCCGGCGAAGACGCCGAGGCGCTGGCCGCGGCACAGCGGCACGAAGCTGTCGATCACCCGGATGCCGCTGTCCAGCCGCTTCCCCACCCGGCGCCGGGCGCAGGCGGCTGGCGGCGGCTGGCGCAAGGCCCGCGGATGCTCGCCATTCACCAGCGGCCCCTTGCCGTCGATGGGCTCGCCCAGCGCGTTCACCACCCGGCCGAGCCAGCCGGGACCGGGGCGTAGGGTGAAGGCGGTGTCGTCGGTGACGGCGGCGCAGCCTTCCGCCACGCCGTCGAGGCTGTCGAAGGCCATCAGCAGCGAGCGGCCGTTGCGGAAGCCGATGGTCTCGCACAGCACACGGCCGCCGCGCAGGGTTTCGGCATGGCATTTGTCGCCGACCGACAGCACGCGCTGCAGCCCGTCGACCTCCAGCGTCATGCCGGCGGCCGAGCGGATTTCCCCGCGCCAGTGGCGCGTCGGCAACCGGTCGAGTTCCGCCGCCAGGGTTGCGAGTGCCGGCATGGGCGCTGTCTCCATCATGTCCGTCGATGGGGTCAGCCTAGAGGAGGGAATTTAAATCCGGTTTTAAACGGGCGGGTTCATCGTCCGCCTCGTGTTCCGGCGAGATGTAATGGAACGAGGTCGCAATGGATTTAGGTAAAATCGGATTCTTTCAGCTTGCCGGCACCCGCCTGGACTATCTGGCGCAGCGGCAGAAGCTGGTCGCCGAGAATGTCGTGAACGCCAACACCCCCGACTACCAGGCGCGCGACCTGAAATCCTTCGACAGCGTGATGGAGGGCATCCGGCCGGTCGAGGCCGCCCGCACCTCCGGCCTTCATCTAGTGAGCACCCGCTCGACCGCCGGCTTCCGCGAGGCGGGCAAGGCGGCCTTGTGGGAGACGACGCCGAGCGGCAACGCGGTGTCGCTGGAACAGGAGATGATCAAGGGCAGCGAGACCCGCGACGCCTTCGCCCTGACCACCAGCCTGTTCCAGCGCAATGTGCAGATGCTGCGCATGGCCTGGCGAAATGGCTAAGGGAAGAACGGCTGACGGCATTCGAGACGGAGACGAGCCATGATGAACGATGCCCTCGGCGCCACGCTGAAGATCGCCGGCGCCGGACTTCAGGCGCAATCGACCCGGCTGCGGGTGGTGGCGGAAAACCTCGCCAATGCCGATTCCACCGCCACCACCAAGGGCGGCGACCCCTACCGCCGCAAGACGGTGTCCTTCGACAGCATGATGGACCGCGGGGTGGGGGCGGAACTGGTCAAGGTCAAGCAGATCGGCCGCGACCGCAGTGATTTCCAGCTTGCCTACGATCCCTCGCATCCGGCGGCGGACGACAAGGGCTATGTCAAGAAGCCCAACGTCCAGCCGCTGATCGAGATGATGGACATGCGCGAGGCCGGCCGCGCCTTCGAGGCCAGCATGAACGTCATCGAACAATCGCGCGCGATGATGACCCGCGTCGTCGACCTGCTGCGCAGCTGAGGAGCCGTTCCATGATCGAGATGTCCGTCGGCCGCGTCGCCGCCGCCTATGCCGCCAACCGCAGCCCCTTCGTCGGCGGCCTCGCCGAGACCCAGGCGGCGGCCTCGCCGCTCTCCAGCGTCGGCCAGACCGACGCGGTGGCGGCCAGTGCGGAAAGCGATTTCGGCGGTTTCCTCGACAAATCGATCTCGCAGGCGGTCGAGACGCTGAAGGAGAGCGAGCGCGTGTCGCTGGCCGCCGTGTCGGGCAAGGCCAGCGCGCAGGACGTCGTGCGCTCGGTTCTGGCCGCTGAGATGACGGTGCAGAGCGTCGTCGCCATCCGCGACAAGATGGTGCAGGCCTATCAGGAGATCATGCGCATTGCGGTTTGAGGGGGCATCGAAGCCGACACCTCTCCCCACGAACGAAGGACCACCCCCATGAACCAGGCCGACGTGCTGGAGGTGCTGCGCAGCGGCATCTGGACGACCCTGCTGGTCGCCGCCCCGCCGCTGATCGTGGCGGTGGTCGTGGGCGTGACGATCTCGCTGGTGCAGGCGCTGACCCAGGTGCAGGAGATGACGCTGACCTTCGTACCAAAGATCGTCGCGATCCTGGTGGTGACGGTGCTGGCGCTGCCCTTCATGTATGGCGCGCTCGCCACCTATGCCGACCGGCTGAGCGACCTGATCGTCGCCATCGACTGACGCCCGCAGTGACGCCCATGGCGATGCGGCGCCCCCTGTTGCGAGCGGTCGGCCCCCTTCTCGGGCTGCTCGTAAGTCCGGCCGGCGGTGCGGCGGCGCCGCCGGCCAACCTCTCGCAGATCGGCGTGTGGAGCACGGCGCTCTACGCCGCGCCGAAGGCACCGCCCCCCCCGGCGTCGCGCAAGGCCCTGCCGCCCGAAGCCCAGTGCATCGCCGCCATTCTCGATGCGGAGAAGGCGGCCGGCATCCACGACCATCTGCTGCTGGCGATGGGCTTCACCGAATCCGGCCGGCGGACGGAGGACCGCCTTTTCACCGCCTGGCCCTGGACGGTCAACACCGAAGGGCGGTCCCACTATTTCCCGACGCGCGACGCGGCAATCGCCTTCGTGCGCGAGACCCAGGCGCGCGGCGTGCAGTCCATCGACGTCGGCTGTCTGCAAGTGAACCTGCGCTGGCACCCCGACGCCTTTCCCGATCTTGTCACCGCCTTCGATCCGGTCGCCAACGCCCGCTATGCCGCGTCCTTCCTGTCGGCGCTGCGGCGCGACCACGGTTCGCTGGAAACGGCCATCGCCCGCTACCACTCGTCCCAGTCCGAACGCGGCGAGGCCTATCGCCAGCGGGTGACCGGCAATTTGCGCTGGGTCGCCGGAGCGCTGGGCTATCTGGAAACGCTGGCGGCGGGACCCTCCGGCTCCGCCCCGGTCTGGACCGCGGCCGAGCGCGGCCGGCTGAGCTTCCTGTCCGGCCTGTTCGCCGACGGCCCGGCCCGGCCGCTGCTGCCGAACCAGTGACAGGCCGGGGAGCAGCTTAAATCCCGGTTTTACCGCGCCGTCCTATCGTTGCCGGACGACCGCCCCATCCCTCGAACCCCGACGGCCTGCCATGACCCTTACCGATCACGTCCGCAGCCGGTTCGGCCTGATCGGCGACATCGGGCTGGCGAACCGCGACGTGCTGTTCGCGGTCGGCATCCTGCTGGTGCTGGCGGTGCTGTTCCTGCCGGTGCCGTCCTGGTTCCTCGATCTCGGGCTGGCGCTGTCCTTCTCGGTCGCGGTGCTGGTGCTGATGGTGTCGCTGTGGATTCCGCGCCCGCTGGACTTCTCGTCCTTCCCCACCGTGCTGCTGGTGGTGACGATGCTGCGGCTGGCGCTGAACATCGCGTCGACCCGCCTGATCCTCAGCGAGGGGCACAACGGCCACGCCGCCGCCGGCCACGTCATCCAGGGCTTCAGCCAGTTCGTGATGGGCGGCAACTTCGTCATCGGCGTGGTGATCTTCTGCATCCTGGTGGTGATCAACTTCGTCGTCATCACCAAGGGCGCCACCCGCATCGCCGAGGTCGGCGCCCGCTTCACGCTGGACGCCATTCCCGGCAAGCAGATGGCGATCGACGCGGATCTCTCCGCCGGCATGATCGACGAGGCCGAGGCGCGCCGCCGCCGCAAGGAGCTGGAGGACGAAAGCACCTTCTACGGCGCGATGGACGGTGCCTCGAAATTCGTGCGCGGCGACGCGGTGGCCGGTCTGGTCATCACCGTCATCAACGTTCTCGGCGGCATGGCCATCGGCATCGCCCAGAAGGGGATGAGCTTCGAGCACGCGGCCTCCATCTACACCACCCTGACGGTGGGCGACGGGCTGGCGACGCAGATCCCGGCGCTGGTGGTGTCGCTGGCCGCCGGCCTGCTGGTGACCAAGGGCGGCAACATCGGCTCGGCCGAAAAGGCGGTGATCGACCAGCTTGGCGCCTATCCAAAGGCGTTGATGGTGGCCTCCGGGCTGCTGGTGGCGCTGGCGATCACGCCGGGGCTGCCGATGGCGCCCTTCCTCGCCATCGGCGCCGCCTTCGCGGTGCTCGGCTGGTACGCGCCGCGCCGCAAGGCCCGCGCCGCGGCGCTCGCCAAGCTGGAGGAAAGCCGCAAGGCGCCCCCCGCCGTCCCGGAAGAGGCGGTGGAGGACATGCTGAAGGTCGACGAGGTGAAGGTGGAGGTCGGCAACCACCTCGTCCCGCTGATCCTCAACAAGAACGGGCCGCTGACCACCAAGGTGAAGACCCTGCGCAAGCGCTTCGCCACCGAGTTCGGCTTCGTCCTGCCGTCGGTGCGCATCAAGGATTCCAGCTTCCTGGCCCCCAAGAGCTACGTCATCAGCATCATGGGGGTGGAGGCGGCGAAGGGGGAGGTGCGGCCCAAGCATCTGCTGGCCATCGATCCGACCGGCGGCGCCGTGCCCGACATCGCCGGCGACCCGACGCGTGAGCCGACCTTCGGCCTGCAGGCCAAATGGATCGACCCCTCCCGCCATGAGGAGGCGGTGGCCAAGGGTTATACGGTGGTCGATCCGGAAAGCGTCATCACCACCCACCTGACCGAGGTCATCAAGGACAACCTGTCCACCCTGCTGACCTTCGCCGCGCTGCAAAAGCTGATCGACGGGCTGGGCCGCGAGTACCAGAAGCTGATCAACGACATGGTGCCGAGCCAGATCTCGCTGGTCGTGCTCCAGCGCGTGCTGCAGCAGCTGTTGTCGGAACGCGTGTCGATCCGCAACCTGCCGGCCATCGTCGAGGCGGTGGCGGAGGCGGTCGGCTGGACCCGCCACATCACGCTGATCACCGAACATGTGCGCATGCGGCTGGGCCAGCAGATCCACCAGGGGCTGGCCGGTCCGGACGGCTTCGTCTCGGTGATCGTTCTCAGCCCGCGCTGGGAGCAGGCGCTGCTCGACCACATCGTGGTGGAGGGCGACGACCGCCGCTTTGCCATGCCGCCCAGCCAGGTGCAGGAGTTCCTGACCGCCGTCCGCCTGAAAATCCAGAAGCACGCCACCTCGCAGGTCTGGCCCGCCCTGCTGGTGGGGGCGGAGGTGCGGCCCTTCGTCCGCTCCCTGCTGGAGCGGGTCAGCCCGATGACGCCGGTGCTGAGCCATGCCGAGCTGCACCGCAAGGCGTCGCTCAAGACCATCGATCAGGTTTAGGCCGATGGATGCGCTCAGCCAGGTCCTGACCCTGGAGATCTACCGCGGGCTCCTGGTGCTGGCACGGGTGGCGGCGGCCATCGGGCTGCTGCCGGGCTTCGGCGAGGCGGCGGTGCCGATGCGCATCCGGGCGGTGCTGGCGATCATCGTCACGCTGGTGCTGCTGCCGGGGGTGGATGGGCTGCCCGACCGCATGCCCGGCCAGCCGGTGGAGATGCTGCGGGAGTTGGCGGGCGAAACCTTGGTCGGCGCCTATCTGGGGCTCGGCGCCCGGCTGTTCATGGCCGCGCTGCAGACCGCCGGCGCCTTGGCGGCGCAGGTCGTTGGCCTTAGCAACCCGTTCTCGATGGAGGCGGCGGGGTTCGAGGGCGGGTCGGTGTTGTCCGGCGTGCTGCTGATCGGCGGGCTGGCGCTGCTGTTTGCGTCCGACGTGCATTACCTGATGATCGGTGCGCTGGTCCGCTCCTACGGTTCCTGGCCGGCGGGGGTGTTCCCGGATCTCGGCATGGTCGCCCAGCGCTTCGCCGAGCTGCTGGCGACCACCTTCCGGCTGGGGGTGGGGCTGGCGGCGCCCTTCATCCTCTACGGGCTGGTGATGAATGTGGCGCTGGGGCTGGTCAACCGGGTCATGCCGGCGATGCCCGTCTATTTCGTCGCGACGCCGGGTGTGCTGATGGTGGGCATGGGCCTGTTCATGGCGACCGCCGGGGCGATGCTGACCGCCTTCGTCGCCACGCTCGGCGGCTGGCTCTCGGGATCCTGACCGATGGCGGAGCAGGACGACGAGCAGAAAACAGAGGAACCGACAGAGAAACGCCTGCGCGAGGCGGCGGAGAAGGGCGACGTCCCCCGCGCCCGCGACGTCGGCCTTCTGTCCGCGATGGTGGCGGCCTGGATGATCGTGCTGATGGCGGCACCCGGCGTGTCGTCGCAGCTGTCGGGCCTGCTGCTGCCGCTGATCGAGAATCCCGACGACATCCGCATCGACGGCAGCGCCATCGACGTCATCCACAGCCTGCATTGGCTGATCGTCGGCGCTGCGGGGGCTCTGCTGCCGGTGCTGGGCATCCTGTTGGGTGGGGTGGTGGTTTCGGCGCTGGGGCAGGGACCCTTTCTGGTCGCGTCCGACCGCATCCGGCCGAAATGGTCGCACCTGTCGCCCGCCTCGGGCTGGAAGCGGATGGCCGGCCGGCCGGCGCTGGTCGAATTCGTCAAGAGCCTGGTCAAGCTCGCCATCATCAGTTTCGCGGCCTGGCACGCGCTGGCGCCCTACATCGCATGGACGGAGGATACTGTGGGCATGGACGTCGCCGGATTGCCCAACCTGCTGCGGGACGTGACCTTGCGGCTGCTGCTGGCGGTCCTGCTGGCGACCGTCCTGATGGCGGCGGTGGACGTGCTGTGGAACCGCCTGGAATGGCGCCGCCGCCTGCGCATGAGCCACCAGGAGATCAAGGACGAATTCAAGCAGATCGAGGGTGACCCCCACGCCAAGGCCCGCCTGCGCGACATCCGCCGCTTGCGCTCCAAGAAGCGGATGATGGCGAACGTCCCGCGGGCGACGGTGGTCATCACCAACCCCACCCATTTCGCCGTGGCGCTGGACTATGAGCGTGGCCGCACCGCCGCTCCCATCTGCCTCGCCAAGGGTGCCGACCTGATTGCGCTGCGCATCCGCGCGCTGGCCCAGGAGCACAACATTCCCATCGTCGAGAATCCGCCGCTTGCCCGCGCCCTCCACGCCTCGGCGGAGGTCGATGCGGCCATCCCGCTCCAGCATTACCAGGCGGTGGCGGAGGTCATCACCTATGTGCTGAAGCTGAAGGGCGGTCTGGCGCGGCGGGGGTAAGAAAGGGGGTAAGCCCCCCTTGCCATCCCGCCGGTCCCGTGCCAGGAACGGTGGCACCAGTTCGTGACGTGATGGGAATCCCGATGCCGCCGCTTTCCGCAAAGCCCGCTGCCAAAGCCGCCCCCAAATCGGCCGCCGGGTCGCTGGCAGGCTTCTGCCCCTGGGCGGGAGAGGAGGGCGTTCGGGTCTATCTTCGCCCGGTCGGGCTGATGCCCATCGCCGCCTGGGCCAAGGGGGCTGCGGTGCCGCTGGCCGGCGGACGCTTCGCCTTCTCGACCGCCGAACTGATCGTGCGCGACGGCCTGCAAGATGGGGCCTCCCGCATCGACCGCGCCTTCGCGCCGCTGTCGGAGATCATGGCCTGGGGCTGGGAGCGGTCGCGCGCGGTGGCGGAGGCGCTGGACCGCCAGCTCGGTGCCCTGACCCGCGCCCGCGCGCCCTTCGCCGGGCTGGCGACCGACCGGCCGCTCATCATGGCCATCGTCAACGTCACGCCGGACAGCTTCTCCGACGGGGGCGACTTCCTCGACCCCTCCGCCGCCATCGACCATGGCGAGGCGATGCTGGCGGCCGGCGCCGACATCCTGGACATCGGCGGCGAATCCACCCGCCCCGGCGCCGATCCGGTCGCGCCGGAGGAGGAGGAACGGCGCGTCCTGCCGGTGATCCGTCATTTCGCCGCGAAAGGGGCCGCCGTCTCGGTCGATACCCGCCACGCCAGCGTGATGGAGAGCGCCGCCGCGGCCGGCGCCCGCATCGTCAACGACATCGCCGGGCTGTCCGATCCGGACGCGCTGCCGGTGGTCGCAAGAACCGGCACCCCGGTGGTGGTGATGCACATGCAGGGCGAGCCCGGCACCATGCAGGCCAACCCGACCTACCGCGACGCTGCGCTGGACGTGTTCGACTGGCTGGAGGAGCGGATCGCCCGCTGCGCCGCCGCCGGCGTGACCCCGGAGCGTATCGCCATCGATCCCGGCATCGGCTTCGGCAAGAGGACGGAGCACAATCTGGAGATCCTGCGCCACACCTCGCTGTACCATGCACTTGGCTGTACGGTGCTGATCGGGCTGTCGCGCAAGGGCTTCATCGGCCGCCTGTCGCGCGAGGAGCCGCCGAAGGAGCGGCTGCCCGGCTCGCTCGCCGCCGGGCTGGAGACGCTGAACCAGGGCGCTCAGATCCTGCGCGTCCACGACGTGGCCGAAACGGCGCAGGCCCGAGCCTTGTGGGAGGGGCTGCATCCCCGGTAAGCTCGCCTGCAACCCTTTCGCGCAGCCGCCGAAGGGAGCTTGACCCGGCCGGTCAGCCGCGCGAAGAAACATCCTTCGCTTGCGCTTTCGGCCCCGAACCCCGACATCCGGGCCTGAAGACGGTTCCTGCACGAGGCTTTCATGACGCGACACCTGTTCGGCACCGACGGCATCCGTGGCACCGCCAACATCGACCCGATGACCGCCGAAACGGCCCTGCGCGTGGCGATGGCGACCGCGCTGCAGTTCCGCCGCGGCGACCACCGGCACCGGGTGGTGATCGGCAAGGACACCCGGCTGTCCGGCTATCTGCTGGAACCGGCGCTGACCGCCGGCTTCATCTCCATGGGGATGGA
The DNA here is from genome assembly GCF_001639105.2 of Azospirillum humicireducens. Classification (NCBI taxonomy): domain Bacteria; kingdom Pseudomonadati; phylum Pseudomonadota; class Alphaproteobacteria; order Rhodospirillales; family Azospirillaceae; genus Azospirillum; species Azospirillum humicireducens. The sequence goes on from NZ_CP015285.1 coordinate 2,765,719, forward strand.
CGTGGTGCTGGTCGGGCCGCTGCCGACCCCGGCGGTCGCCATGCTGACCCGGTCCTTGCGGGCCGACATGGGCGTGGTGATCTCCGCGTCGCACAACCCCTATCAGGACAACGGCATCAAGCTGTTCGGCCCCGACGGCTACAAGCTGTCGGACGAGGTCGAGGCGGCCATCGAGCGGCGCATGGCGCTGCCCTTCGCCCCCGACCTCGCCGGCCCCGCCGATCTCGGCCGCGCCAGCCGGCTGGACGACGCCACCGGCCGCTACATCGAGTATGTGAAGAACACCTTCCCGCGCGGGCTGCGGCTGGATGGGCTGAAGATCGTCGTCGATTGCGCCAACGGCGCCGCCTACAAGGTCGCGCCCAAGGTGCTGTACGAGCTGGGGGCCGACGTGGTTCCGGTCGGCGTCAGCCCCGACGGCACCAACATCAACAAGGGCTGCGGCGCAACATCCACCCAGACCCTGCAGGAGCAGGTGGTGGCCCACGGCGCCCATCTGGGCATCGCGCTGGACGGCGACGCCGACCGCCTCATCATGGTGGACGAGGCCGGGCGTCCCATCGACGGCGACCAGCTGATGAGCCTGATCGCCACCTCCTGGGCGCGGTCGCAGACCCTGCGCGGCGGCGGCGTCGTCGCCACCGTCATGTCCAACCTGGGGATGGAGCGCCATCTCGGCGGGCTCGGCCTGCATCTGGCCCGCACGCCGGTGGGCGACCGCTACGTCGTCGAGATGATGCGCGAGCGCGGCTACAATGTCGGCGGCGAGCAGTCGGGGCATGTGGTGCTGTCCGACTATTCCACCACCGGCGACGGGCTGATCGCCGCGCTTCAGGTGCTGGCGGTGCTGATCCAGGCCGAGGGCCGCTCGGCCAGCGAGGTCTGCCGCGTCTTCGATCCGGTGCCGCAGAAGCTGACCAACATCCGCTTCGCCGCCGGAAGCAAGCCGCTGGAGGATGCCGCCGTCCAGCAGGCGATCAAGGAGGGCGAGGCGCGGCTGGCGTCGAGCGGCCGCGTCCTGATCCGCAAGTCGGGCACCGAGCCGCTGATCCGCGTGATGGCGGAGGGCGACGACGAGGCGCTGGTCCATGGCGTGGTCGGCGACATCGCCGAGGCCATCCGCGCCAGCGCCACCCGCAGCCTGGAGGCCGCGCAATGACCGGCGGCTCCGAAATGACCGGCTCGGTGAAAGGCCGCGTCCTGATCGTCGCCGGGTCGGATTCCGGTGGCGGTGCCGGCATCCAGGCCGACATCAAGGCGGTCAGCGCGCTCGGCGCCTTTGCCTCGACCGCCATCGCCGCGCTGACGGCGCAGAACACCACCGGGGTCTATGGCGTGGTGCCGGTCGATCCCGCCTTCGTCGCCCTGCAGATGAAGGTGGTGCTGGAGGATATCGGCGCCGATGCCGTGAAGATCGGCATGCTCGCCAACGCCCCCGTCATCGAGGCGGTGGCGGCGGAGTATGAGGCGCGCGCGGTCAACGTGCCGCTGGTGCTCGATCCGGTGATGATCGCCAAGAGCGGCCATCATCTGCTCGATCCCGATGCCGTGGTGACGCTGCGCAAGCGCCTGCTGCCACTGGCCGAGGTGGTGACGCCCAACCTGCCGGAGGCGGAGGCGCTGACCGACCTGCCGATCCGCGACCTGGACGACATGCGCCGCGCGGCGGAACTGATGCTGAGCTTCGGCCCGAAATCGGTGCTGTTGAAGGGCGGACACCTGGAGGACGACAGCCTCTACGACCTGCTGCTGACCGAGGAGGGCGAGACAGTCTTCCAGGGCAAGCGCGTCCACACGCCGCACACCCATGGCACCGGCTGCACCCTATCCTCGGCCATCGCCGCGGGGCTGGCGCAGGGGCTTGGCACGCGCGACGCGGTGGCGCGGGCGCGGCGTTACGTGGAGACGGCGATCCTGACCGCGCCGGGTCTGGGCCACGGGCATGGGCCCCTCAACCACCTGCACACGGTGCGGGAGTTCTCGTAAATGGGGGGTGCTCGGCCCCCTCCCTAACCCTCTCCCCTACCTGCGGTGGGGGAGGGAGGGGGCATCGTGTGTCCACAACGCCCCCCAAACATTACTTGCTGTAGTCGTAGAACCCGCGGCCGGTCTTGCGGCCGAGATAGCCGGCGTCGACCATTTCCTTCAGCAGCGGGGCCGGACGGTACTTCGGGTCGTTGAAGCCTTCATAGAAGACCTCCATCACCGACAGCATGGTGTCGAGACCGATCAGGTCGGCGAGCGCCAACGGGCCGATCGGGTGGTTGCAGCCCGCCTTCATGCCGGCGTCGATATCCTCGGCGGTGGCGATGCCTTCCTGCAGCGCGAAGATCGCCTCGTTGATCATCGGGCAGAGGATGCGGTTGACGGCGAAGCCGGGGCTGTTCTTGGCGGTGATCGGCGACTTGCCGACGCGCTTGGCGAAGGCCATCGCCTTGGCGTGGGTGTCGTCGCTGGTCTGGATGCCGCGGATGATCTCCAAGAGCGCCATCAGCGGCACCGGGTTGAAGAAATGCAGGCCGATGAAGCGGTCCGGACGGTCGGTGGCCGTCGCCAGCTTGGTGATGGAGATCGACGAGGTGTTGGTGGCGACCAGCGCTTCCGGCTTCAGGGTCGCGCAGAGATCCTTCAGGATCTTGACCTTCAGATCCTCGTTCTCGGTCGCGGCCTCGATCACCAGATCGCAGTTGGCCAGCTTCGACTTGTCGGTGGTGGCGGTGATGCGCGCCAGGGCCGCCTCGCGGTCGGCCGCCGTCATCTTCTCCTTCTTGACCAGACGGTCCAGGCTGCCGCCGACGGTCGACAGGCCGCGCTGCACCGCTTCCTCGGAGATGTCGGTCATCACCACCGTCAGGCCGGCGACGGCGCAGACCTGGGCGATGCCGTTGCCCATCTGTCCGGCGCCGATGACGCCGATGGTCTCGATTCCCATGCTCTCGGCCATTGTTCCTTGCCCCTATTGGTTGGCGGTTGCGTTGGTTCGCAGGTGCAGCAAGTTCTACACGGTTTTTCGTTGCGCTGCGATGACTTGTCGTATGCGGCACGGTGACCTTCCGGCCGGCGCGGCGTCCTGCCGCAGGGAAGGGAATTTGCCAACCCGGTGGTTGTTGGCCGCCGATCCGGGCCGGTTCGACCAGGCAATTCGAAGGGCGCCCCGTCCTATTCGCGTCAGAGCTTCACCGCCTCCTCGCCGATGCGCTGGCGCAGCCAGCTGTGGGAGGGGGAGCCGGTGTTGCGCCGATGCCAGATCATCGACACCTCGTAATCGCCGACATCGAAGGGCAGGGGGCTGGTGGCGAGCCCCAGCGCATCGGCGCACAGGCTGGCCAGCCGGGCGGGCAGGGAGGTCAGCATCGGCGCCCGCGTCAGGATCATCGGGATCGCCAGGAACTGGGTGGTGGAGGCCGCCACCCGCCGCCGGGTGCCGAGCGCCGCCAGCTCGTCGTCGATGAAGCTGGTCATGCCGCCGCGCAGCGACGGCATCAGGTGCGGATAGCGGGTGTAATCCTCCAGCCCGATGGGCGGGGTGACCGGCACGAGATCCGGGTTGTACAGGCAGACATGGGTCTCCCGGTACAGCACCTGACGGTCGTGCCAGCGCCGCAGTTCCGGCAGATAGCCGATGGCCAGATCGAGCGTGCCGTCATCCAGCGCGTCCAGCATGGCGTCGGGATCGAGGCTGCGCAGGGCGACCGACACGCGCAGATCACCCTCGGCCGCGTCGCGCAGGATGCCGGTCAGCAGGACCGCCTGCATCGAATCGGAGGTGGAGATGCTGAAGCTCCGCTCCTCCCGCTGCGGGTCGAAATCCTCCGCCGCCGACAGGGCGCGGGCGGCTCCCACCAGCAGGTCGCGCAGAGGTTCCGCCAGCCGCTGGGCGCGCGGCGTCGGCTCCATCCGGTTGCCGGTGCGCACGAACAGGGGATCGCCGATCAGCGTGCGCAGCCGGGCCAGGGCGTGGCTGACCGCAGACTGGCTGACGCCCAGCGCCTCGGCCGCGCGGGAGACGTTGCGGGTTTCGAGCAGCGCGTCGAACACCTTGATCAGGTTCAGGTCGAGCGCCGGGTTATGAATTGCTTTCATGACGATATGAACCAAAGCCTCCTAGTTCATTGTGCACTAGACGGTGTATTCTGTCGAGACAGAGCTGGTTCAGCAGCCAAACAATCAAAAATCCTGATCCGTAGCCGCCATTCGTAGCCAAGGCCCGCAACCGGGCAGCGGACCTGCCGTCGTCACCACATGGCGGCGGTTCCGTTCAGGGAGAAAGAGGCAAGAGCCATGATTCGCATCAACGTCAACGGCGAGGACCGTCAGGTCGACGTGCCCGAGGACATGCCCCTCCTGTGGGTTCTGCGGGACGAGCTGAACATGACCGGCACCAAGTTCGGCTGCGGCGTCGCCCAGTGCGGCGCCTGCACCGTCCATGTCGACGGCACGCCGACCCGCGCCTGCCAGACCCCGGTCGGCATGCTGGGTCCGGACAGCAAAGTCACCACCATCGAAGGCGTGAAGGGCAAGGCGGCGCAGGCCGTCCAGGCGGCTTGGCAGAAGCTGGACGTCGTCCAGTGCGGCTATTGCCAGTCGGGCCAGATCATGAGCGCGGTCGCGCTGCTGACCGACAACCAGAACCCGACCGACCAGGACATCGACGCGGCGATGGACGGCAATGTCTGCCGCTGCGCCACCTATGTCCGCATCCGCGCGGCGGTCAAGGATGCCGCCCAGACGATGAGGGCCTGATCCATGCTGCATCATCTGATCCGTCAGGCCGCCCACAATGGGTTCGGCGAACCCCTCGCGCTGCGGCCGCTGACGGCCCCGTCGCGCCGCGGTTTCCTGAAGGCCATCGGCGCCGGGGCCGGCGCGCTGGTCGTCGGCGCGCATCTGCCGATGCCGGCGCTGGCGGCGGAGGCCGCTCCGAAGATCGTCGGTCCGGCCGACCCGCGTCCGCATGCCTTCATCATCGTGGCGCCGGACAACACGGTCACCGTGCTGGCCAAGCATCTCGACAAGGGCCAGGGCATCGTCACCGGCATCGCCACCATCGCGGCGGAGGAGCTTGACGCCGACTGGGCCCAGGTGCGCGGCGCCTTCGCCCCGGCCGACAGCAAGCTGTACGCCAACCACTTCTTCGGCATCCAGGGCACCGGCGGTTCCACCGCCGTCGCCAACAGCTGGGACGAGCTGCGGATGGCTGGTGCGGCCGCCCGCGCCATGCTGGTCGCCGCGGCTGCCGCCCGCTGGACCGTACCGGCCGGCGAGGTGACGGTGTCGAAGGGCGTCGTCCGCCATGCGGCGAGCAACCGCAGCCTCACCTTCGGCGAACTGGCGGAGGCGGCGGCGAAGCTGCCGGTGCCGCAGCAGGTCAAGCTGAAGGACCCCAAGGACTATGTGCTGATCGGCAAGCCGGATCTGCACCGGCTCGACCACATCAGCAAGACCGACGGCACCGCCATCTTCTCGATGGACATCCGCCGCCCCGGTCAGGTGACGGCGGTTCTGGCCCGCAGCCCGCGCTTCGGCGGCACGGTGAAGAGCGTCGACGACGCGGCGGCCCGCAAGGTGCCGGGCGTGATCGAGGTGGTGAGCCTGCCGGTCGGCGTCGCGGTGATCGCAAAAAACACCTGGGCCGCCATGAAGGGCCGCGAGGCGCTGACGGTCACCTGGGACGATGCCAAGGCCGAGATGCGCGGCACCGACGCCATGCTGGCCGACTACCGCAAGCTGGCCGACCGGCCGGGTGCGGTCGCCGCCGGCAAGGGCGATGCCGACAAGGCCTTCGCCGAGGCGTCGTCCAAAGGCGGGCATGTGGTGGAAGGAGACTTCGTCTTCCCCTACCTCGCCCATGCGCCGATGGAGCCGCTGAACGCCGTGGTGGCGCTGAACCCGGAGGGTGGCTGCACCATCTGGGCCGGCTCCCAGTTCCAGACGGTCGAACAGATGGTCGCCGCGCATATCCTGGGCTGCAAGCCGGAACAGGTGAAGATCGAGACCCAGTGGGCCGGCGGCAGCTTCGGCCGGCGGGCCACCACCAACGCCGACTACATCGCCGAAGCGGTGATGATCGCCAAGGCCTATCCCAAGGCCCCGGTGCATCTGGTCTGGACGCGCGAGGACGACATCAAGGGCGGCCGCTACCGCCCGCTGTTCCTGCACCGGATCAAGGCCGCGGTGGATGCCAAGGGCGCCCTGGTCGCCTGGAAGCAGCGCATCGTCGGCCAGAGCTTCATGGCCGGCACGCCGTTCGAGGCGGTGATGGTCAAGAACGGCGTCGACGCGACGATGGTCGAGGGGGCGTCGGACATGGCCTATGCCGTGCCGAATCTGGCGGTGGACGCCCACACCGTCGCCTCGCCGGTCACCACCCTGTGGTGGCGGTCGGTCGGGCACACCCACACCGCCTATTCCAAGGAGGTGATGATCGACCGGCTCGCGAAGGCGGCCGGCAAGGATCCGGTGGCCTTCCGGCTGGAGATGCTGAAGGACCATCCGCGTCTGGCCGGCGTGCTGAAGCTGGCGGCGGAGAAGGCCGGCTGGGGCCAGCCCATGCCGCAGGGCAAGGGCCGCGGCGTGGCGGTGCATGAGAGCTTCAACACCTATGTCGCCCATGTCGCCGACGTGACGGTCGATGGCAAGGGGCAGGTCAAGGTCGACCGGGTCGTCGTTGCCATCGACTGCGGTCAGGTCATCAACCCCGACATCGTCAAGGCGCAGATGGAGGGCGGCACGGGCTGGGGCATCGGCCATGCGCTGCGCGGCGAGATCACCATGACCGACGGCGTGGTGGATCAGGCCAACTTCGACAGCTACCTGCCGATGCGGATGTCGGACATGCCGGCGGTGGAGGTCCACATCGTGCCGTCCGGCGAACGGCCGACCGGCGCCGGCGAACCGGGTGTCCCGACCGCCGCACCCGCGGTGGCCAACGCCGTCTTCTCGGTGACCGGCCAGCCGCAGCAGACGCTGCCCTTCAGCCGCGGCGGCATCGTCAGCTGAGACGGGGCAGCTAAGGCGGGGCCGGCCCGCATCGGACCGGCGGCGACGGAAGTCTCCGCCGGTTCTTTTTTGCGTGTCGGTTCGATGCGCAGAAGCCGGGCGACCAGACCGGTCTCCGGCGCGGGCAATGGGTCGTAAGGGATGCTGTGTCGGTCCATGGCGGTCATGCGGCGCACAGCATGGCTCAAGGCCGTTTCCGCATCCTCGCCTTTCCCGGAGATTCGCCGGGGCAGGGGGATTGCCCCCCGCCGCCGCCCGCTCCCGGTCGATACTCTCCGTCCGGACAGTTATCTCTAGCGACTAGGCAGGAATTGCGGTCGCGGCATTTCTGACAAGACGCCCATCGATTCACTTCTTATGAGATTAAATTGTCAGTGCATTCTCTTATTTTGCGTATAATGAAGGAAATTTTCCCGTTGAAAGGCATTTGGCGATGACCGCACCGAAGCCGGCGCCGAACACCGTCCTGCTGATCCGCCATGGCGAAAAGCCGGATGACGACACCGACCCCAACCTGTCGGCGAAGGGCTGGCAGCGCGCCTGCTCCATCACCAGGACGCTGCCCGATCTGGTTCCGACGGGAGCTCCGGCCATTTCGGCGGTGGTGGCGACGGCACCTTCGCCGCACAGCGTCCGGCCGATCGAAACGGTGACGCCGATCAGTCTGATCCGCGCCTTGCCGCTGGCCCACACGATTGCCGACGATGATGTCGCCAAGGTTCCGGCGCTTCTGAGCGGTGCGCCCTACACCGGCGCCACCGTTCTGATCTGCTGGCATCACGGCAAGCTGCCGGAACTGGCACTGGCACTCGGTGCCCCGGCCGATCAGGTTCCGAAAAAATGGGAGGGTGACGATTTCCACACCGTCTGGATCCTGCGCTATGACGCCGACGGCGCGGTCAGCTTCACGATAACGCGCCAGCCGCATCTCGAGGCTGTTGCATAGCATCGTTGGATAGGTTCCCATTGATGCGATTGGAAACCTATCCTGTGCCTCGCCGACGCTCGATCTCCGCCCGCAACGCGCGGAACCAGCGCAGTTTTTCCTCGAAGGGCAGGCGGGCGAGGCCGCTCGGCGACGGCACCACCACGTCGGCGACGCCGTCGAACAGCCCGCGCTCCTGCACGCCCCAGGGCGCGTCGGGCAGGCCGGTGGCCGCCAGATAGACCCCCTTGCCGGTGTAGGCGAGCACCCGCGGCCGGAGGAAACCGACGATCCGCGCCAGCCGCGGCACCCCGCCGCGCAGCTCCGCCCGCGACAGCTCGGCGGCGCTGGCGGTGGCGCGGGCGACGAGGTTGGTCGAGCCCAGCCCGATGGCTGGCAGGGCCGCGTCCTCCTCCGGCCGGTAAAGGCGCGGGGTCAGCCCGGCCTCGAACAGCAGGCGCCAGAACTGGTTGCCGCGCCCGGCATAATGGTGGCCGAGCGCGCCCGACCGCAGGCCGGGGTTGAAGCCCACGAACAGGCAGTCGAGCCCCGGCGCCACGATGTCGGGCAACGGCCCCGCCGCAGGCGGCATCCCGTTCGGGGAAGGGGCCGGAACATCGTCGAACAGGTCCATCGGTCGGTTCCTCTCCGCAGGGAGAGGAGGATATAGGACACCGCCGCTCCGCTCAAAGCGAGGCGGCGACCGCGGGGGCAGGCGGACTGCTCCGTTCGTCCTGCAGCAGGGCGAGGATGCGGTCGGTCATCCGCAGCGCCAGCGCCACGATGGTCATGGTCGGGTGGTCGGCGCCCATGGTGGGAAAGACGGAACTGCCGGCGATGAAGAGGTTCCCGACGCCATGCACGCGGCCTTCCGCATCGACCACGCCGTGGCGCGGCGATTCGTGCATGCGCGTCGTGCCCATATGGTGCCAGCACCAGCCGACATCCGCCATCGTCGCCTCGGCGGGCTCGTCCTGCCGCCCGCCGTTCGTGATCAGGCCGCGGCGCAGCAGATCCTCGCGCAGCAGGCGCTGGGTCTCGGCCGCGCCCCGACGGTCCTGCTCGGTCAGCCGCCAGTCCACCCGCGGCAGGTTGCAGCCGAACGGGTCGGTGGCATGGTCGAGCGTCACCCGGCTGTCGGGGTTGGGAACCGGCTCCAGCACCGTTTCCAGGGTGAAGCGCCGGGGCAGCCAGCCCGGATCGACGATGCTGTCGAACAGGGCGTGGGCGAGCTGCGGCATGCTGCGCAGGATGCGCGGGCCGGCGTTGCGCAGCAGGCTGACCGACTCGTCCTCCGACACGCCGAAGCGCCGGCAGCTGTGGCGCGAGGGCAGGAGCCGCAGGTCGCGCATCGCCTTGAAGGCGTCCAACGCCCCCGAATGGTAGGAGGCGACCAGATATGTGCGGGAGTTGGGCAGCGCATGGCGTTCCTGCAGCTCCGCGGTCGGCGACAGCGCCAGCGCCACCGACGGGTGCGGACGGCGCAGCCGCCGCCGCGCCAGACACAGGCTGACATCATAGAGCGTGCGGTGCCGCCCTTGCTGGCTCAGGCGGACCGGCGGTGTCTTGAAGCGCGGATGATCGGCGAAGTAGCGGCCAACCAGATCGTTGCCGTTGCCGAGCCCCGCCGCCTGCACCGTGTTGGACAGCAGCAGGATGCGGGCATTCTCGATGCCGCCGCAGCCCAGCACGAACAGCCGGGCGCCGACGGTGAAGCCCGGTCCGTCCAGGGTGCGGACCTGCACCCGCTCCACCGCGGTGGCGGTCGGGTTGGTGTCCAGGCCGGTGACGTTGGCGTTGAGGAAGGCGGTGATGTTGGCGGCGCGCCCGATCTCGGCGCGGTAAGCCTCGCCCATGCGGATCGGCGGGCTGAGTTGGGCGAGGCGGTTTTCGAAGCCGTCCCCGTCCTCATCTTCTACCGGCAACAGCGCCGCCTTGGGCCCGCCGACCCGCTCCATCCAGAAATCAGTGTCGTAGTCGAACGGCCCCAGGCCCAGCACGCTCTGCGAGCGCTCGTAATAGGGCATCATCGTGTCGCGCGGGATCGGCCAGCCGCTGTCGGGAATCCAGGGACGTTCGGCAAAGTCGCCGGGCTCCAGCGGGCGGGAGAAGCCGCCCCAGCAGTTGGTGCTGCCGCCCAGATAGCGGCTGCGCGCGGTGGTCAGCCGCTCATAGGGCAGGCCGACATTGCGGCCGGCATACAGTGCCTGGGAGATGCCGTCGACCTCCAATCCGCCGCCTTCGAGCAGGACGACGCTGCAGGAACTGCCGGCCAGCTCGCGCGCGATGGTCAGGCCAGCGGCGCCGCCACCGATCACGCACAGGTCGCAATCGATATGGGTGCCGTTCAAGACATGGCGGGCGTCACGAAGCAAGCGGGCCTCCGTACCAGGGACATAAGCCGTCCTTTCTTGCCCCGGACGCGTGGCCTAGGCCGAGCGCGCATTCGGCTATACCCCCGGCGCGCTGCACCACTCCGGTACTCAACACAAGCGCGGCACCCCGGACGATCCGGACAGCCCGTCCGCTTCGTCCCGGACACCGGCAGGGATGGCGGGACCGTATGGTGGGAACGACGGCCGCAGTCAGCGGTTGAAATGACGGAGAACGGTGCCTCGGTCCGGCCCGAAGGTCGTGGACGAACGCTCACCGGCAATCAAGCAATCGCAGGAACCGCCGCCATGAAACGCCACCATCTTCTCGCCACCGCCGCCCTGTTCCTGCTTTCCGCTCCGTCGCTGGCGCAGACGCCGACGCCGCAGAAGACAGTGACCGGGACGGGGCAACTGTCGCAGCAGGACATGACCTTCGCCGAAAAGGCTGCGGTCAGCGACATGTTCGAAATCCAGGCCGGCAAGCTGGCGCAGGACCATGCCAAGGACACTGGCGTCAAGCAGTTCGGCAGCCACATGATGACCGACCACACCAAGACGTCGGACGCCATGAAGGCGATGGCCCAGCGGAAGTCGATGACGCTGCCCTCCAGCCTCGATTCCGAACACCGGCAGAAGCTGGATCAGCTGCGCGGCCTGCAGGGCGACCAGTTCGATTCCGCCTATCTGCAGGGCCAGATCGACGCCCACCAGACCGCCGTCACCCTGTTCCGCACCCAGGCCGAAAAGGGCCAGGATGCCGACCTGAAGCGCTTCGCCGAACAGACGCTGCCGACGCTTGAACAGCATCTGCGCCAGGTCCGCGACCTGCGCCCGAACGTCGCCTCCGCCAGCGGGGCGGCTCAGCAGAGCACCAGCTTCGAGCAGATGATGGGCAAGGCCGTCTATGGCGAGGACGGCGGCAAGCTGGGCGACATCGCCGACATCATCCTCGACGCCCAGTCGGGTCAGGCCACCCAGGTGGTGCTCGACCGCGGCGGCATTCTTGGCATCGGCGCCAAGCAGGTGGCGCTGGACTATACCCTGCTGAATGCCGATGGCGACCGCATCGTCGCCCGGCAGGTGACCGAGGATCAGGTCAGGCAGATGGCGGAGTTCAAGTATGACGACAACACCGTCTCGCTCGGCCAGCGCAATGGCGGCGGCACCGCCGACAGCCTGGACAGCACCCAGCCGCGCAATCCGCAGTAAGGCCCGCAAGGGGCTTGCGGCGGATCTGAACGGACACAAGCCGGGGGCACCGGGAAGCCATTTGCCGGCGGCCCCGGCCAACCGATGGAGAAAGCAAAGATGGCGAACGCCAGCAAGAAGCACATGAGCCCCAGCGGTCAGGGCAAGGGCTCCGGCACCGGCGCCACCACCGACCTTCCCGCCGGCGCGATCGGCGACAACGCGGTGCTGTCGAACCGCGACAAGTCGCGCCATTCCGATGCCCGCGGGCTGGACAGCAAGGCGGTGCAGACCGAGCAGCTGCAGGAACACGTCGCCAACCGCAATCCGGCCAGCCGCAATCCAGACGAATGAACGCCGGAGGGGGCCGGTCCCGTCCGGCCCCTCAGCCCCGCCAGAACTGGGGCATGAACAGCACAAGCACGGTGAACAGCTCCAGCCGGCCCAGCAGCATCGCCAGCGACAGCAGCCATTTTGCCGAATCCGGCAGGGAAGCGAAGGTGCCGGCAGGGCCGATGATGTCGCCCAGCCCCGGCCCCACATTCGCCAGCGCGGTCACCGCGGCGCTGGCGCTGGTGATGAAGTCCAGCCCCAGGGCCATCAATGCGATGGTGATCACGCTGTAGGCGGTGAAGAACAGAGCGAAGAAGACGATCACCGATCCGAGCACGTCGTCGTTCAGCTGCCGATTGCCATACTGGCGCGGAAAGACGCCGCGGGGATAGATCAGGTGAAGGAAATGGGTGCGCAGCACCGTCACCATCACCTCGAACCGGAAGATCTTGATGCCGCCGGCGGTGGAGCCGGTGCAGCCGCCGATGAAGGTCAGCCCGAAGAACACGCCGACCGCCAGGTTTCCCCATTGGCTGTAGTCGGTATAGGCATAGCCGGTGGTGGTGACGACCGACACGACGTTGAAGGCGACCAGCCGCAAGGCGTCGTGGAAGTCGTGGCCGTGGGTCGCCGCCAGCCAGATGCTGAGCGGCAGGATCACCGCAACCAGGAATCCCAGATAGCTCCGCACCTGGCTGTCCTTCCACAGCGCGTCGCGCTGGCCGGTCAGGGTGCGGACATACAGAACGAAGGGCAGGCTGCCGAGCAGCATGAACAGCGTCACCAGCCAATGCAGAACCGGGCTTTCGAAGTTCCCGATGGATTTGTCGGAGGTGGAGAAACCGCCGCTCGACAGGCTGGTCAGCGCGTGCACCACCGCCTCGAACGGTGTCATCCCGGCCAGCCAGTAGCAGGCGGCACAGATCACCGTCAGCCCGGCATAGACCGCGACGATCGCCTTGGCGATCTGCTGGGCGCGCGGCAGCACCTTCTGCGACCGGTCGGAGGATTCGGTGCGGAACAGCTGCATGCCGCCCACCCGCAGCGCCGGCAGGACCGCGATGGCCACGCCGATGATGCCGATGCCGCCCATCCATTGCAGCAACGCCCGCCACAGCAGGATGCCCTCCGCCATCCGGTCCAGCCCGACCAGGACCGTCGATCCGGTGGTGGTCAGGCCCGACATCGTTTCGAAGAAGGCGTTGGCGTAGTTCAGCGACAGCTCGGGAAAATTGCTGAACTGGAAGGGCAGGGCGGCGAAGGCCGCGGTGCTGGTCCAGGTCAGCGGCGTCAGCAGGAAGGCCTGCCTCAGCGACAATCCGCCCTGCAAGTGGCATCGGGTGCCGAGCGCCAGAGCCCCGCCGCAGGCGCCGGTGAAGGCGGCCGAATAGAGGAAGACCCTGGCGTCCGGATTGCCATAGGCGAAATCGACCGCGGCCGGGATCAGCATCGTCGCGGCGAGCGCCAGCAGCACGATGGAGACGATGAACAGGATCGGCCTGAAATTCGGCATGATGTCTCTGGTCAGAGGAAATGGGCGGCGGGAAGGGGGCGAAGCGTCGGGCCGGTCAGAAGAACTCCAGCCCCACCGCGAACAGCTTTTCGACCTTGCGCACCAGATCGGCCGTGGCCATCACGATGACGCGGTCATGCGGTTCGATCACCGTCTGGCTGGTGGGGATGATAACCTCGTTGCCGCGGACCAGCGCGCCGATGATCATGCCGCCCGGCAGATCGATGGACCCGATGGGGCCGCTGACCGCGCGGGAGGTCTCCAGCGCCTCGGCCTCCACCACCTCGCCGAAATTGTCGCCGATGGTCTGCACCGCCGCGACGCGTCCGCGCCGGACATGGCGCAGGATCGAGGACACGGTGACCGCCGCCGGGTTGACCACCACATCCATCCCCAGCCCGGCGACGATCGGGGCGTAGGAGGTCTTGTTCAGCAGCGTGATCGCCCTCCCGCAGCCGGCGCGCTTGGCGAGCAGCGAGGTGAAGACGTTGGTCTCGTCGTCGTTGGTGACGGCGACGATGGTCTCGGCCCGGCCGACCTGCGCCTCTTCCAGGATCTCGTGGTCCAGCGCATCGCCGTTCAGCACCACGGTGCTGGAGCGCAGCGAGCGCGAGATCAGCTCGGCGCGTGCCGCATTGCCCTCGATCATCTTGATGGAGATGCCGCGCATGTGCCGTTCGACGATCTGCGCCAGATTGAAGCCGACATTGCCGCCGCCGGCGATGACCAGACGGCGTGCCGGCGCCTCGCTGTGGCCGAACAGGGCGACGACGCGGACGATGTCGGCGGTGCGGCAGACCAGATGCACGTCGTCGCCCAGCCGCAGAATGTCGTTTCCCCTGGGCACGAAGCCGGTGCCGTCGCGGAAGACCGCCAGCACCGCCGCGCGCAGATCCGGGAACATCTCGGTCAGGCGGCGCAGCGGCGTGTTGAGCAGGGGCGAGCTGTTCGTGCAGTGGACGCCGATCAGATGCACCTTGCCGTCGGCGAGCGGCACCATCTCGAACGCGCCGGGGGAGCGCAGGCGCCGCGCGATGCTGTGGGCGATCTCCACCTCCGGCGAGATGACGACGCTGATCGCCAGATGCTGGGCGGAGAACATCGACGACCATTCCGGCTGCAGATAGGCCTGCTTGCGGATGCGGGCGATGCGCAGCGGGATGTTGAACACCGAATGGGCGACCTCGCAGGCCACCATGTTGACCTCGTCGGAATGGGTGACGGCGATCAGCATGTCGGCGTCCCGCGCGCCCGCCTGGGCCAGCACATCGGGGTGGGAGGCGAAGCCGACCATTCCGCGCACGTCGTGGCTCTCGTCCATCCGCTGCGCCAGCTCGGTCGAGGTGTCGATCACCGTGATGTCGTTGTCCTCCAGCGCGAGGTGCCGCGCGATGCTTGCCCCGACCTGTCCCGCTCCACAGATGATCACCTTCATGCGCCTGCCCCCGGCCCGTTTCCGCTGCACCCCGGCCTGTCCGGCCAATGTGAGCAAATGACGGCAATGGCGAAGCGTTGCAAGCCAAAGCGGATTGGAAGGACCGTGGCGACCGGGGAGGAGGTGCAAAAACCTTCCCGCGGGCCTGTCCATGCCGGTCTCCCCCGGCGCGCGGTTCGGTGGCAGGATGCGGGGCGGAGCCTCCGTAAACCGACAATGATGAAGGAACGTCCATGTTGAAGCTGCGCTGGAGCCCCACCTCGCCCTATGTGCGCAAGGTGATGATGGTCGTCATCGAACGCGGGCTTGAGGATCGGGTGGAGCGGGTGGCGACCGATCCCTGGTCGGCCGATACCGACCTGCCCAGGGAAAATCCGCTGGGCAAGGTTCCCGCCCTGACGCTTGCGGATGGCACCACCCTGTTCGACAGCCCGGTCGTCGCCGAGTATCTCGATACGCTCGGCGACCGGGCGCCGCTGTTCCCGCCGGCCGGCCCGGCACGCTGGAGCGCGCTGCGGTTCCAGGCGGTCGCCGACGGCATCTGCGACGCCGCCATCCTCCGCCGGCTCGAGTCCATGCGCCCCGATGGCGAGAGGTCGGTGAACTGGATGGAGCGCCAGCGCAAGGCGGTCGCCCGCGCGCTCGACCTGCTGGAGGCCGACGCGGCGGCGCTGGGCGGCGAGGACACCATCGGCACGCTCGCCGTCCTGGCGGCGCTCGCCTATCTCGATTTCCGCTTCGGGGACGAGGACTGGCGTGAAGGCCGCCCGGCGCTTGCGGCGTGGTTCGACAAGGCATCCGACCGCGACAGCCTGCGGCGCACCGCTCCGCCCGTACAACGCTTGCAATAAGCCTGCTGCTCTTCTCCAATAACGCGCAGTAAAGCGGTGCTCGATGCCGGCGGGCGCCGCTTGCGCTTCACCGTGCTGTTTACGTTCGATTCACCAAGCCCGGCAAAAGGTCGGCTGTCGACCGTCGTCGAACCGGTCGATTTCGCAGGCGCAACGATATTTCGATTGTGCGTAGCGAAAACTTCACCGAACCGTCACCCAAACATCCAAAGAGAGGGTCTACCCATGGCGTCGGCCGGCCTGCGGAGAACCGCGGGTCCGGTGCTGACAACCTCCAGACCGCGGGTGGCCCACATGGCAGATCGCGCCGACCAGCGCCGGCGATCCGGCATCAAGTCGAAGATGCTGATCGCCTTCGGAACCGTGGCGGCACTGCCCTGCATCGCGGCGGTGGTCGGCTGGATGTCCTATGGCGCGGTCCGGGGCCATGTCGCCGACATCACGGGAACGCAGGTGCCGGTGCTCAGCGCCGCGCACGGCCTCGCCACCATCACGGCGCGGGTGCTGGCGCTGGGACCGCTGATCGACGCCGCATCGTCGGAGGAGGACCTGACCCGGCTGCGCAGTGCAGCGGCGGGCCAGCGCGCGGAGCTGGACGGCCAGCTCGCCCGGCTGGCCGACGGGCATGGCGACATCGGCCGCATGGGCGAGCTGTCGGCCACCGCCCGCTCGCTGCTGGGCACCGTCGACGCGTTGGGCGCGGCGACCGGCCGCCGGTTGAGCCTGCAGGAACAGCGCAGCGCCCGGCTGGCGGAGTTGAGCGACGCCCATGCCCGGCTGCTGGCGGCGCTGAAGCCGGACATGCAGGCCTCGCGCGAACAGCTTGCCCAGGCGATCGCTGCAATGGTGGAGGTGACCTCGCAATCCTCCGAGGCCATCGGCGGCGAGCTGGGGCAGACGGTGATTCCGCTGTTCCAGCTGCGCGGCGCGGAGGCGGCGCTGGCCAAGGCGCTGCTGATCGGCGCCTTCGAGACCGACCGCTCCAAGGTGATGTCGCTGTCCACCGACTTCGATTCGGCGCTGTCCGATCTCCAGGGCGCCCTGCGCCCGCTGGCGAAGAGCGAGGCGGCCGCCCCCGTCATCGCGGCGATCAACGGGCTGGCGGCCTATGGCGACGGCGACAAGAGCGTCTACACCCGCCGCGTCCGCCAGCTGACCCCCGGCATCGGGGAGGCCGAAGCGGGCAAGCTGGCCGAAGCCCAGGCCGCCGCGGTCGACGAGATCGTCCGGCTGGACCGCGACGCCAACAGCCGCATGCTGCCGCTGATGCTGAATTCCCGCGGGCGCATCGCCGAGGCCGGAAACGCCATCGCGGAGCGGATGCAGGATCTTTCCACCAACGTGGTGCCGGAGGCGCAACACCGCTACACCGTGCTGAGCGGTCTGATGGCCGACGCCAACCTGCTGGCCGGCAAGCTGGCCGAGGCCGGCAACGCGGAAACGCCGGCCCGGCTGGCCATCGCGCGCCGCACGCTCGATCCGCTGGCCGCGACGATCCAAAAGACCTTGCAGGAGTCGAAGGGCGATCTGGGCACTGAGGTCAGCCGGCTGGCCGAACGGTTGCTGGCCCTGGGCTTCGGCGATGCCGGCATTCTGGCGCTGCGCGGCGGCGAACTGGCCGCCTATGCCGAGAATGCCGCGCTGATCGAGAACAACCGCAGCACCGGCGCCGCCCTGACCGGGATGGTCGACGGGCTGGTGCAGTCGGCCGAAACCGCGACCGCCGAGGGGGCCGCCGCCGCCCATGACGCGCTGGAGCGCACCAACGAGATCCAGTTCCTGCTGGCGACGGCCGGCGTGCTGCTGGCCGGGCTGATCGTTACGCTCTATGTCGGGCGCCGGGTGGTCGGCCGGATGGAGGCCCTTGCCGACGCCATGCGCAGGGTGGCCGGCGGCGACCTGACGGTGGACCAGAAGGCCGACGGCAACGACGAGATCACCGACATGGCCCGCGCCCTGTTCGTCTTCATCGCCAACGCCCGCGCCATGGAAGAGGCGCACGAGAAGGTGGAGATCGAGCGCCGCAACGCCGCTTCGGCCCGCCGGACCAGCATGCTGGAGATCGCCGACCAGTTCGAGCGCAACGTGCTGAGCAGCGTGGAGACCCTGGCGGAGGCCGCCCGCGTGATGGCCGCCCGCGCCCGCTCGCTGACCGACATCGCCGCCAATGCCAACGACCGGGCCGACGCTGCGATGCAGCTGTCCGGCGAGATGGCGGCGGGGATCCAGCAGGTGGCGACCGCCGCTTCGGAGATCTCGCAGTCGATTGCCGAGATCAGCAAGCGCACCGGCGAATCCGCCCGCATCATCGGCGACACCGCCGCCGGGGCGGAGCAGGTGAAGGCCACCGTCGCCGACCTGTCGAGCACGGCGGGGGAGATCGGCGCCGTGGTGGGGCTGATCGACGAGATCGCCGGACAGACCAACCTGCTGGCGCTGAACGCCACCATCGAAGCGGCGAGGGCAGGGGAGATGGGCCGCGGCTTCGCTGTGGTCGCCGGGGAGGTGAAGGCCCTTGCCGGCCAGACCGCCCAGGCCACCGCCGAGATCGCCCGGCAGATCGCCGCGACCCAGGCGGCCAGCCGCCAGACGGCGGAGGTGGTGGCGACCATGACCGGCAGCGTCCAGCGCATCGAATCGAATGCCTCGGCCATCGCCGCGGCGGTGGAGGAGCAGGCGACCATCACGTCGAGCATCGTCGACAGCTCCCACCGCGTGGCCGTCGGCACCCAGGCGGCGTCGGACCATGTCGCCGGCCTGTCGGAGGCCGCGGCCAAGGTGCGCGCCCAGGCCGGCGACGTGCTGCAGGTGGCGGAAAGCCTGTCGCACGAGGCGACCAGCCTCGGCTCCGCCGTGCATCTGTTCCTCCAGGAAATCCGGGCCGCGCGATGAGCGGGCGATCCGGGGCGCCTGGGGCCTGAAGCGGGTCGGTTTCATAAAACTGACACGTAAACAAAACAAACCCGTCACCAGCGGTGGCTATGGTCACCGCGACGAAGAAGGCGGGTTACGACCTCCGGCGAAGGCCGGGATTTTCCCAAACCCAACGACACCGTCCAAACCTATCGGGAGTTTAGCCGTGAAAACCATGACCTCGGCGTTCGTTCGCTGCGCCGCCTTCGGTGCCCTGGCCGTTCTGTCCGTGTCGGTCGCCCCGCTGTCGGTCGCCTCGGCCGCCGACATCTCCGGCGCCGGCGCCACCTTCCCGTACCCGATCTATGCCAAGTGGGCCGACGCCTACAAGAAGGAGACGGGCACCGGCCTGAACTACCAGTCGATCGGTTCGGGCGGCGGCATCAAGCAGATCAAGGCCAAGACGGTCACCTTCGGCGCGTCGGACATGCCGCTGAAGCCGGAAGAGCTGGAGCAGGCCGGCCTGATCCAGTTCCCGATGATCATGGGCGGCGTCGTTCCGGTCGTGAACCTGAAGGGTCTGAAGTCCGGCGAGGTCAAGCTGTCGGGCACGGTTCTCGCCAACATCTACATGGGCGAGATCACCAAGTGGAACGATCCGCAGATCAAGGCGCTGAACCCTGACGTCAATCTGCCGAACACCGCCATCGCGCCGGTGTACCGTTCCGATGGGTCGGGCACCAACTTCCTGTTCACCGACTATCTGTCGAAGACCAGCCCGAAGTTCAAGACCCAGATCGGCGCCAACTCCTCCGTGCAGTGGCCGGCCGGCATCGGCGCCAAGGGCAACGAAGGCGTGGCCAACATGGTCAAGCAGACGGACGGCTCGATCGGCTACGTCGAATACGCCTACGCCAAGCAGAACAACATCACGTATGTCGGCCTGCAGAACAAGGACGGCAAGACCGTCGTTCCGAAGATCGAGGCCTTCCAGGCCGCCGCGGCGAACGCCGACTGGGCCAACTCCAAGGGCTATTACGTCATCCTGACCGACGAGCCGGGTGCGGACAGCTGGCCGATCACCGGCGCCAGCTTCATCCTGATGTACAAGAACCCGCAGGACGTCGCGGTCTCGGCCGAAGCGCTGAAGTTCTTCGACTGGGCCTACAAGAACGGCGCCAAGATGGCCACCGATCTGGACTATGTCCCGATGCCTGAGGCCGTCGTCTCCTTGGTCCAGAAGACCTGGTCGCAGTCGATCCAGGCCGACGGCAAGCCGATCTGGACCGCGTCGGCCAAGTAACCACGGCCAACCCGACCCTGGGTTGCGCCGGCGGACGGTGCAATCCGGGGGCATGATCCGCCGGCGGGGACGGAAATTTCGCCGTCCCCACCGCACGCCTCACGGAGCGGCCATGACCGAGATCGCGCTGACCTTGACCGACGCACACGCTTCCACCGCCCGACGGGCCCGCCGCCAGCGCCTGCAGGATGCGGCTTTCCGCAACGCCACGCTCTTCTTTGCGCTGCTCGTCCTGTTCATTCTGGGCGGCGTCACGGTTTCTCTCATCGACGGCGCGCTTCCGGCACTGCGCGCGTTCGGCTTCGGCTTCGTCACGACCGAGGTCTGGAACCCGGTGTCGGAGGAATTCGGCGCGCTCGCCCCGATTTACGGCACGCTGATCACGTCGGTCATCGCCATGGCTGTCGGCATTCCGGTCAGCTTCGGCATCGCGCTGTTCATCACCGAGATGTGCCCGGCCTGGCTGAAGCGGCCGCTGGGCGTCGCCATCGAACTGCTGGCGGGTATTCCCAGCATCATCTACGGCATCTGGGGCCTGTTCGTCTTCGCCCCCTTCATGCAGTCGACCATCCAGCCCTTCCTGATCGCCACGCTGGGTCAGATCCCCGGCATCGGCAATCTGTTCATGGGCCCGCCCTACGGCATCGGCGTGCTGACCGCCGGCCTGATCCTGGGCATCATGGTGCTGCCCTTCATCACCTCCATCACCCGCGACGTCTTCGAGACGGTGCCGCCGATGGTGCGCGAATCCGCCTACGGGCTGGGCGCCACCACCTGGGAGGTGGTGTGGAACGTGGTGCTGCCCTACACCCGTACCGGCGTGGTCGGCGGCGTCATGCTGGGGCTGGGCCGCGCGCTGGGTGAGACGATGGCCGTCACCTTCGTCATCGGCAACGCGCACCGCATCAGCTCCTCCATCATGGCGCCGGGCACGACGATCTCGGCCTCCATCGCCAACGAATTCACCGAAGCGGTCGGCGACGTCTACACCGCCTCGCTGGTGGCGCTGGGCCTGATCCTGTTCCTGATCACCTTCACCGTGCTGTCGATCGCCAAGCTGATGCTGCTGCGCCTGCAGCGCAAGGCCGGAGTCTGAGGCCATGAGCATGACAAGTTCCGCGGCGCTGGCCGCTCCGGCCGGCGGCCTGTACAACCGCCGGCGCATCGTCAACAAGGTGGCGCTGACGCTTGCGCTGGGTGCTGCCGGCTTCGGCCTGTTCTGGCTGGTCGCCATCCTGTGGACGCTGCTCTACAACGGGCTGTCGGCGATCAACATCGCCCTGTTCACCGAGAACACGCCACCGCCGGGCGGCGAGGGCGGCCTGCTGAACGCCATCTTCGGCAGCGTCATCATGACCACGGTCGCCACCCTGGTCGGCACGCCCATCGGCATCATGGCCGGCACCTACCTTGCCGAGTTCGGCCGCGACCGCAAGCTGGCCGAAGTGGTGCGCTTCATCAACGACGTGCTGCTGAGCGCGCCGTCGATCATGGTCGGTCTGTTCGTGTACGAGGTGATGGTCATCCGCATGGGCCATTTCTCGGCCTGGGCGGGAGCCATGGCCCTGGCGGTCATCGTCATTCCCGTCGTGGTCCGCACGACCGAGGACATGCTGAAGCTGGTGCCGAACAGCCTGCGCGAGGCTGCGGCCGCCCTTGGCGCGCCGCAATGGAAGGTGATCACCATGGTCGCCTACCGTGCCGCCCGCAACGGCATGATCACCGGCGTCCTGCTGGCCATCGCCCGCATCAGCGGCGAGACGGCACCCCTGCTCTTCACCGCCCTGAACAACCAGTTCTGGAGCGCGGACATGAACGCGCCGATGGCCAACCTGCCGGTGGTCATCTTCCAGTACGCGATGTCTCCCTATGAGGACTGGCGCCAGCTGGCCTGGGGCGGCGCGCTGCTGATCACGGTCGCCATCCTGCTCCTCAACATCGGCGCCCGGCTGCTGGCCGGTCTCGGCTCGACGAGAAAGTAACCATGACGATGACTCACATGGACGCCAACAGCCCCTCCCACGGCAGCCACGCGATGCCCCCCGGCATGATCCCCGGCGCCGGTGCCGACCGGCCGATTGCCGGTGCCGGCCTTCCCGAGAAGATCAGCATCCGCAACCTTGACTTCTTCTATGACGGCTACCGGGCGCTGAAGGATGTTTCGCTGCCGCTGTACGACCGTCAGGTCACCGCCTTCATCGGCCCGTCGGGTTGCGGCAAGTCGACCCTGCTGCGCATCCTGAACCGGATGTACGACCTCTATCCCAAGCAGGTCGCGACCGGCGAGGTCATGCTGGACGGCGTCAACATCCTGTCGCCCAAGCAGGACCTGAACCTGCTGCGCGCCCGTGTCGGCATGGTGTTCCAGAAGCCGACGCCGTTTCCGATGTCGATCTACGACAACATCGCTTTCGGCGTGAAGCTGTACGAGAAGCTGTCCCGCGCCGACATGGACGAGCGGGTGGAGTTCTCGCTGCGCCGTGCCGCTCTGTGGGACGAGGTGAAGGACAAGCTGCGCCAGAACGGCATGAGCCTGTCCGGCGGCCAGCAGCAGCGCCTGTGCATCGCCCGCGCCATCGCGGTGAAGCCGTCGGTCCTGCTGCTGGACGAGCCGACCTCGGCGCTCGACCCCATCTCCACCGCCAAGTGCGAGGAGCTGGTCGACGAGTTGCGTTCCGACTACTGCATCGCCATCGTCACCCACAACATGCAGCAGGCGGCCCGCATTTCCAACTTCACCGCCTTCATGTATCTGGGCGAGCTGATCGAGTTCGGGAACACGGAAGAGATCTTCACCAACCCGACCAAGGAAAAGACCTCCGAATACATCACCGGCCGGTTCGGCTGACGCCCATGCTTCGCCGGTCCTTCCCTCCAAGGGTAGGGCCGGCGGCTGTTGGGGTTGTGTCACGGAGTGGATCTTGAATGCGGCGGCGGCTCAACCGGCCGCCGCTTTTCTTCGAGTATGAGGTCTGCCGGCTGCGCGGGAACCGCTTGCGATCCACGATTCCATTCGGCGCCGGAATTCGGCCTTTTATTTCCATAAGCGAACTTATGTGCCGCAAGTTTGTAGGCGCAATGTCAAAATGTCAGTCCCTCGCAAGATGGAACTGTCAGCGCTCGCGTCGGCAGCGCTTCCACTCCGGCAGGATGTGCAGAATTTTCCAAGCCGGCCGTGAACCGACAAGACCGTCGTCGCGGCTATGGCCGATGCTGTCGCTTCACGCATCGGAAAACACTGGGAAAGCGACAGCCATGTCCGCACCGGCCGCAACCGGCAACTCGCCCCTGCCCTGGCTTCTGATTCTGCTGTCGGTGACGACGGGGCTGGTCGACGCCGTCAGCGTCCTCGGCCTGGGCAAGGTCTTCACCGCCAACATGACCGGAAACGTCGTCTTCCTCGGCTTCGCCGCAGCCGGCACGCCGGGCTTCCTGGTCATGCCGGCGATGACGGCGCTGGCATCCTTCCTTGCCGGAGCCCTGATCGCTGGACGGGTCGGCCGGATGCTGGCCGGACGGCCGATGCGGCACTGGCTGCTGGCGGCGGCCCTGTTCGAAACCTCGCTGTTCTGGATTGCCGCGATCATCGCCGCCGGGTTCGATGTCGGCGCGCAGGCTCCCGCTTCCGGCCTGTATGCGATCATCGCCCTGACCGGGTTCGCCATGGGTTTTCGCAACGCCACGGTCCGGCAATTGAAGGTTCCCGACCTCACCACCACGGTCCTCACCCTGACCCTGACCGGGCTGGCAGCGGATTCCAGCCTTGCCGGCGGTGCCAACACCAACGCGCGGCGGCGCATCGCCAGCGTTGCCGCGATCCTCCTCGGTGCCGCCATCGGCGCCGTCATGGTGACGCAGAGCGGTCTGGTGCTTCCGCTGGTCGTCGTCGGCGCGCTGGTGCTGGCGGGCACCGCGGTCTGCGCGCTCCATCCGGTGGCGGCCACGCCGGCCGCGGCCTGACGCCGGAGATCGGAGCCATGAAGGCTGGCCGGCTGGAGGCGTTCACCGACGGGGTGGTGGCGATCGTCATCACCATCATGGTGCTGGAACTGAAGGTGCCGGCGGACGGCAGCTTCGCCGCGCTGGCGGAGCGCATTCCAGTCCTGCTGGCCTATGTGCTGTCCTTCATCAATGTCGGGCTCTATTGGAACAACCATCACCACCTGCTGCAGGCGACCGCGCGCATCGACGGGCGGGTTCTATGGGCGAACCTGTTCCTGCTGTTCTGGCTGTCGCTGGTGCCCTTCGTCATCCGCTGGCTCGATGAAAGCGCCTTCTCGCCGGTGGCGACGGCGGCCTATGGCGTCGTCCTCGGCATGGCAGCGGTCGGCTACAACCTGACCGAACGGGCGATCGTCGCCTGCGACGGCCGGGAGTCGGCGGTGGCGCGGGCCATCGGCTCCGACCTGAAGGGAAGGATCAGCATGGCGCTCTATGCCTTGGCCATTCCCGTGGCGTTCGTTCTGCAATCGCTCTCCGTCCTGCTCTACGTCCTCGTGATCCTGCTGTGGCTGGTGCCGGACCGGCGGATCGAGCGTGCCCTGGAGGAATGACGGGCGATCACCGCATTTCGAAAAGCTCCTGGTGGAAACGCCGGTTCACCGGCAGTCCCTGGGCTGCAAAATCCTTCCGCAGCGCCTGACCGAAGCCTGCCGGGCCGCAGAACCAGATGCTGGCGTCGCGCCAGTCCGGCACTGCCGCGCGGATGCGCTCTCCATTCAATCGGCCGTCGCGACCATCGACGAGGACATGGAGGCACACGTCCGCAGCCGCTGCGTCGGCGCTGAGCTTGGCGATCGCATCCCCGTCATAGTCGTGGGTGGTGTGGAAGAAGTGGATGGCCTGCGGCGGCCGTTCGGGGTGCATGGCCAGATACTTCATGCGGGCGATGAAGGGCGTCACGCCGATGCCGCCACCGACCCAGATCTGCCGAGGACGGTCGTCATCGAAGGTGAAGCAGCCATACGGTCCCTCGACCGTCACCGCTTGACCGACCCGCAGCGTTTCCCGCAGGCCCCGCGTGTGGTCTCCCAACGCCTTGATGACGAAGGTGATGCGGTGCCCGGCCCCGTTCCAGGCGGAAGCGATGGTATAGGGATGGGCGCCCTCGGCCATATCGGACATGGCGAAGGCGAACTGGCCCGCCTTGTGGCCCGGCCATCCCCGCGGCACGTCGATCTCGGCTTCGATCACCCGCAGGCCGGGATAATGATGGAGAGCGCAGACCGTACCCGCGACCCTCCGGCCGGCGGCGATGCGGCCCGTCAGGACCATGACGGCAGCCCATGTGCCGGCGGCAAGCAGCAGCCCCATCACCCAACCGACCGGCGCCGGCCAATAGGAGAATTTGGTGAGCACGACCGTGTGGAACACCAGCACCAGATAGGCGATCGCCAGCAACCGGTGGGTCTTGTAGAACAGCCGGTATGGAATGCTCCTGATCAGGGCAAGCGCGATCAGCAGCAGGACGGCGTAGAAGGCCCACTCGCCGATTTCCTCCGCGGTGCCGCGAAGCTCCATCAGCGACTGCGCCACGGGATTGGCTGGCTCTGCACGCGGGCCGCGGTGCGGCCGGTCCAGCCATCCCCAGCCCACCGCCCATTTCGCTCCCTGCGCCCAAAGCCAATGGATGACCGCGAACACGAGAGCGCCGATGCCCAGCCATTTGTGCAGGCGGTACATCTTGTCGAGACCGCCGAACCATCTCTCCGGCCAGCGGGGGCGTAACGCCAGGACCATGGCGACGCTCATGCAGCCGATGGCGATCAGGCCGCTGTGCTGGACCATGGCGGAGCGGAGCGCGAAATAGCCGGTCCACTGGAACACCGAGGCGTCCGCGGCGAGCCATGGCACCGTCAACAGCGCCAGCAGGCCCCAAAAGGAAAGCTCGATCTTCCGCATGGCGACCCTCCTCCCGCTGCGTCGTCGACGAGGCGGCGCGCATAAATGATTTTGCTAATGATAGCCGCGGGCAAGCCAAATCCCCGAAATGCAGCCATTCGCGCCCGGCGCAGGTGGCAAATCCGCACAGTGCATTGGCAGAGTCGGCTGTCTGCGCGTTCCCCGAAATGCATCCGCGGTCGGAATTATTTCGCTTCACAACCGAAGTTCCTCCGCCTATGATAACGCTTTACCCTCCAATCGCGTTCCGGCTGCCATTTCGCCCGGCATCGCGTTTTCCGCCCGGTTGGGGCATAGTCACCCGTCGTGTTTCGCAAGGCTTCTCCATGTCTCCCGTTCTTCGGCCGCGCAAGGCCGCCATCGCTTTCATCCTCGTCACCGCAGCGCTCGACATCGTCGCCATGGGCATCGTCATTCCGGTGCTGCCGGCGCTGATCGAGGAGTTCGCCGGACCCGACGCACAGGCCGGCACCATCAACGGTGCCCTGGTGGCGCTGTGGGCGCTGATGCAGTTCTTCTGCTCCCCCATCATCGGCTCGCTCTCGGACCGCTACGGGCGGCGGCCGGTGATCCTGCTGTCCGCCCTGGGGCTGGCGGTGGATTATGTGCTGATCGCGGTGGCGCCGAATCTGTGGTGGCTGGTGATCGGCCGGGCGATTGCCGGCATCACCTCTTCCAGCTTCACCACCGTGTTCGCCTATATGGCCGACGTGACGCCGCCGGAGCAGCGGGCGCGGGCCTATGGCCTGATCGGCGCCGCCTTCAGCGCCGGTTTCATCGCCGGCCCCCTCCTGGGCGGATTGTTGGGAGAATTGTCGCCGCGGGCCCCCTTCTGGGCGGCCGGGGCACTCAGCGGCCTGGCCTTCCTCTACGGCCTTGCCGTTCTGCCGGAATCGCTGGCGCCGGAAAACCGGATGGCCTTTTCGTGGCGCCGGGCCAATCCGTTCGGCGCGCTGCGCCTGCTGCGGTCCCATGCCGAGCTGTCGGGGCTGGCTCTGGTCAATTTCATGCTGCACTTCTCCCACAATGTCTTTCCCGCCGTTTTCGTCCTCTATGCCGGGCATCGCTACGGCTGGAGCGCCTTGGATGTCGGGCTTCTGCTGGCGGTGGTCGGCGCGCTGGACATGGTGATGCAGGGGCTGGTCGTGTCCCATGTGGTGACGAGAATGGGCGACCGCGGCACGATGGTGGTTGGCCTGTTCGGCGGGGCCGTCGGGCTGGCCTGCATGGGGCTGGCGCCGGACGGTGGATGGTTCGCGCTGTCGATCCTGCCGGCCTCGCTGTGGGGGCTGGCCATGCCGACCCTCCAATCGCTGATGACGCAGCGGGTCTCCCCCTCGGAACAAGGGCAATTGCAGGGCGCCAACATGAGCGTGGCGAGCGTCGCCGGCATCCTGGCGCCGCTGGTCTTCGGAGCGGTCTATTCCGCCTCCGTCGGGGCGGATCCGCTGTTCCGCCACGCGGGAGCAGCCTTCGTCATCGCCGCGCTGGTGCTGTTGCTGGGAGCGGTGATCGGCTGGACGGTGGCGCGCCGCAACGGCCGGGCGGAGGAGGCGGACGGCGCAGCGGCCTGACCGGCCCTGTTCCCGGCCGGCTTTCCTATGGGGCAACCCTTGCGCCGGCTGTGGGGCGTCCCACATAGCTGCCCACACTCCCGCACAATGTCCCATTGCTCCGCTGCGTTATCAGCGGTGGGAATTTGCGGGCCGACAGGGTAAGACTGTCGGCTTCCATCCGCATCGACAGCTGAGACCCGGAGAACGCGATGCTCGCGGCCCCCAACCTGTTCGCCCACCGCCCGGACCGGAGCGTGCGCCCCAAGGCGGCACCCTTCCTGCCGATGTCGCGTGCGGAAATGGAGCGGCTGGGCTGGGACCAGTGCGACGTCATCGTCGTCACCGGCGACGCCTATGTCGATCATCCCAGCTTCGGCATGGCGATCATCGGCCGGCTGCTGGAATCGCAGGGCCTGCGCGTCGGCATCATCGCCCAGCCGGACTGGAGCAGTGCGGAGCCGTTCAAGATCCTGGGCAAGCCGCGGCTGTTCTGGGGCGTGACCGGCGGCAACATGGATTCGATGGTCAACCACTACACGGCCGACCGCCGCCTGCGCCACAACGACAGCTACACCCCGAACGACGAGGGCGGAAAGCGGCCGGACCGCGCCGTCATCGTCTATTCCCAGCGCTGCCGCGAAGCCTTCAAGGACGTGCCCATCGTGCTGGGCGGCATCGAAGCGTCCTTGCGCCGCATCGCCCAGTACGATCACTGGAGCGAGAAGATCCGCCGCTCCGTCCTGGTCGATTCCAAGGCGGACATGCTGGTCTACGGCAATGCCGAACGCGCCATCATCGAGATCGCGCAGCGCGCGCTGAACGGGGAATCGCCGAAGGCGATGACCGACATCCGCGGCACCGCCATCATGCGCTCCTCCCTGCCGGAAGGCTGGACGGTGGTCGACAGCAGCTCCATCGACGATCCGTCGGCGCCGGTGTCGCCGCGGGCCGCCGGCGCCGACCGCATGGTGGTGCGGCTGCCCAGCTACGAGCAGGTGACGGCCGACAAGGTGCTCTATGCCCATGCCAGCCGCGTCCTGCACCAGGAGAGCAACCCCGGCAACGCCCGCGCCCTGGTCCAGCGCCACGGCGACCGCGACGTCTGGCTGAACCCGCCGCCGATCCCGCTGGAAACCAACGAGATGGATGGCGTCTACGACCTGCCCTATGCGCGGGCGCCCCACCCGTCCTATGGCGACGCGCGCATCCCGGCCTGGGAGATGATCCGCTTCTCCGTCAACATCATGCGCGGCTGTTTTGGCGGCTGTTCCTTCTGCTCGATCACCGAGCATGAGGGGCGCATCATCCAGAGCCGGTCCGAAGGCTCGATCCTGCGCGAGATCGAGCTTATCCGCGACAAGACCAAGGGCTTCACCGGCGTCATCTCCGACATGGGCGGGCCGACCGCCAACATGTATCGCCTCGCCTGCAAGGACAAGGAGACGGAATCCGTCTGCCGGCGTCCGTCCTGCGTCTTCCCGGACATCTGCAAGAACCTGAACACCGACCATTCCTCGCTGGTGCAGCTCTACCGCAAGGCCCGCGCGGTGCCGGGGGTGAAGAAGATCCACATCGCGTCCGGCCTGCGCTACGACCTTGCGGTGCGGAATCCTGAATATGTGAAGGAACTGGTGACCCACCATGTCGGCGGTTACCTGAAGATCGCGCCGGAACACACCGAACCCGGTCCGCTGGCCAAGATGATGAAGCCCGGCATGGGCGCCTACGACGAGTTCAAGCGGATGTTCGACAAGGCGGCGAAGGAGGCGGGGAAGAAGCTCTACCTGATCCCCTACTTCATCGCCGCCCATCCCGGCACCACGGACGAGGACATGATGAACCTCGCCTTGTGGCTGAAGCGGAACGGCTTCAAGGCGGATCAGGTGCAGACCTTCCTGCCCTCGCCGATGTCGCTGGCGACGGCGATGTACCACAGCGAGCGCAATCCCCTGCGTCCGGTCCGCCGCGTCGGGTCGGAACTGGTGTCGTCGGCGAAGGGGCTGAAGCAGCGCCGGCTGCATAAGGCCTTCCTGCGCTACCATGATCCGGAGAACTGGCCGATCCTGCGCGAGGCGCTGAAGCGCCTGGGCCGCGAGGACCTGATCGGGCCGGGCGAGGAGCAGCTTATCCCGGCCTGGCAGCCGGTGGGGGCGACGGCCAAGCCGCGGGAGAAGGGGCCGAAAGGCAAGACCTTCCTGACCCAGCAGGCCGGCCAGGGACGCCGCGTGGTGCCGCCGGTGGGCAAGCCATCGGGGGCGAAGCCGTCGGGAGGCAATCCCTCGGCGCCCAAACCGTCCGGCATGAAGCCGCGCCAGACGAATTTGAAAGGACGTTAACGTTCGGCGCGGCTCCGCTGTTCCCGCTATGGTCCGGTGTTTGGGTTGTGCTACGGTGGGCTCGCCCTATCGACAGGTGAGAGAGCCGTGGCGGGATGCTTGTAATCGGCGAGGCGCAGCTTAACCGCATGGTCCTTGCCGACCGGGCGCTGCTGGTTCGGGATGTCCAGGATCACTTGACCCGATATCGGCCGTCGATCGTTGCGGCTTATCCTGCCGGTTATCTGCGCTGGGTCATCGGTGACAGCCTGGACATCGCCAGCCGCTTCGGCATCGACGATGTCCGGATGCTTCGCGTCTTCGTGCGGCTGCGCTGGGACATTGCGCCGGGATTTTACAAGCAACCCGATATCGCCGCCGTCCTGTCCAACACCGCCCTGCCCGCGTCGGAACGATTTGCCGTTCTGGGAGGCGACCGCTATGCCGATGCATGGAACGACGCCTGCCGTTTTGATTCGCCAGCGGAGTGGCGGGAGCGCTATTGGCAGGATTCGCCATGACGGAGGCTTACAACGACGCCTTGCAGGAGCAGGCCAAGAAAAAGATCTGGGACACCGTCAAAGAAGAAGCGAAAGGAATGTCTCCCGCCGATTACCTGGAATTGACTGCGGACATAACGGGCATCTTCGATCCGACGCCGCTCAGCGACGCGGTGGGCGGAACGATAGCGCTGGCGCGAGGCGATCTCCTGGGTGCCGCCCTGTCGGTCGCCAGCTTCATTCCCTATGCGGGCGACGCCTTGGCGAAGCCGGCCAAGATCGCCAGGCGCGCTCCCAAAACGGCGAAGCTGGTCGAGGCGTTGCTCAGCAGGGGCGACAACCTCGCAAAGGCGGGCGAGAAGGCCCTGAAGGAAGCCTTCACCCTTTCCCAGGTGGCGGTGGCGCGGCAAAAGGCGTTGAAGCGGGTCCAGCAGGCCATGCTCGATGCGCGAAACAAGGTGCCCGGCTGCAAGGACTGCAAAAAGCTGGTGGACAAGGGGACGACGCGGACATTGCAGATGCCTGCGACGGGCGGCTCATGGAAAACGCCGGACGGCCTGTCGCCGGCCAACGGAACAGGAACCTTCACATTCGGGTCGCCGGCCACTCTTCCTGACGGCCGCGTGGTGAACTCCATCGATTTCAAAGGCGGATTTCCGGACTTCGACAAATATGTCTATGGCGGAAAGAAATACAATCTTTGGGAGGTGTCAGGCAACGCCAGTACCGACGCAAGGCGTCTTGAAGAAATGATGCTGAAGGTCGATCCGAATTGGACCGCTCCGAGCAAAAAATACACGCTCCATCATTTCGAGGATGGTACGGTCGGTTATGTGCCCAAGGAAATCCATGACCGTACCGCGGGCGGCGTTGCGCATACCGGCGGCAATTCCATGATCAACAACGACCTGTTCTGAAGGAGGCGCAATGTCTTTCCAGATTCCGCCGGAGACGTTGGCATACTGGCAGCGCACGGGAATGGAACCGGCGAGTGACGCCGACATTGCCCTGCTCGAACAGCGGCTTGGCGGGAAGGCACCGGCGAGCTACGCGGACTTCATGAAGACCTATGGCAGCGTCGAGTTCGCCTTTCGCATCAAGAACGGCTTCGACTATGTATATCGGATGGGCGACAGAACCGAACAGCGCAGCGAGGCTGTTTCCGTCATCAAGTCTCCAGAGCAGGCGTTGAAATATTATGACGGAATGAAAAATGATCCCAAAATCAGCATTCCAGAATATCTCCTGCCGTTCGCCATGGACTATGGGCAGGGCGAGTTGCTGATCGAGTTCGGACAGCCGACAGAACGGGTATATTATTGGAACTTCGACAATCACGATTGGGAAAGCGGCGAAACGGAACTGGGCTTCGTTGCCGACAGCTTCACGGATTTCATAAACGGTTTGAAGAAATTCGACGGTTGAGGAGCCTGTGATGGGCGATCCGTACGCGAAGATCCTGAGCACGGATTTCGAGAACCTGCCCGACCCTGTCCGTCGGCATTATCTCGCGCCGCCGATCCTGAGTTTCGCCGTCCGGCAGACCGGCAACGGTTTCGCGCTGGCAAATCCCGGAGAAGCCGACCGACCGGCCCCGGAGGCCCTCATGCCCAAACTCGGCGTCAAGAGCTGGCGCGACGGTGGAACGCTGGGCATTATCTATGAGGGTGTGTCGATGCGGGACATGCTGACCTTGCTGCTTCAGCATCCGACCGACGCCCAATCCCTGGCCGCGAGAGCCTGGACACGCACGCGGACGCCGATCTTCGTCCGCCTGTCGCGCTATGTGGATTTCTCGGACATCAGCGAGGTTCGATTCCGTGCCGGCCGCGACGGGGTCGGACGCATCAGCGCCTGCCTGCGCGGCAGCACGGGGCGGGGTGTGGCATCGATGTCCGGACGGCTGTCCGCCGCAGCGCGGAAGACAGCCGAAGCCCTCGGGGCGGGGTCCTGGATCATGGATTTCGGTATTCTTCCGGACGGGTCCATACGCATCGTCGACATCAATCCGGGCCTCACCCGGCAGGACATCGCCGCAATCAAGGCCTGAGTGCCCCCTCCCCTTCGCTTCACACGAACAGTTCCATCGTCTGCGGCACGTTGCGCGGCGTCTCCCCAGCCAGGATGGCGCGGGCGACGTCGACGGCGGCGAGCAGACCGCTTTCGGTGAAGGGCTTGGGCAGACAGCCGATGCCGGTCAGCGGGCCGTCCTTCTTCAACTCGTCGCGGAAGGACGTGATGAACAGGCAGGGTACGCCCAGTGCGTTCAAGCCGCGCGCGGCGTCTATGCCGTTGGTGCCCATGCCCAGATGCACGTCGACCAGCGCCAGGTCCGGCTTGTCGGCCTCTGCCAGTTCCATGGCCTCGGTCGCCGTGATGGCCGGGCCGACGACGCTGTGGCCGACGGATTCCAGGTAGAGCTGCTGTTCCAGCGCGATCAGCACCTCGTCCTCCACCAACAGGATCTTCATCCGTCGATCTCCTCGGCGGAGGAGGCTTCCAGCATCGGTCCCGCGTCGGGCATCGGAAGTTCGATCCGGAAGGTGGTTCCCTGCGGCGTGGTGTCGATGTCCACGCTGGCCCGGATCTGGCCGGCGAGGCTGGAGATCAGGCGCATGCCCAGACTGCGGCTCTTGCGGATGTCGAAGTTGGACGGCAGTCCCGGACCGCGGTCAGACACGGTCAGGAACAGGTCGTCGGCCTCGCGCCGGAAGGTCACCGTCACCCGTGCCGGTCCGTCTCCGCGATGTTTGACCGCGTTGGTGATCAGCTCGTTCGCGATCAGGCCCAGCGGTGCGGCATGGTCGATCGGCAGATCGATGACCTCAGAGCGCACGGCGATGTCGCACATGCTCTCGCCGCCGGACGCGCGGGCCAGATCCTCGCACAGCTCGTTGAGATAGGTGCCGAACTCGATGGTCTGGAACTGGTCGGCCTGATAGAGCCGGTTGTGGACGCGGGCGATCGCCTCGATGCGGCTGCGGGCGTCCTGGAAATGCACCCTCACCGCCTCGTCCGGCAGGCTGAGGGTCTGCAGGGTCAGAAGGCTGGACACCAGCTGCAGGCTGTTCTTGACGCGGTGATTGACCTCGCGCAGCAGGGTCGATTTCTGGCTTACCAGCTTGCGCAGGGCCGCCTCCATCGACTTGATCTCCGTCACGTCGATGTGCATCAGCACCGTGCCGCCGAAGGGGCCGGCCGGCATGGGGGCGGCAAGACAGCGGAACCAGTGTTGGTTGCCGGTGACATATTCCGCCGACACCGGCGGCCCGCCGCCGCTCAGCAGCCTGCGCAAGCCCTCCATCACGTCGTCCGCCCGCGGGTCGGCGGTCTGGCCCTTGCCGCAATGGTCGAGGTAATCGTCGCCGACGATGCAGCCCTGGCCGAGAAAGATCGTCTCCGGTCCTGCTTCGGCCCAGGCGCGGTTGACCGAGACGATGTGGCCGGACCGGTCGAGCACGGCGATGAAGGCGGGAAGCGCATCCAGCGTCGCCTTGGTCTGCTCGGCCAGCTGCCGCATGGCGAGCGCGCTGGCCCGCAGCTCCTCACGGGTGCGGCGGCGTTCGGTGATGTCGCGCAGGATGCCGGTGATGAAGCTGCGGCCTTCCGATTCCCAGCGCGCCATCGACAGCTCCAGGTCGATGTGGCTGCGGTCGCGGCGCCGGCCGGTCAGTTCGACCGGCTGGGTGACCGCATCCAGGCGGCCGGAACCGTCCGGGCCGCTGTGATCGGCCATGGCGATCCAGTCCGGCGCGTCGTCGCCCAGCAGCACGGTCACGCTCTGCCCGATCAGTTCCTCCGGGCGATAGTCGAACTGGCGGGTGGCGGCGCCGTTCATCCACTGCACCATGCCGCGGGTGTCGGTGGTGACGATGGCGTCGGGAGCGGTGTCGACGATGGCGCGGTAGCGGGCGTCGCGCTGCTCGCGCAGGACGCGCTCCCGGTTCACCGACGCGGTGACGTCGGTCACCTGGATCAGGCAGCGCGCCTCCCCGCCGGTCGCATGCGCATGGGCCGGCAGCGGACGGATCACCACATTGTGGACCATCCGCCGCCCGTCCGGCAGGCGCAGCGGGAACAGCATCGGGTTCAGCGTGTGGGACAGCACGCCGGGCGCCCCGGTCGCCAGCGTGTCGCGCACGGCGATGTGCAGGCGCGATTCGCGCAGGTTCGGCAGCGCATCGAACAGGTCATGCCCGAGGATTTCCCGGGCGGTCAGGGTGGAGGCCTGCTCCATCCAGCCGTTCCAGTACAGCACCCGGCAATGGCGGTCGAGAAGCAGGATACCGGCATCGAGCGCACCCAGGACATCCAGGGCCCACATCGGTTGTTCAGGCAATCTGGGGACCATGCGGCGTTCCGGCGGATGTGGGGTCTTGGGAGGCGATGTCTTCGATGAAGGCATGGATCAGCAGCTTCAGCGACTCCAGCGAGGAGACGCCCATCAGCAAGGCGATGTAGCCGCGGATGCTGCGGCTGCGGATCGTGAAGTCGATATAGAGGAACAGCACCAGCTCGTCCGCGCTTCCCACCTTGTCCTTGAGGATGTTGGCGCCGTCGCCGCGCAGCACCGCGGGCAGCGAGATGGTCAGCCGGTCCTTCAGGGCGTTGGCGACCACGACGAGGCAGCCGTTCAGGATGATGTTGCCGATCTCCGCCAGAGCATCCTGCTCCAGATCGACGATCTCGGCCAGGGTCAGGTCCCCGCCCAGCACCGCGCGGGCCAACTCCAGGCTGTTGGCCTCCGGAAAGATCAGCATGGCGCGCCCGTCGAAGGAGCCGTGGAACTGCTGCTCAACCGCCACCAGCCCGCTGCGCTCCCGTGCGCTCAGGAAATCGGACGCTTCCTGCCGGCTGACGATGTCCACGGTCGGGACGGACAGCAGAACCTGGTCGTTGACCATGCGGCTGAGATGGGTGGCGGCACGGCCAACCCCCATGTTCACCAACTCGGTCAGCGCGTCGCGCTCCAGGTCGGTCAGTTCCACCATCTCTCGGCGCCTGTTCATTCTTGGTCTCGGCTTCACAACCGGCGCCGCCGGGCGGTCGCATCACAAATGTGGCCTATCGACCGGGAAAAAGGCACCCCCGTCAATGTCATATGTTAAGCCGGCGACGCCATAGCCGATATAGCCGCCCCTATTCCCACAATGGTCAGCCCGACGATCAACCAACTCATGCATCAGATTCGGACCGTTCGGCAACAAAGCGGCACTCCAACGCAATATTGCTTTAGAGACGTAATCAAGTGGTTTGGCTGCAGTTCGGGGCGATGACAGAGTCGTCAGGCGGCTCCTGTCCCGGGGGACTTGTCCGCAGGGGGATGGAGACTCCACATCATGCAGTGCGCCTGCGCGATGGACACCGCGCGAGGAGATGGCGCGAGGAGATGACGATGACCCCAGAGGAACGCACACTTCTGTCCGACCTGTTCCGCCGCCTGCGCGAGGTGGAAGCACAGCCGCGCGACGGCGAAGCGGAGGACTTCATCCGCCGCGCGGTCCAGGACCAGCCGCTGTCCGCCTATTACATGGCGCAGACCGTCCTGGTTCAGCAGCAGGCGCTGACGGCGGCCCAGACCCGGATCGAGGAGCTTGAACGGCAGTTGCGCGACCGTCCGGCCCAGCCGGCGCCGTCGGGCGGCAGCTTCCTGTCGAATGCGCTCGGCATCGGCCGCAGCCCGTGGAGCCGGAGTGCCGAGCCGCCTTCGGCCCCGTCCCCTGCTCCGCAGCAGCCCTTGCCGCCTGCCGGCCGCAGCCCATGGGGCGGCGGACCCGGCGCCGCTTATCCGCAGCAACCCTATGCGCCGCCGCCTTTCCCGCAAGCCGGAATGGCGCCCGGAATGGCACCCCGCGGCGGCGGATTCTTCGCCGGGGCGGCGCAGACGGCTGCGGGTGTGGCCGGCGGCATGCTGGCGGCGAGCGCCATCTCCTCCCTTCTGCACCATTCACCTGGTCCCTTTGCCGGGGCTGTGGCACAGACCCCGGTCAGTGAGACGATCAACGAGACGGTGATCAACAACAACTACGGCAGCGATCAGGGACCGCAGCCCGATGCGGTGCAGGATGCCTCCTATGACCCCGGCCCGCCGCCGGCGGACGATGCGTCGTTCGACGATGCGCCCTTCGATGACGGCGGCAGCGGCAGCGGCGACGGGGGCGATTCCTGGATCTGACCGTGGCCGGACGGCTCAGGCCTCGTCGCTGTAGCGTTCGGCGATGTCCTTGAACTCTTCCTCCAGCGCGGTGAAGGCGGCGACGACGGCGGGGTCGAAATGGCTGCCGCTGCCCTCGCGGATGATCTCCGCCGCCTTCTCGTGCGGGAAGGGCGGCTTGTAGCAACGCCGACTGATCAGGGCGTCGTACACGTCGGCCACCGCCATCAGCCGGGCCGACAGCGGAATCGCCTCCCCCGCCAGCCCCTGGGGATAGCCGCCGCCGTCCCAGCGTTCATGGTGGCCATAGGCGATCTCACGCGCGATGCGCAGGAAGGAACTTTCGCCGCCAGCCCCTTCGCCGGCAGCGACATCCGCCTGCCCTTCGGCGGCGAAGATGGCGTCGTGGCCCAGCGCGGCGTGGGTCTTCATGATGTGGAATTCTTCGTCGGTCAGCTTTCCCGGCTTCAGCAGGATCGAATCCGGGATGCCGACCTTGCCGACATCGTGCAGAGGCGCCGACTTGTACAGAAGTTCGATGGTTTCCTCGTCCAGCCGGCCGGCATGGCGCGGGTCGCGGCTGAGATGGAGGGCGAGCGCCAGCACATAGTTCTGGGTGCGGCGGATGTGGTTGCCGGTCTCGTTGTCGCGGGTCTCGGCCAGCGAGGCCATGGCGCGGATGGTGGCGTCCTGGGCGCGCAGCAGGTCGCGTGTCCGCTCCGCCACCCGGTCTTCCAGCTGCCGGTTCTGGTCGGCAAGCGCGCGGCGTGCCTCGCGCAGGGCAATGTGGGTGCGGACCCGCGCCAGCACCACCGGCGGGGAGATCGGCTTGGTGATGTAATCGACGGCGCCCACGGCGAACCCGCGGGTCTCGTCATGGACCTGCCCCATCGCGGTGATGAAGATCACCGGCACGTCGCGGGTGCGCGCGTCCTCCTTCAGCCGTCTGCACACCTCCACCCCGTCCATGCCCGGCATCATCACGTCGAGCAGGATCAGGTCCGGCAGCGGGGCGCCGGCCAGCCGGGCGAGCGCCTGCGGCCCATCCTTCGCCACGATCAGCCCATAGCTGTCGCGCAGAAGGTCGGCCATCACCTTGAGGTTGATCGGTTCGTCGTCGACGATCAGAATCCGCGGCTTGTCGCCGTTGGGAAGCGGCATGGTCATGTCGCGGTCTCTCCCAGGTCACGAAGCCGGTCGCGCAGCTCGGCAAGGGCGCCGGCGGCATCCTCGAAGTCGAAGGCGCCGGCATGGCGGTTCACCCGGTCGGCCGCGCTGGCGACCGGGCTGCCGGCCAGCAGGCGGGCCAGTCCGTCGGCCATGTCGGCGGCCTCCGGATCACCGGCGCTCAGCAGGCCGTCCAGCCGGTCGGCGAGCGACAGCGATGCCTTCAGCCTGTCGCGCGGCAAGGTGGCGGTCGGCTGCATGGCTGGCGTGTCCGGCGTCGCCGCGGCCTCCGCCGCCGGACGGCCGAGGGTGCCGATACCCTCCACAACCAGCGCAAGCGCGCCGGCCAGCCGGTCGAGCACCCCCTCCTCCAGCATGGGCGGAGAGGTCATCGCCCCCCGTTCCACCGTGCCGGCCAGGGCCGACAGCTCCATGGCGCCGATGGTGGCGGCGGTGCCCTTCAGCGTATGGGACAGGCGGAGCAAATCCTTCCATCGTTCTTCCCGCGCTGCGGCGGTCAGGCGCGCCGCCTCCCCGGCATGGGTGGAGGCGAAGTCGATCAGGATGCGGCGCAGCAGGGCGAGGTTGCCGTTCACATTGCGCCGGGCGACGGCGAGGTCGAGTGCGGGCAGTTTATCCGGCAGTGCCGGGGCGGCCGAGACGGCGGCGACCGCCGGCGCCAACGGAGTTCCGGGCACCGTGCCGCCCGCCAATCCATTGCCCAGTCCGCGCACCGGCTTCAGCCAGCGGGCGAGCGCCGCATAGAGCGCCTCCGGGTCGATCGGCTTGGAGACATGGTCGTTCATGCCGGCATCCAGGCAGCGTTCGCGGTCGCCGGCCATGGCGTGGGCGGTCATGGCGATGATCGGCAGGCTCGACAGCTCCAGTTCGCGCCGGATCAGCCGGGTCGTCTCGTAGCCGTCCAGCCCCGGCATCTGCACGTCCATCAGCACCAGGTCGAATTTGACCTCGCGCAGACATTGCAAGGCCTCTTCGCCGCTGCCGACCACCATCGCCTCGATGCCGACCAGCTCCAGAAGGCCGCAGGCGACCTGCTGGTTGACCAGATTGTCCTCGACCAGCAGGACGGTGCGCCCGACCAGCGCCGACAGCTCCGTCGATTGGGCGGGGTCGTGGGCCCGGCGGATGCCTTCCGCCATCCTGGGGCCGGCGCCGCCGAGCGCCATCATCACCGAATCGAACATGGCCGACGGCGTCACCGGCTTTTCCAGCACGGCGGTGACCGGCCCGGCGGGGCCGGCCATACCGTCGAGCGCCCCATTCAATGCTCCCTGCACCCCATCGGCGCCATAGGCGGTGGTCATCACCACCGGCGGCTGGGCGCCCGGCAGCGCGCGCAGGCGGCGCAAGGTCTCCACCCCGTCGAGATCCGGCATGCGCCAGTCCAGGACGACCAGCTCCACCGGTGGCCTGGTGCCGGCCTGCCCGTCTTCCAGCCGCCGCAGCGCCGACAGGCCGTCGGCCACCGCCTCCACGGTCAGGCCGAAGCGCTCCAGCATGTCGGTCAGGATGGAGCGCACGGCGTCGCTGTCGTCCACCACCAGCACCCGGCGATCCATCAGGTCGCGTGGCAGACGGTCGTCGGCGGTGTCCCCGGCGGCGACCCGGCAGCGGATGGAGAAGCGGAAGATGCTGCCCTCGCCCGGCCGGCTCTCCACCGACACCGTGCCGCCCATCAATTCCACCAGCTGCCGGCAGATCGCCAGCCCCAGCCCGGTGCCGCCGAAACGCCGCGTGGTGGAGCTGTCGGCCTGGGTGAAGGGACGGAACAGGGCGGCGGCCTGTTCCGGCGACATGCCGATACCGGTGTCGCAGACCTCCACCTCCAGCCGGTAATCGTCGGCGGTGCCGATCCGCCCGCCGACCGTCACCACCACCTCGCCCCGTTCGGTGAATTTCACCGCGTTGGAAACGAGGTTCAGGATCACCTGTCCCAGCCGCAACGGGTCGCCGACCAGAGTGCCCGGCACCTCGCCGTTCAGGTCGAGGATCAGCTCCAGACCCTTTTCCCGCAGCTTGGGCAGGACGACGCTCGCCACCTCCTGCAGGACGCCGCCGACATGGAAGGGGATCGCCTCGATGGTCAGCTTGCCGGCCTCGACCTTGGAGAAGTCGAGGATGTCGTTGATGATGCCGAGCAGGCTGCGCGAGGATGCGTGGATCTTGTCCAGGTAATCGCGCTGCCGCGGCGTCAGATCGGTCTTCATCATCAGGTGGCTGAGGCCGATCACCGCATTCATCGGCGTACGGATCTCGTGGCTCATGTTGGCCAGGAAATCGCTCTTTTGCCGGTTGGCGCGGTCGGCATCCTCCTTGGCGCGCGCCAGCTCGTCCTCGGTGCGCTTGCGGTCGGTCACATCCTTGTGGATGCCGGTGATCCGGGTGGGCCGGCCCGCGGCGTCGCGTTCCGTCACCTTGCCGGCCGACAGGATCCAGACCCAGTCGCCGGACCTGTGGCGCATGCGGAACTCGACCTCGTAGACCGCGAGGCGGCCGGCGATATGCTCCTCCAGCATCGAGAGAACCCGGTCCCGGTCCTCCTCGTGCAGCAGACCCAGCCAGGTGGCGCCGCTGGGCGGCAGTTCGCCGTGTGCGTAGCCCAGCATGCCGAGCCAGCGGTCGGAGTAATAGGCGTGGTCGCTCACCGGGTTCCAGTCCCACAGCCCGGTGTTGGAGGCGTCCAGCGCCACGGTCAGCCGCTCCTCGCTCTCCTGCAGGGCGGTCAGCATGCGCTGGCTTTCGGTGATGTCCTGGAAGACGGTGACGGAGCCGACGATGCGCCCTTCCTCGCGGAGCGGCACCGTGGTGATGGCGATGGGGAAGACGGTGCCGTCGCGCCGGATGAAATGATCGGTTTCCGAGCGATAGGCTTCGCCGCGGCGGACGCTGTTCAGGACGGCGCAATCCTCCCTGGCCACCGGGTTCCCCTGCCGGTCCTTGTAATGGACGGCGTCGTGCAAGGGGATGCCGCGCAGATCCTCTTGCGACCAGCCCAGCAGCCGTTCCGCTTCCGGGTTCAGGAAGGTGCAGAAGCCGTTGCGGTCCAGCGAGAAGACGCCTTCGCCCATGCTGTCGGTGATGCTTTGCAGGAAGCGGCGGCTGTCCTCCAGCTCCGCCTCCATCCGCTTGCGTTCGGTGATGTCGGTGCGGATCGCGATGTACTGGTGCGGCCGCCCGTCGGCGGTCAGCTGCGGCACGATGGTGGCGGCCACCCAATACTCCTCGCCC
This sequence comes from Azospirillum humicireducens, assembly GCF_001639105.2. Taxonomy (NCBI): domain Bacteria; kingdom Pseudomonadati; phylum Pseudomonadota; class Alphaproteobacteria; order Rhodospirillales; family Azospirillaceae; genus Azospirillum; species Azospirillum humicireducens. Next base: position 2,806,336 of record NZ_CP015285.1, read on the forward strand.
GCCTTGGTCCGGTTGCAGATCTCGCCGTGCCAGACCTGCCCGTCCATGATGCTGCGCCACATCTCCGCGAAGAAGCCGGAGGGGTGGCGGCCCGAATTCACGATGCGGTGGGAGCGGCCCAAAAGTTCATCGCGCGAGAAGCCGCTGATCTGACAGAACTTGTCGTTGGCGTAGGTGATGACGCCGCGGTGGTCGGTGATGCTGACGATGGCATGCTGGTCCAGCGCGAATTTCTGCTGTTCCAGAGCCCGCTGGGCGGCGGAGCGTTCCTCCACCATCCCTGCCATCAACTGGCTCAGCCGCTCCAGGCTGTCGGTCGGACTGCTGTCGGCGGAATCAGGCAGCTCGGGGCGGCCGTCGGCGCGCAGCAGGCTGTTGGCGGCCCCGCGCAGGCGGCTGATCGCATGGGCTTGGATCCCCGCTTCGCGCCGCAGCCGCTCGTTGGCATCGGCCAGCTCCTCGGAACTCAATTGAAGGCTGCGGGATCGCCGGCTCAGGTCGCGGTCGGCCTGCTCATAGCTCTGGCCGATCCGGCCGAACAGCGCCGGCAGCCCTTCCAGCATCCGCGCCGCCTCCGGCGACAGGCCGGCATGGCCGGCAAGCGCCTGCAGCTCGGCCAGGACGGACTCGGCCGCATCCGCGCTTTGCAGGCCCAGCACGCGCTTGAACTGGCTTTGCAGCAGGCGGTGCATACGGTCAGCGTTCCGTCGGCAAGGGCGCGAACACCGTCTGCCAGACCCGCATGTTTCCCCCCATCGCCGACGTCTCGCGCCAGACTAACATGGCGGTCATGGGGGATGAGAGCCTCTATAACGTTCGTCGCAGGCGGATGGTCATAATGACGCATGCCGGGATGCCGGCCCATCATTGTGCCGCCGGAACGCGTCCATACCAAATAGATGGTCGAAAATGAGTGTTCTTCCGTAAGGATCTGTCAACCACACTGCAGTATGGTTGGTTTGCCACGCAGTGCAGGGCCGGATCAATTTGCGCAAGTGGTGGCCGGCGGCGGCAGGGGCGGTAGCAAAAAAACGGGCGCCAAGCCCGGACAGTCACTTCATTCCGGGGGAGCAGGGACGAAACATGACGACGGATGTCCGCGACGATACCATGACGCCCGACCGCAGAGACCGCGAGCCACGCGCCCGCCGCCTGGGTGTCCGCGGCAAGCTTCTGCTCGCCTTCGCCGGCATGGCCGGCATGACGGTCGCCGCCAGCATCGTTGGGCTGACCTCCTTCTCCGCGGTGGAGGCGCCGCTGACGCGGATCGTCGGCACCGGACTGCCGGAGATGGAGTTGGCGAAGCGCCTGTCCGGTGAAAGCAGCGGCATCGCCGCCGCCGCACCGGTGCTCGCCGCTGCCGAGAGCCAGGGCGAGCGCGAACGCATCTATGGCGAGATCATGGGCAACGGCAAGGCGCTGGGCGACCTGGTGGAGGAACTGGCGACCCGCCGCGCCGGCGACCCGCGGATCGCCGAGCTGCGCGGCAAGACGCAGGGGCTGATCGCCACGCTGGAGCGCGGCAACGCTGCCGCCACTCTGCGCCTGTCCGTCCGCGGCACGCGCGAGACGACGTCGGTCGAGCTGGCCAAATCCTATGACGCCTTCCTCGGCAGCCTCGCCCCGCTGACCGACCGGGCGGGCACCGCCTTGCGCGACAAGGGCGAGGCGCTGGACAGCAGCACCGAGAGCGACATGAACGCGCTGGGCGACGCCGTCCGCTCGCTGATCACCATGTACGAGGTGCGCGGCGACCTGAGCGTTTCGTCGGAAGCGCTGACCCGCGCCGGCAGTGCCGAGACCGCCTTCGCCGTCGTCCAGCACCAGCAGGCCTATCTGGAGGCCGCCGCCCGCATGGTCAGCGCAACCGCGCAGATCGGCAGCCGGCTGAGCAAGGACACCTCCGAGGGGCTGGACGCCTTCTTCCTGCTCGGCGACGGCGCCAATGGCGTCTTCGACATGCGCCGCAAGATCCTGGAACTGCCGGCCGGCAGCGCGGAGCGCGACGCGCTGCGCCAGAAGGTGGCTGAATTGCTGACCGACGCGGCGCGTCGGCAGTCCGCCCTGCTGGAGCAGATGGAATCGCCGCTGATGCGGCTGAAGGCCGAGATCAAGCTGTCCAGCGTCAACGTCCGTTCGCAGACCCGCGATTCCATGCAGGCCCTGCTGGGTGACGGGCTGGCCCGATTCCGCACATATCTGGAGCTGTCGACCTACGCCGCCGCCGCCGTCGGCGCACTGAACGAGGCGGCGCAGGCGCCCAGCATCGACCGGCTGGCTATGCTGGAGACCCGCTATGCCGCCGCCGCCAAGGCGATGGACGAGCGGCTGAAGGCTCTGCAGAAGACAGGTGACGACGGCCTCCCCAAGCTGATCAGGAACGCCGAGATCCTGGCCGGCTTCGGCACCGGGGAGAACAGCCTGTTCAAGCTGCGCCGCTCCGAACTGGACGCCGCCGCAGAGAACGAGAAGGTCCTGGCGGAGAACCGGCAGATTGCCCGCCAGTTTGCCGGCATGGTCGACGAGCAGATCGCGGCGATGAAGCAGGAGGCTGATTCCGCTGCCGCCGGCGCCACCGACGCGCTGTCCGCCGGCAGGATGATGCTGATCCTGTTCGCCGCCGCCAGCCTCGCCGGCGCCGCGGCGCTGGCCTGGTTCGTGGTCGGCCGCAACATCGTCGCCCGGCTGAGCGCCCTGTCCGATGCGATGCGGGCCATCGCCGCCGGCAATCTCAACGCCCCCATCCCCGCCGCCGGCACTGACGAGATCGGCGACATGACCCGCGCGCTGATGGTCTTCCGCGACACCGCCAACGAGGCCAATGCCGCCAACGCGCGTGCCGAGACCGAACGCAGCCGGGCCGCCGGGGAGCGCCGCCGGGCCATGGTCGAGATGGCGGAGAATTTCGAAAGCAGCGTCCGCGGCGTGCTGGACCGCGTCGCCCGTGCCGCCGGCGAGATGCAGGACATGGCCCAGCGCATGAGCCGCAACGCCGAGGCCACCACCGGAGAGGCTGCGACCGCCGCCAGCACCTCGCAGCAGGCCGAAGGCAGCGTCAAGGCGGTCGCCGCCGCGACGGAGGAGCTGTCGGCCTCGATCCAGGAGATCGGCAGCCAGGTCCACGCCTCCAGCCAGATCGCCCGCAAGGCGGCCAGCGAGGCCGAACGCACCGATCGCACGGTGGAGGGGCTGTCGCAGTCGGCCAACAAGATCGGCGAGGTGGTACAGCTGATCAACGACATCGCGTCCCAGACCAATCTGTTGGCCCTGAACGCCACCATCGAGGCGGCACGCGCCGGGGAGGCCGGCAAGGGCTTCGCCGTCGTGGCGTCGGAGGTGAAGAGCCTCGCCAACCAGACGGGCAAGGCGACCGAGGAGATCTCCAGCCAGATTCAGGCGATGCAGTCGGTGACCCAGGATGCGGTGGACGCCATCCGCTCCATCGCCGGCACCATCCGCGAGATCAACGAGATCGCCACCACCGTCGCGGCGGCGGTCGAGCAGCAGAGTGCGGCCACCCGCGAGATCGCCCGCAATGTCGGCGAGGCCGCCGACGGCACCCAGCATGTCCGCCGCAACATCGATTCGGTGGCGCGGGCCGCTGCGGAGTCGGGTGAATCCGCCACCCGCGTGCTGACGGCATCCTCCACCGTGGCGGACGAGGTGCGCTCGCTGGGTTCGCAGGTCGACAATCTGGTCAACCGCATGCGGGCAGGTTGACGGAAGGCCCCCGCTGGCATAGGGGACAGAAAACCGGCAGGCCCTATCCCGTCGTCCGACCTGCGGAGCGACGGGGTAGGGCCGGCTTTGCGTTCGACCTTGAGCCGATCACCGCCGACGGCTTCCCAGGACGGTGACCGGTTGCCACAGGATCGCCGCGCCAGCACCGGCGCCGCAGGCACCGCCCCAAACAAGACGCTCCTCCTGTTCGCCGGCTGCAGCGGCGCCCTGCTGGATGCCGGCGGCGCCTGCCGTCCCTTGCGCACGAACCTCGTCGGGCTGGGCCATCTGCTGCTGTTGCGATTGAGTGGTCATACCAATCCTCCTTGTGAAGCCGCGACAGCTATCAAACTATTCGTCTGCCTTCAATTCGGATTTTTGAAAGAAGCCATGACTTTTTGCGGCCCAGCCATTCGAATTCGCCTGCGTCATTTTGCAGCGGCGAAGACTTGAACGGCGCTGCACAAGAACAGGGGAAGATGGCTGGGCGGACTCATTTTGCATCTGCTCACAAACGAAACGAGCCCCTCTTCCATCGGGAAGAGGGGCTCGTTTCGAATGGTCCGGCCAGTGGAAAAATGCCGGCGGATCAGCCGCTGTTGCGCAGGCCGGCGGCGATGCCGTTGATGGTCAGATGGATGCCGCGGGCGATCTGCTCGCCGCTGTCGCTGGTGCGGTGGCGCTTCAGCAGCTCGACCTGGACATGGTTGAGCGGGTCCAGATAGGGGAAGCGGTTGCGGATCGACCGCGCGAGCAGCGGGTTCTTCTCCAAGAGGGCCGACTGCTCGGTGATCGCCAGCAGAACCTCGATGGAGTCCTGCCACTCCGCCCGGATGCGGGAGAAGATGGCCTCCCGAAGATCCGGGTCCGACACCAGCCCGGCATAGCGGGATGCGATGGCGATGTTCGACTTGGACAGCACCATGTCCATGTTGGACAGCAGCGTGCGGAAGAAGCCCCAGTCGCGGTGCATCGCCCGCAGCCGCTCCATCCCGTCGGGGTGCTGGGCCAGATAGGCCTTCACCGCCGAGCCGAAGCCGTACCAGCCCGGCAGCATCAGGCGGCACTGCGCCCAGCTGAACACCCAGGGAATTGCCCGCAGATCCTCGATGCTGGTCGATTTCTTGCGCGAGGCCGGGCGGCTGCCGATGTTGAGGTTGGCGATCTCGCCGATCACCGTCGATTCCCAGAAATACTTCTCGAAGCCTTCGGTCTCGTAGACCAGCCCGCGATAGGCCTTGAAGGCATGCTCCGACAGCTCTTCCATGGTCTGGAGGAACAGATCGGTGCAGGGTTCCGCCGATTCCGGGTGCAGCAGGGTCGCTTCCAGCGTCGCCGCCGCCAGCGTTTCCAGGTTGCGCCGGCCGACCTCGGGGTTGGAATATTTCCCGGCGATGACCTCGCCCTGCTCGGTGATGCGGATGGCGCCCTGCACCGCACCGGCCGGCTGGGCCAGGATCGCCTGATAGCTGGGGCCGCCGCCGCGGCCGACCGAGCCGCCGCGGCCATGGAACAGCCGCAGCCGCACGCCATGCTTGGCGAACACCTCGACCAGCGCGATCTCGGCCTTGTACAGCTCCCAGCCGGAGGTGAGGAAGCCGCCGTCCTTGTTGCTGTCAGAATAGCCGAGCATCACCTCCTGCAGGTTGCCCCGGCTTTCCAGGAAGCGCCGGTAAGTGGGGATCGACAGCAGCCGGTCCATGGTGGCGGCGCAGTTGCGCAGATCGCCGATGGTCTCGAACAGCGGGGCGATGTTCAGGTCCAGCGCCTTGTCCTTCGGCCGCAGCAGCCCGGCCTCCTTCAGCAGGACGGCGACCTCCAGGATGTCCGACACGCCGTCGGTCTTGGAGATGACGCAGTTCACCACCGCATCCGACCCGAAGCGGGCGCGGGCATCGGCGGCGGTGCGCAGGATGTCCAGTTCGGAGCTGGTTTCCTCCGAATAGTCGGCATAGCGCGAGGCCAGCGGCCGGTTGGTCTCCAGCTCGCGCACCAGCAGGTCGATCCGCTCGTCCTCCGACAGTGTCTTGTAGTCGACGGCGGTGTCGGCGAAGGACAGCAGCTCCGCCACCGACCGCTCATGCACGTCGGAGTTCTGGCGCAGGTCGATGCTGGCCAGATGGAAGCCGAACAGGTCGACGGCCCGGCGCAGGTGGCGCAGCCGGCCCTTGGCGAGCGCCGCCGAGCCGTTGACGGTCAGCGAGCGGTCGATGATGTCGAGGTCGGCGCGGAGCTCGGCCGGGGCCAGATAGGGCGGCGCCTCGCCCACGGCGTGGCGGGGCGCCTCCAGCCCGTCCAGCGTCCGCAGCGTCGCGGCGACCCGCGCATAGATGCCGGAGATGGCGCGGCGGTACGGCTCCATCTTGCGGTGGGGCGACGGGTCGGGCGAGCGTTCGGCCAGCTGGCGCAGCGGCTCCGAAACGTCGATGACACGGGTGCTGAGCGACAGCTCAGACCCCAGCGTGTGCAGTTCGTCCAGGTAGAATTGCAGGGCGCGGGTGCTCTGCATCCGCATCGCCTGACGCAGGACGGGGGCGGTGACGAAGGGGTTGCCGTCGCGGTCGCCGCCGATCCAGCTGCCCATGCGCAGGAAGGACGGCAGCTCCGTTGTCGTCCAGGACGGATCCGTCCGCCGCAGATGGTCTTCCAACTGGGCATAGAAGCGCGGCATCTCGCGCAGGAAGGTGTAGTCGTAGAAGGTCAGGCCGTTGGCCACCTCGTCCGTCACCGCCAGCTTGGTGGCGCGCAGGATGGCGGTCTGCCACAGCGTCAGCACCGCGCGCTGGAGGGATTCAAGGTTGGTTTCCTCCTCCTCCGGCGTCATCGGGCCGTGGTCGCGCTCCGCCAGCAGCTTGGCGACCTCCATCTGCACGGTCAGGATGCTCTTGCGCTGCACCTCGGTCGGGTGGGCGGTCAGCACCGGGCTGACCAGCGCGCCGTCGAAGAACTCCTTCAGCTGCTGGGTGGTGACGCCGGCCTTGGCCGCCTCGTCCAGCGCATGGGCCATGGTGCCGTCGCGCGGCGACGATCCGGCGAGCGCATGGGCGCGGGTGCGGCGGATGTGGTGCTGATCCTCGGCGATGTTGGCCAGATGCGAGAAGAAGCTGTAGGCCCGCACCACCCGCGCCGTCTGCGGCGGCGACAGGCTGTTCAGGATCGCCTCAAGCTCCTTGCGGGCGCCCTGGTCCTCTTCGCGGTGGAACCGGATGGAGGTCTGGCGGATGCGCTCGACGATGTCGAACACCGCCTCCCCTTCCTGGCTGCGGACGGTATCGCCCAGGATGCGCCCCAGCAGGCGGATGTCTTCGCGGAGCGGCTGGTCCTTCGTCTCGGAACTTTCCTGCAGCAGGATGGCGGACATGGGCGACGGTTTCCTGGTCGAGGATGGATGGATATGGATCGATGCGCGGGCGCTGGGTGCATGAATAGAGATGGTCAAATTTCGGGCAGGAGCTTGCTCCTGCGTGCGAAGTGGTCAGACCATCGGCGACAGCATGCCGATTCCGTGGGAAGTTTCAACCGTCCGTGTGCTGGTGCGAAATGATTTCCATAAGTCGCAGCGCTGTGAAATGCGACGTCGCATAAGGGCGCCCCGCACCGCAAGGCTTGCTTCCCAACTAGTATGGTAGTATGCTTCACTGATTGTTTCCTCCTGCCCATGCTTCGTATGGCGAAGCTGGCCGGAAGAAGGGGCGGCCTGACAGGATGGCAAAGCGATGTTGACAAAGATCGACGTGGACTCCGGGGAGCCGATCGCGCGGCGCGTGTACCGGGTGCTGCGCCAAGCCATCGTGGCGATGCAGTTCCGCCCCGGTCAAGCCCTATCCGAGCAGGAGATCGCCGACCAGCTGGGCGTCAGCCGTCAACCGGTGCGCGAGGCCTTCATCAAGCTGAGCGAGTCCGGCCTGCTGACCATCCGGCCGCAACGGGGCACCTTCGTCGTCAAGATCTCGGTCAAGCAGGTACTCGACGCCCGTTTCGTCCGCGAGGCGGTGGAGACTGCCGTGGTGCGCAAGGCCTGCGAGACCATCACGCCGGCCGGCCTCGCCGAACTGCGCGACAACCTGAAGGCCCAGTGGGACATTGCCGACGAACCGGTGCCCGTGCGTTTCCTGGAGCTTGACGAGGCCTTCCACCGCACGATCGCCATCGGGGCGGAATGCGAATATGCCTGGCGTATCGTCGAGGAGACGAAGGCCCAGATGGACCGCGTTCGCTACCTCAGCGTGCCCTACGCCACGCCGATCCGCCGGCTGATCTCGCAGCATCAGGCGGTGCTGGAGGCGATTGCCGCCCGTGATCCCGCCAAGGCCGAGGCGGCGATGGGCATGCACCTGCGCGAGATCCTGACATCGCTGCCCGAACTGGAGAGCAAGTTTCCCGACCTCTTCACGCTGGAGGACGGTGCGGCGCCTCCGGCTCCCAAATCCTCTTCCCGGCCTGCCGGTCGCTCGAAGGTTGCCGGACTGCGCTGACCGGCGCAGGATTTGCCGGTCTCCTTATCCGCTCGCCTTATCATTTCATACCGGAACAATCCGGGTTGCCATTGCCCGAGCTTTTTGACATACTACCATACAAGAATGCGAGCGACGCCTCGCGCACTGTTCGCCGGGAAGGAAACCGTTTCTCATGCAATCCCCTGCGCCCTCGTCCCTGCCCCGCCTCGTCGCCGCCGGCCTGTCGAACCTGCCGGCGTCGGTGGAGCGGCCTGCTTACGACCGCAAGGCGCTGGATCTCGGGATCGTCCATCTCGGCGTCGGCGCCTTTCAGCGCGCCCATCAGGCCGCCTACACCGACGCCCTGCTGGAGAAGCGGTTCGGCCCCTGGGGCATCGCCGGCGTCAGCCTGCGCAGCCCCGATACCCGCGATGCGCTGGAACCGCAGGACGGACTCTACACCGTCGCGGTGCGCGATGCGGCAGGGGAGCGGCTGCGGGTGGTCGGCTGTCTGCTGGAGCTGCTGGTGGCGCATGAGGATCCCCAGGCGGTACTGGAACGGATGTGCCGCCCGTCGGTGCGCATCGTCACCCTGACGGTGACGGAGAAGGGCTATTGCCATGATCCGGCGACCGGCGCGCTGAATGAGGATCATCCCGACATCCGCCACGACCTGGACAATCCGGGCAAGCCGCGCACCGCCATCGGCTTCATCGCGGAGGCGCTCGCCCGCCGCCGCACCGCCGGGCTGCCGCCCTTCACCGTGCTGAGCTGCGACAACCTGCCGAGCAACGGCGACACGGTGGCCCGCATCCTGCGCCGCTTCGCCGAACTGCGCGATCCGGGCTTCGGCGCCTGGGTGGGCGAGACCGTCGCCTGCCCGAACAGCATGGTCGACCGCATCGTCCCCGCCACCACGGAGGCCGACCGCGCCCGCGTGTCCCAATCGCTCGGCCTGCAGGATTCCTGGCCGGTGGTGACGGAGCCCTTCACCCAATGGGTGGTGGAGGACCGCTTTCCCGCCGGCCGCCCGGCCTGGGAGGAGGTGGGGGTCGAACTGGTCGCCGACGTCCATCCCTACGAGACGATGAAGCTGCGGTTGCTGAACGGCAGCCACTCCACCATCGCCTATCTGGGATATCTGGCGGGCTATGAAACGGTGTCGGACACCATGGCCGATCCCGCCTTCGCCACGCTTGTCCGCAATCTGATGGATTTGGAGACCGGGCCGACGCTGCATATGCCTCCCGGCGCGGATCTGGAGCAATACAAGGACGCGCTGGTCGCCCGTTTCCGCAATCCGGCGCTGCGTCACCGCACCTGGCAGATTGCCATGGACGGCACGCAGAAGCTGCCGCAGCGCCTGCTGAACCCGATCCGCGACCGGCTGGCCGCCGACCTGTCCATCGACCGGCTGGCCCTGGCCGTTGCCGCCTGGATGCGCTATGCCGCCGGCATCGACGAGAAGGGCCAGCCCATCGACCTGCGCGATCCGTTGGCCCCGCGTCTGGCGGAGATCGCCGCATCCGCCGCCGGCAATCCGGATCGGCTGGCCGAGGCTTTGTTCGGCCTGACGGCGGTGTTCGGCGAGGATCTGCCGCGTGACCCGCGCTTCACCGATCCCGTCACCGCCGCGCTGAGGCGCCTGTTCGCCGAGGGCGCCCGCGCCGTGGTTGCCGCCACCGCCTGACCCCGTTTCACAGCATCCCCTTATCCCAGATTCTAGGGAGTGTTCCCGTGGTTGCCCTGACCGTCGAAAAGCCGCATGTGCTGGCCCTTCGTCCCGAAGCCCCCCCGTCCGCCGGGCCGGTCAAGGCCGGCGAGGTGCTGGTCCGCGTCCAGCGCGCCGGCATCTGCGGGTCGGACCTGCACATCTACCACGGCTCCAACCCCTTCGCGGTCTATCCCCGTGTGATCGGACACGAGTTCGCCGGCACGGTCGAGGCGGTCGGCGACGGCGTGACCACAGTCGCGGCCGGCGATCATGTCGTGGTCGATCCGGTGGTCTCCTGCGGCCGCTGCTATGCCTGCCGCGCCGGTCGCAGCAACGTCTGCGCCAATCTGGAGGTGTTCGGCGTCCACCGCGACGGCGGCTTCCGCAACCATGTCGTCGTGCCGGCGGCCAATGCGGTGAAGGTGCGGTCCGACCTGCCGATTTCGATTGCCGCCCTGGCGGAGCCGCTGTCGATCGCCGCCAACGTGCTGTCGCGCACCGGCATCGCCGCCGACGACACGGTTCTGGTCTATGGCGCCGGGACGGTCGGGCTGACGGTGGTGCAGGTCGCCAAGCTGCACGGCGCCCGCTGCATCGTCGCCGACCTGGACGACAAGCGGCTGGAACGGGCGAAGGAGTTCGGTGCCGACGTCGTGCTCAACTCCTCGCGCGTGTCGGTGCCCGATGCGGTGCGCGACGAGAATGACGGGCTCGGTCCCACGGTGGTGATCGACGGCGCCGGGGTTCCGGCCCTGCTGGAGGAGGCCTGCCGTCTCGCCAGCCCGGCCGCGCGCATCGGCCTGCTCGGCTTCTCGCCCGGCCCCTGCAACATCAGCCAGCAGGAGATCGTGAAGAAGGAGCTGACGCTGGTCGGTTCCCGCCTGAACCGCCGCCTGCTGCCGCAGGTGATCGAGTGGCTTGAGAGCGGCAAGCTGCAGCCGGCCGCCATGATCACCCAGGTCTTCCCGATCGCCGACGCGGCGAGCGCCTTCTCCATGATCGAAACCGACCCGTCCAGCACGATCAAGGTGCAGCTCGACTTCGAAGGCTGACCGCCGGCTTCAGTCAATCCATCGCGCAAAGCAAGGCGGACCGGATCCGCCCATAACGGAGGAACACCAGGATGAACAGCAAGACCCCGATCTCCCGCCGCACGCTGGCCAAGAGCATCGGCCTTGGCGCCGGCATCGCCGCCGGTGCGACGCTGCTCGGCGGGATCGCCGCGCCGGCCATCGTCCGCGCCCAGGCCAAGACGACGCTGAAGCTCGGCCACCTCGCCAACGAGGAGAATGTCTGGCACAAGGCCTCGCTGGTCTTCGCCGAGGAGGTGGCCAAGCGTACGAACGGTGCGGTCGAGGTCAAGGTGTTCCCCAACGAGCAGCTCGGCAAGGAAACCGACCTGATCAAGGGCATCCAGCTCGGCACCATCGACTTCACCATCACCGGCGAGTCCCTGCAGAACTGGGCGCCGGCCGCAGCCTTGCTGGCGGTCCCCTATGGCATCCGCGACCTCGACCATCTCGACAAGGTCGTCACCGGCGAGCCGGGCCGCAAGATCGCGGAGTCCATCGAGCAGAAGACCCAGCTGGTTCCGCTGACCTACTTCGCCCGCGGCCCGCGCAACCTGACCAGCAAGCGCCCGATCAAGTCGCCGGACGAGCTGAACGGCCTGAAGATGCGCGTGCCGAACGTGCCGCTGTTCGTATCCTTCTGGCAGGGGCTGGGCGCCAAGCCGACGCCGATGGCCTTCTCCGAGGTGTTCACCGGCCTGCAGAACGACACCATCGAGGCGCAGGAGAACCCGCTGGCGCTGATCAAGTCGGCGAGCTTCTACGAGGTCCAGAAATACGTGAACCAGACGGAACACGTCATCAGCTGGATCTATCTGGTCGGCGGATCGAAGAAGATGGGCAAGCTGCCGGCCGAACAGCGCGCCGCCATCATGGACGCCGCCAAGGCCGCCCAGGCCGCCGAGCGCAAGCTGTTCATCGAGGACGAGGCCAAGCTGGCGGCCGACCTGAAGGCCAAGGGCATGGAGTTCGTCACGGTCGACAAGGCCGCCTTCGCCGAGAAGGGCCGCGCCGCCGTGGTCGCGGCGCTGTCGCCGGAGATCAAGCCGATCTACGACGAAATCATCGCGGTGAAGTGAGGGGGAGGACCCTAGCTCTCTCCCTAACCGAGTACAGGATCCCCTCTCCCCAGGGGAGAGGGGATCTACTCGGGTGCGCTCCTCCAACCGCATGAGTGCCTTCCGATGCGCGCAGCCTTTGCCGCCATATTGTCGGCCGTATCAGCCCTTTGCCGTTGGGGTACCCTGGCGGCCATCGGCGTCCTCATAGTCGTCGTGACCATCCAGGTGTTGGGCCGCATTCCCGGCTTTCCTTCCCCGGCCTGGACGGAGGAGGTGGCCCGTTTCGCGCTGGTCCATCTCGTCGCCTTTTCCTGTGGTCTGGCGCTGCTGCGCGGCGAACTGGTGAATGTGGACATGTTCATCCTGCTGCTGCCCAAGCCGGCGCAACGGGCGGTCGCCCGGCTGGTCGACGTGGCGATCCTGGTGTTCGCCGTCGCCATCATTCCCGGCGCCTGGGACTATGTCGTCGGCAGCATCGGAGAGCGGGCGCGCTCCATCAATGTCCCGATGATCTGGGTCTATGTCGTGACGCTGATCATCCCGGTCTCGCTCGCCTTCTTCTCCATCGCCCGCCTTGCCGGGCTCGGGCGCGACGCCGCGCCGCCCAGCCACGGGGAAACCGTCTGATGGTCACCGCACTGTTCCTAACCTTCGCCGTCCTGCTGATCCTGGGCGCGCCGGTCGGCATCGCGCTGGGCGGCGCCTCGGCGGTCTATCTGGTCGGCAGCGACATCGACCTCGCCGTGGTTCCGCAGTTCATGTATGCCGGCATGGACAGCTTCGTGCTGCTCTGCATCCCCGGCTTCGTGCTGGCCGGCAACCTGATGAACGGCGGCGGCATCACCGACCAGATCGTGCTGTTCAGCAACCGGCTGGTCGGCCACATCCGCGGCGGCCTCGGCCTCGCCAACGTCACCGGATCGATGGTGTTCGCCGGCATCTCCGGCACTGCGGTGGCCGAGACCGCCTCCATCGGCGCCGTCATGATCCCGGCGATGCGCAAGTCGGGCTACGACGCCCCCTTCGCCGCCGCCGTCACCGCCGCCGCCTCCACCGTCGGGCCGATCATCCCGCCCAGCGTGCCGATGATCATCGTCGGCACCCTGACCGGCCTGTCGGTCGGCAAGATGTTCATGGCCGGCGCCGTGCCCGGCCTGCTGCTCGGCCTCGGCATGATGCTGACGGTCTGGATTCTGGCGCGGGTCCGCAACTATCCGCGCGAGCCCTGGCAGGGCTTCGGCGCGCTGGTCCGCGCCAGCCGCGGCGCCTTCTGGGCGCTGCTGATGACGGCGATCATCCTGTTCGGCATCGTCGGCGGCTATTTCACCCCGACCGAGGCCTCCATCGTCTCGGCGATCTACGCCTTCGTCATCGGACTGTTCGTCTACAAAGGCTTCACGCTGCGCCAGCTGCCGGCCATCCTGCTGGAAAGCGCCATCGGATCGGGCGGGCTGATCCTGCTGGTTGGCCTCGCCAACGTCTTCGGCTGGATCCTGACCAGCGAGCAGATTCCGCAGGCCATCGCCGCCTCGATGCTGGCGCTGACCACCAACAAGTATCTGATCATCCTGCTGATCAACATCCTGCTGCTGATCGTCGGCACCTTCATGGAGACGATCGCGGCGCTGATCATCCTGTTTCCGCCGCTGCTGGCGGTGGCGACCCAGGTCGGGATCGACCCGATCCATTTCGCCACCTTCGCCGTGCTGAACCTGATGATCGGTCTGACCACCCCGCCGGTCGGCGTCTGCCTGTTCGTCGCCGCCAACATCGCGAAGATCTCGCTTGGCGCGATCACCAAGGCGATCTGGCCCTTCCTGCTCTGCAACATCCTGATCCTGTTCCTGGTCTCCTACATCCCGGCCCTGTCGCTGTGGCTGCCCAACCTGCTCTTCCGCTGATTTCCCAGATTCCAAAGCCCCCCTCTCTTTCCAAGGAGTTCGCAGCCATGGAACAGTCCTGGCGCTGGTTCGGCCCCGAAGACGCCATCAAGCTGAACCACATCCGCCAAGCCGGCGCCACCGGCGTGGTCACCGCCCTGCACCACATCCCCTACGGCGTCGTCTGGTCGGTCGAGGAAATCCAGAAGCGCAAGGCGATGATCGAGTCCGACGAGGAACTCGGCCTCAGCTGGACCGTCACCGAAAGCCTGCCGGTGCACGAGGCGATCAAGATCGGTGAAGGCGACCTGACGGAGCTGTTCGACAACTACCGCCAGTCGATGCGCAATCTCGCCGCCTGCGGCGTGACCACCATCTGCTACAACTTCATGCCGGTGCTGGACTGGACGCGGACGGAGCTGGCGGCGGCGCTGCCGGGCGGCGGCACCTCGCTGCGCTTCAACGCCCATGAGCATGCGGCCTTCGATGTCTACATGCTGGAGCGTCCGGGCGCCGAGGAGGACCATGCGCCGGAGGTTCTTGCCAAGGCCAAGGAGTGGTTCGACCGCTCGTCGGAAAGCGACCGGGACAAGCTGCTGTCGAACATCATGGCAGGCCTTCCCGGCGCCTATGACCGCTACGACATTCCCGGCCTGCGCAAGATGATCGCGCGCTTCAACGGCATGACCGCAGACGGCCTGCGCGAGACGCTGGCCCGCTTCCTGCGAGAGGTCATCCCGACGGCGGAGGAGGTCGGCATCCGCATGGCGATCCACCCCGACGACCCGCCGCGTCCGCTGTTCGGCCTGCCCCGCGTGGTCAGCACCGAGGACGACCTCGCCCACCTCATCAACGCGGTGCAGTCGCCCAACAACGGCCTGACCTTCTGCACCGGCTCGCTGGGGGCGGGGCAGACCAACGACGTGCCGGCGATGGCCAAGCGCTTCGTCGAGGACATCCACTTCGTCCATCTGCGCAACGTCGCCAAGGAGCCGGACGGCTCCTTCGAGGAAGCCGACCATCTCGGCGGCGACGTCGACATGGTGTCGGTCGTCACCACCCTGCTGGAGGAGCAGAAGCGCCGCCAGGACGCCGGCAACGACAACTGGCGCCTGCCCTTCCGTCCCGACCATGGGCACGAGCTGCTGGACGACATCGGCAAGCCGACCCACCCCGGCTATCCGATGATCGGCCGCCTGCGCGGTCTGGCCGAGATTCGCGGCGTGATGACCGCGGTCGCGGCGATGAAGCAGTTGCCGGTGTGAGTGGGGAGCGCCTGCTTCACCCGCCGGCGCGCATCCCAAGCCGGGCGAGCTTCTTATAGAAGGCGGCGCGGGAAATGCCGAGCGCCCGTGCCGCCGCCTCCGCCTTGCCGCCATGGGCGGCGAGTGCGCGGCCGAGCAGCCCGCGCTCGAACTCGTCGAACGCCGCGTCATAGCCCGGCAGGGGCTGCGGTTCCCCCTGGGCCTGCTGCCGGACCGGCGCCGGACGTGCGGTCTGCGCCGGCGCCGCTGCAGCCAAATCGGACGAAGCCAGATCCGGCAGCGCCTCCGCGAGGTCGGCGGCGGTCAGGCGGCGGTTGTCGGTCAGCAGACAGGCGCGCTCCAGCACGTTGCGCAGCTCCCGCACATTGCCGGGCCAGCGGTGGCGGCCCAGCACCTCGACCGCTTCCGGCGTCAGGCCGCGCAGGGGCAGCCCGGTGCGGGCAGCGATTTCCTGCAGGATGGACTCGGCGATGGCCTCCAGCCCGCCGGCCATTTCCGCCAGGGCCGGCAGGCGGATCGGCAGCACGTTCAGCCGGTAATAGAGATCGGAGCGGAAACGGCCGTCGCGGATCCGCTGCTCCAGATCGACGTTCGTCGCCGCGATAACCCGCACATCGACCTTCACCGGCCGGTCGGAGCCGAGCGGCTCGATCTCCTGCTCCTGCAGGGCGCGCAGGAGCTTGGCCTGGAGGCCGAGCGGCATGTCGCCGATCTCGTCGAGGAACAGGGTGCCGCCATTGGCGGTCTTGAAGCGGCCCTCCCGCCCCCGTCGGTCCATCCCGGTGTAGGCGCCAGGCACCGCACCGAAGAATTCAGCCTCCAACAGGGTTTCCGGGATCGCCGCCACATTGACGCCGACGAAGGACCGGCCGCTGCGCGCCGACAGGCCGTGGATGGCCTGGGCGATCAGTTCCTTGCCGGTGCCTGTCTCGCCCAGCAGCAGGATCGGCGCATCGGTGCGGGCGGCGACACGCGCCTTGCGCTTGACCTCCAGGCACACCGGACTGTCGCCGACATAGCTCTGCAGCGTGTAGCGCGGCTGCCGCCCCTCGTCGAGCCGCCGCTTGGTCGCCGCCAGCTCCGCCTCCAGCCGCGACAGCTCGGCCAGCAGGGGTTTCAGCCGGTGCAGGCTGTCATACAGGACGAAGCCCACGGCACCGATCACCGCGCCGTCGTCGTCGGTCAGCGGGAAGCGGGTCACCACCAGCCGCTGGGTGCCGAACAGCATCAGGTCGAGCAGGATCGGCTGGCCGGTCGCCAGGACCTGGCGCATCTGCGAATGGGGGATGATCTCCTCCACCTCGCGGCCGATGGCCTCGGCAGGGTCGGCGATGCCGAGCATGCGGGCGTATTTGGCGTTGATCCACACCACACGGGCATCGCGGTCGACCGCCACCGTGCCTTCGGACTGGGTTTCCAGCGCTTCGAACAGCGACGGGATGGCGCGACGGTGCAGCAGGGCGGCGCCGCCTTCGAAGGCGTCCGCGTCGAAGGGACGGGCGTCCAGCCCATCGCCTGGAAAGCGGCCGCTGTCCGTTCCGTTCGTCACCCCGCCCCCCTGTGCCCGTCCGTGCCAACCCCCGTGTTATCGGGATCGCGCGCCGAATCCGCAATGGCGGAACGGGCCGCCGGCCTTCCCTGACCATGGTGCCGCACCCCCTTGCGGAGTCGCGGCGGGCCGGTCCATGCTGCGCCCGCGCCATGGCCCGGCCCCGTCACGGGCATGCAGCCGCTGTCCACCGGAGCCGTCTTGTCCCTGCCGCCCGTCCCGCCATGCTGAGCCTGCCTGCCATTCTTCTTCTCGCTGCGGTGCTGGCGACCCTGTGGACGGCGTCGCGCAGCTGGCTCCTGCCACCCTTTCCCGGCCGGTTCGATTTCATCGCGATGCAGTTGTCCGCCTCCTGGTGGGCGACGGCTGCCGCCATCGAGATCATCGTCCCGGCACCGGCGGACAAGCTGTTCTGGGCGGAGATGGCCTGGCTCGGCATCGTCTGCACGCCCAGCTTCTGGGCGCTCTTCCTCTGGTCCTACACACGGGAGGAGGTGGCGGTGCGCTGGCGGCTGGTGCCGGCCGCGGTGGGGACGGCGACCTGGGCGGCGGCCCTGACCAACGACGGCCACCGGCTGATCTACACCGCGGTCCACCCGATCAGTGACGCACCGGGAGCGCCGCTGTTCTACGACCACGGGCTGCTCTTCTTTGCTGTCACCATCTATCTCTATGTCTTCATGGTGATGAGCATCGTCGTCACCGCCAACGGTGTCCACCGGGCGACGCCGGCCTACCGCACCCACTATCTGGGCTTCCTGGTGGCGATGGCGGTGCCCTGGGTGGCGAATGTCGGCTATGTCACCGGCAACCTGACCCTGTTCGACTTCGACCCCACCCCCTTCAGTTTCCTTCTCATGGGCGCGGTCTTCTATTGGCTGATCACCCGGCGGCGCCTGTTCGACCTGCTGCCGGTCGCCCGCGATGTGCTGCTGGACGCGGTGCCCGACCCTGTGCTGGTCCTGGATGCCGACGGCACGGTGGTGGAGGCGAATCCTGCCGCGCGCGCACTGGTGCCCGGCCTCCAGCCGCTCGGCCGCCGGCTGGCCGAACTGCCCGGCTTGTCCGTCCTCTCGTCCGGTGGCTGTACCGCTGCGCCGGTTCCGTTGACCAGGGATTGCGACGGAGACCTGCGCAGCTTCGAGGCGACGCGGGTGCCGCTGACCTCCGGCAACCGCATCGGCAACCGCGGCGGCCGGTCGGGACAGCGCGAGGTCGGCTGCCTGCTGATGCTGCGCGACGTCACCCACCGCCGCCGGGCGGAGGCGCGGCTGGAGGACACCATCCGCCGCCTCGACCTCGCCCGGCTGGAGGCGGAAGAGCGGCTGACCGCGGAGCAGGAGGCCAAGCGGGCGCTCAAGGGATTCCTGTCGATGACCGCGCACGAGTTCAAGACCCCGCTCGCCATCATCGACGGGGCGGCCCAGATCCTGCTGCTGGATGCCGAGGCAAAGGCCCCCGGCATGGTGCCGCGGCTGGACAAGATCCGCCGTGCGGTGCGCCGGCAGGTCAACATCCTGGACACCTGTCTGGCCGACGACCGGCTGAGCGACCCGGCCTTCGCCCTGCGCCGCGATCCGCTGGAGTTGCCGGCCCTGCTGCGCGCCGCCGCCGCTGCGCAGGCCGACGCCGCTCCCGGCCGGCGGATCGAACTCGACCTGACGGCTTGCCCGGCCGGCATGACCGGGGACGGTCCGATGCTGGAGCTGTGCGTCCACAATCTGCTGAACAATGCGCTGAAATACTCCTCCGCCGGCTCGCCGGTGCGGCTCCGCGCGTGGATCGAGGAAGGGCTGGGCGGACAGTCGCATCTGGCGCTGTCGGTGGCCGACCAGGGCATCGGCATTCCGGCGGCGGAGGTGGAGCGTGTGTTCGACCGCTTCTTCCGTGCCACCAACACCGGGACGGCGGCGGGAAGCGGCGTCGGGCTGAACATGGTCCGCCGCATCGCCGCCCTGCATGGCGGAACGGTGACGGTGGACAGCCGACTGGGCGTGGGCAGCGTCTTCACGCTCAGTCTCCCGCTCCGCCAGGAGGCGCTTTGCGAAGAGGGGATGGCGGGCATGTCGGCGGAGTAATCCGCCGGGGTGATCGTTTCTTGCATTGATTGCCCAGTGAAGGGAATAATCCCGCTCCCTCCATCTGGACCCTGGCAATATGAGCGATCACGACCCCACCGTCGTCCGGCCGGTGCCGAAACCCCGCGTCCCCCTGGGCATCGAAGAGGTGCTGGTCGCCGTCACCATGGCGGTGGTGGCGCTGATCACCTTCGCCAATGTCGTGGTGCGCTACCTGACCGACGTGTCCTTCGCCTTCACCGAGGAATATTCGATTGCCCTGATGGTGATCCTGACCTTCCTCGGCGCCTCGGCCGCGGTGGTGAAGGACCGCCACATCCGCATCACCTTCATCGTCGACAAGATGTCTCCCGCCAACCGCCGCCGGGCGGAGCAATTCGCCATGGCCTGCGTGGCGCTGATGTACGGGCTGCTGCTGGTCTACGGCGCCTGGACGACCTGGGACGATTACCGGTTCGAGGTGACGTCGCCGGCGCTGGGGCTGCCGCAGTGGATCTACACGATCTGGCTGCCGCTGCTGTCGCTGGTGGTGCTGGCCCGCACGGTCGGCCGCATGATCCGCATCCACAAGGGCACGGAACCGCTGGAGACCGGCCATATCCCGGAGGGGGAACCGTGATCACCACCCTGCTCTTCGGCTCCTTCCTGGTCATGATGGTGCTGGGCGTGCCGATCGCCGCCGCCCTGGGGCTGGCCGGCACCGCCGCCATTGCCTTCGCCCATCTCGGCGTCATCTCGGTGCCGACCAGCGTCTATACCGGCATCGCCAAGTATCCGTTGCTGACCATCCCGATGTTCGTGCTGGCCGGCACCATCTTCGACCGGTCGGGCGTGGCGCAGAAGCTGGTGCGCTTCGCCACCGCCATCGTCGGACAGGGCAAGGGCGCACTGGCGGTCATCGCCGTGGTGGTGGCGATGATGATGGGCGGCATCTCCGGTTCGGGTCCCGCCATCGCCGCGGCGGTCTGCGGCGTGATGGCGCCCAGCATGATCCGCGCCGGCTACCCGCGCCCCTACATCGCCAGCGTCATCGCGGCGGCGGCGGCCACCGACATCCTGATCCCGCCGTCGGTGGCGCTGATCATCTACAGCGTGCTGGTGCCCGCCGCCCCGACCACCTCGATGTTCGCCGCCGGCATCATCCCCGGAACGCTGGCCGGCCTCGCGCTGATCGTTCCGGTCTATTGGCTGGCGCGGAAGCACAATCTGGGCGCCAAGCTGTCGCACGAGCCGCGCCCGCCCTTCTGGCGCAGCCTGTGGGACGCGGCGCTCGGCCTGTTCGCCAAGGTCATCATCCTGGGCGGCCTGCGCTTCGGCATCTTCACCCCGACCGAGGCGGCGGTGATCGCGGTGGCTTACGGCCTGCTGCTGGGCATGGTGGTCTACCGCACGATCCGCTTCCGCGACCTCTATTCCATGCTGGTGGAGGCGGCGGAGATCTCCGCCATCATCCTGACGGTGATCGCGCTGGCCAGCGTGTTCGGCTGGGCGCTCAGCACCCTGTCGGTGATCGACCCCATCGCCGACGCCATCATCCATTCCGGCCTCGGCGAATATGGCGTGCTGGCCCTGCTGGTGGTGATGCTGACCGTCGTCGGCACCTTCCTGGACGGCATCTCGATCTTCATCATCCTGCTGCCGCTGCTGATTCCCATCGCCCAGGCCTACAACTGGGATCTGACCTGGTTCGGCGTGATCCTGACCCTGATGATCGCGGTCGGCCAGTTCACCCCGCCGATGGCGGTCAATCTGATGGTCGCCTGCCGGATGACCGGCTGTTCCATGGAAAGCACGGTGCGCTGGGTGCTGTGGCCGCTCGTCACCCTGCTGCTGGTGGTGGTCGCGGTGATCGTCTGGCCCGATCTGGCGCTGTGGATGCCGCGGCAGATGGGGTTCTAAAGGGCGCGTTCGATGTCGCGGCTGGTCAGATGCAGGCTGGCCGCGGCACCGTAGCCGCGCCTTGCGATCTTTCCGGCCGCCGCGGCCTCGAACGCCGGGCGATGGGCGGCGGCATGGGCGAGGCAGTCCTCCGGCGTCGGTTCCCGCAGGCCGAGCAGGGCGCGGAAGGCCAGCCGGTGGACGGCGCACCAGCCGCCATGTCCCGCCGGACGGAAGACCAGCGCGTCGATGTCGTCCCGCCAGGACAGTCCGTCCGCGGTCATTCGCGCAGTCCCAGCCGCTTGGCGAGCCGGAACAGGTTGCTGCGGTCGAGCCCGAGCGATCGGGCTGCCTTCGCCCAGTTTCCGCCGTGACGGCCCAGCCGGTCCTGGATCAGGCGGCGCTGAAGCTCCTCCACCGCATCCCTCAGGGGAAGGTCCTCCGACGGGTTCGGTAGCCGGGTCGGTAGCGCGTCTATGACCGGTGCCGGGCTCCCCTCCCCCGCCTCCTCAAGCCCGAGATCGATGGGGGTCAGGGTCAGCACGCCGCCGTCCGGCGGACGGGCGACGCGGGCGCGGATGGCGCCGCGGCCGATGGCGTGTTCCAACTCGCGTACATTCCCCGGCCATGGATAGGACAGCATGTGCCGTTCCGACGACGACGACAGGCGAAGATTGCGCAGGCCCAGCCGCGCCCGGTTGCGCTCCAGGAAAAGCCCGGCCAGCCTCAGGATGTCGGTGCCGCGGTCGCGCAACGGCGGCACCCGCAGCGGGTAGACGCTGAGCCGGTGATAGACGTCGGCACGGAAGCGGCCCTCCCGCACCTCCGTCGCGAGGTCGCGGTTGGTCGCGGCGACCACGCGCACGTCGACGGTGATGTGGCGATCCGAACCGACACGCTGGACCTCGCCGTTCTGCAGCGCCCGCAGCATCTTCGCCTGGGCCGCAAGCGGCAGTTCGCCGACCTCGTCGAGGAACAGGGTGCCGCCGTCGGCCAGTTCGAACTTGCCGCGCCGGTCGCTCACCGCACCGGAGAAGGCGCCGCGCACATGGCCGAACAGTTCGCTCTCCACCAGCGCGTCCGGCAACGCCGCGCAATTCACATGCACCAGCGGACCGGCCGCGCGGGAGGAGCGGGCGTGCAGCCGGCGGGCCACCAGTTCCTTCCCGACGCCGGTCTCGCCCAGCACCAGAACGACGAGGTCGCTCGCCGCGACCGTATCGATCTCCGTCAGCATGGCGGCCATCGCCGGGCTGGACCCGACCATGCCGGTCTCGCGACCCGTCGTCGTCTCGTCCAGTTCCCTGACCACCCTGCCGCCCCGCTCGACATCGGCCGCAAGGGCGGCGCGCCGTTCCACCGCAGTGGCGAGGTCGGCGGTCAACCGCGCCCAGGCGGCAATCGCCTCCTCCCAGCCGTCGAAGCGTCCTTCGTTCAGCGCATCCAGGGTCAGCATGCCCCAGGGACGGCCATCCACGTTCAGCGGCGCACCGATACAGTCATGGACATGCAGCCGCTGGTTCAGGTCGGGGATCAGCCCGTCATAGGGATCGGGAAGCTCGCATTTGGGGGGAAACCGCAACAGCCCGCCCTCCGCCCCGGCGATCGCCCGCAAACGGGGGTGGTCGTTCAGCGCAAAGCGCCGCCCGAGCGTGTCCGGGCTGAGCCCGCGCGTGGCGAGCGGGACCAGCAACGCATCGCTTGAGCGACCGTCATGGCGCAACAGCGCACAGGCATCGCATGGCAGGTGCCGCGTCATCGAATCCAGCAGCCGCGGCCACAACCGAGCAGGGTCGTCCAGCAGGCGCAGCAGCGCGCCCGTCTCATCCAGTGGAAGAGTTGTTGTCATGGTGACCGCAGTGTTGTCCATACGACATCATAACCCGCGTGGTCGCTTTGACAACGGCCCCCACGCACGACGCCGGTTCCCGCGCTGCGTCGCTTTGGCACAGGGATTGCCACCAGATTGCGACATCGTGACGCGCAAAAGGATTGCCCCCTCCATGCTGACGCCTGCCCAGATCGCCGTCATCAAGGCCACCGCCCCCGTCGTCGCCGCCAATGCCAACCGGATCACCGGCACCTTCTATCCCCTGATGTTCGAGCGCTTCCCCGAGGTGCGTGCCGTCTTCAACCAGAGCCACCAGCGCAGCAGCGCCCAGCCGGAAGCGCTGGCGAACGCCATCATCGCCTATGCCTCCAACATCGACCGTCTGGAGGTTCTGGGGCCGGCGGTCGAAGGCATCGTGCAGAAGCACGTCTCGCTGAACATAACCCCCGACCAGTACAAGATCGTCGGCACCTGCCTGATGGAGGCCATCGGCAAGGTCCTGGGCGATGCGGTGACGGCGGAGGTCGCCGATGCCTGGGGCGCGGCCTACTGGCAACTCGCCGACCTGCTGATCGCGGCGGAGGAGAAGGAGTATGCACGCAAGGCGGAGCTGACCGGCGGCTGGCGCGGGGCGCGGCGTTTCCGGATCGCGGAGAAGACGCAGGAAAGCGCGGTCATCACCTCCTTCCGGCTGGCGCCGGTGGATGGCGGGCGGGTGATGGGTTTCCTGCCCGGCCAGTATCTCGGCCTGCGGCTGACCGTCGAGGGCGAGACGGTCCACCGCAATTACAGCCTGTCGGCCTCGCCCAACGGCAGTGACTACCGCATCTCGGTGAAGCGTGAGCCGCAAGGTGTGGTCTCCGGCTTCCTGCATGACCGCGCGCAGGTCGGCGACGAGATCGACGTCTACCCCCCGGCCGGCGAATTCGTGCTGCGCGAGGGGCACGGTCCGCTGATGCTGATCACCGGCGGCGTCGGCCAGACCCCCGCGCTCCCGCTGGCCGAGCAGGCGCTGGCCGCCGGCCGCAAGGTGATCTACGTGCATGCGGCGCTGAACGGCTCCGTCCACGCCTTCCGCCAGCAGATCGACCGGCTTGCCCAACTGCACGACGGGCTGAAGCCGGTCTATTGCTATGCCGACCCGCAGCCGGGCGACCGCCCGCACATGGTGGGCCTGCTCGACCAGGACCGTTTGGCTGACCTGCTGCCGAAGGAGGCGGGCGTCGCCGCCTATGTCGTCGGTCCGAAGCCCTTCATGGCCGCGGTGGTGAAAGCGCTCACTGCGCTTGGCCTTCCGGAGTCGGCCATCGTCCATGAGTTCTTCGGTCCGCGGGAGGCGCTTGCCTGACCGGCGATCTCCTATCGCTGCCTCCTTGTCGGCGGGCCGGCCCTTCGATCCTGGGCCGGCCCGTTCGTGTTTCTGCCCGGTCGATCCCGAAAAACTCTCTCGAAGATTGAAAAGAAAACTATTATATCAGTACGAAAATGCGACTATCGAGCTGCCCAGAGCCATGCCGCGGGTGAAATGAGGGTGCCGCGCGTCTATTCGCTGAAATGGCTCTAGGACAATGGCAAAGGGTCATCGCGCTGCGGCCACCTCCATCCCACCCAACGGAAAGATCGGGGATTCTCCTTATATATTTCTTAGTGATTTTGGCGCTTCCCTAGTCGTCCGGACACCGAATTATATACAATTGTTCCCTTCTCCTGACATCGCCATCACCTGTCCGGCGAAGGGGACGGACGCAACGACCAATGCGGCGAGAGCCGGAACGGCCGACCGCAGAGAGACCTGATTGTGCTGGCGCACTGGCGCCAGGGGGGAGGACGGGATGTCGAACGTTAGTCATCGGAAACCGACCGCGATGGGCACCGCATGGTATTCCGGTCTGCGCGCGAAGTTGATGATCGCCATCGGCGTCGTGCTGTCCGGCACGCTGGTGGCTGCAGCCGTGGCGCTGATCGGTTATGCCAACGTGCGCACCACCATCGACGCCATCGTGGGCGAGGCGGTGCCGGCGATGACCGAAGGCATGGGTGTGGCCCAGCAGGCCGAACGGCTGGTGGCACTTGCCCCCGAACTGACCTCCGCCGACGAGGCCGCCGAACGCGAGGCGGTGTCCGCCCGCATCGCCGCGGCGAAGGAGGAATTCAACGCGCGTCTCGGCCGGCTGCGGGCCATCGGTTCCGCCGGTGCTGTTCTGACCGCCATCGAAGACTCCTCGAAGGGGCTGCTCGGCAACCTCGTGCAGCTCGATCAGGCGGCGGCGGATCGGGTCGCGCTTGCCGCGGCACGGCAGTCGATGCTGCCCAAAGTGATGGCCGCGGAAGCCGAAATCCAGAAATTCGCGGCCCCCTGGACTTCCGTCCTCAACAACGACGAGCAGCAGGCGCGCTCGGTCCTTGCCGACCCTGACGCCGAGCCCGCCACTCTGCGTGAGGCCGCAGCCAACCTGAACCGGATCCTGACGCAGAGGAAGCCGTTGGCGACTGTCACCGCCGAAGCGGCCAATGTCCGCAACATGCTGATGGAGGCGGCGACCACCCGTGACGACCAGCGGCTTGCGATCATCGAGACCCGTGTCGGCGTGGCGCTGGCCGGGCTCTCCAGCGCAGCGCAGGCTCTGCCGGACCGTCTGGCCGCCGTTGCGTCCAAGCAGGCGGAGCTTCTGACCGGCTATTCCGTCGGCGAGCAGTCGATGGTCACCCTGCGCCAGAAGGAACTGGCGATCGAGGGCTATTTCGCCCAGCTGCTGGAGAGCAACCACGCGCTCGCCGGTACCCTGTCCAAGGGGATCGCCACCCTGGTCGACGCCCAGAAGCAGGGGATCGCCGAGGCCAACGCTGCAACTTCCAGCATGCTGGACAACAGCCGCCTGACCCAGATCGCGGTCTCGGCTGCCAGCATCCTGGTGTCGATTCTGGTCGTCTGGCTCTATGTCGGCCGCATCATCATCCGCCGGATGCTGTCGCTGAAGGCCGGAATGGACCGCATCGCCGCCGGCGATCTGGATGCCGAGATCGCGCTCGACGGCCATGATGAGATCGCGGAGATGGGGACGGCGCTGCTCGTTTTCCGCGATACCGCGCGCGAGGTGGAAACGACCCGCGCCGCCGCGGAGGCCGAACGCCAACGGGCAGCCGGCGAGCGCCGCGACGCCATGCTGTCGCTGGCCGACCAGTTCGAGAATGGCGTCAAGGTGGTGGTGGAAACGGTGTCCGCCGCAGCGACGCAGATGCACCAGACCGCCGCCGGCATGGTGGCGACCGCCGACGACACCTCGCGCCAGGCCGGCAACGCCGCCGAAGCGGCGGAAACCGCCTCGGTCAACGTCGACGGTGCGGCATCCGCCGCTCATGAACTGTCGCAGTCGATCAGCGAGATCGCCCGGCAGGTGACCGAATCGGCAACCATCGCCGCCAAGGCCGCCAACGAGGCGGAGCGCACCGACGGCACGATGCGCGAACTGAACGACGCGGCCAGCCGGATCGGCGCCGTGCTGGATCTGATTTCCGACATCGCCGGTCAGACCAACCTGTTGGCGCTCAACGCCACCATCGAGGCGGCGCGGGCCGGCGAGGCCGGCAAGGGCTTCGCCGTCGTCGCGCAGGAGGTCAAGCAGCTTGCCAGCCAGACCGCCAAGGCCACCGACCAGATCGCCGGTCAGATCGGCGCCATGCAGCAGGCGACCGGCGAAGCGGTGAATGCCATCCGCAGCATCGGCATGACCATCGGCCGGCTGAACGACATCGCCGCCAGCATCGCCGCGGCGGTGGAGCAGCAGGGTGCGGCCACCTCCGAGATCGCCCGCAATGTTCAGCAGGCGGCGGGCGGCACCGCCCAGGCCTCGCAGAACATCGGCGAGGTCCGCACCGCCGTCGGCCAGACCGGCCAGTCCGCGCAGGAGGTGCTGTCGGTCGCCCAGGAGGTCTCGACCCAGACCACCCGCCTGCAGCAGCAGATCGACCGCTTCCTGCGTCAGGTGCGGTCGGCGTAACGATGGGAAGGCGCCCCTCTCGCTGTGGGAGAGGGGCGCCTTCCGATCAGCCCTGGACCACAGTCTGGCGCTGGCTGCCCAGCCCCTCGATGCCCAGTTCCACCACGTCGCCGGCCTTCAGGAAGACCTGCGGCTTCTGTCCCATGCCGACGCCCGGCGGGGTGCCGGTGGAGATGATGTCGCCCGGCTGCAGGCTCATGAAGCGCGACAGATAGGACACCAGATAGCGCACGCCATAGACCATGGTGGCGCTGCTGCCGTCCTGATAGCGGTGGCCGTTGACCTCCAGCCACATCTTCAGCGTCTGCGGATCCTCGACCTCGTCGCGCGTCACCAGCCAGGGGCCGGTCGGGCCGAAGCTGTCGCAGCTCTTGCCCTTGGTCCATTGGCCCTGCCGCTCGATCTGGAAAGCGCGCTCGGACACGTCGTTGACGATGCAATAGCCGGCGACATGGTCCATCGCCTCGTCTTCCGAGACGTATTTGGCGGTCTTGCCGATCACGAAGGCCAGTTCGACCTCCCAATCGGTCTTCTCCGATCCGCGCGGCAGCTCGATCGGATCATTCGGACCGACGATGGCGCTGGTCGCCTTCATGAAGATGATCGGCTCCGGAGGCACCGCCATGCCCGTCTCCGCCGCATGGTCGGAGAAATTCAGGCCGATGCAGACCATCTTGCCGACGCGGCCGACACAGGGGCCGAGGCGCGGATTGCCCTCCACCAGCGGCAGCGACGCCGGGTCGATGGTCCGCAGGCGGTCCAGCCCGTCCGGCAGCAGCACCGCTCCGGCAATGTCGTCCACATGGGCGGACAGATCGCGGATGCGGCCATCGGCGTCCAGCAGACCCGGCTTTTCCTGGCCCGGCGGGCCGTAGCGCAGCAGTTTCATGAAAACTCTTCCCTGATAGGAGATTGGCGCCCGCCGATCCTGACCGGTCGGCGCCGAAAGTAAAGGGGGGAAGCGAACGAAATGTAGCGTTACTCCACAGAACGGTCGACAGGGCCGTATATCTGTAGTAAAACTACATCAGGGTCGCAGGCAGCCGGAACGGCCGCCGCGCCTACCCCGGTGGACACCCGCATGCTGGACATGATCGCATCCTCACTCGACAGGCTCCGCCGGGCGGAAGCCGCGGTGGCGCGTACCGTGCTGGCGGCTCCCCATGCCGCCGTGCGCGCCAGTCTGGCCCAGCTTGCGGGCAAGGCCGGGGTCAGCGAACCGTCCGTCCTGCGCTTCTGCCGCACCGCCGGCTTCGGCGGCTTCCATGAATTCAAGATCGCGCTGGCCCAGCATCTGGCGGCATCCGCCGCGCGGGAGGAGGCCGGCGACCGCCCGACCCCGCTGGTGCGCGACCTCACTCCCGGTGACAGCGTCGCCAGTGCGACGGAAAAGGTGCTGAACCGCTCCATCGACGCGCTGGTCCGCCTGCGCGGGCGTCTGGATACCACGGCGCTGGAGCGGGCGGCCGGTGTGCTGGCACGAGCCCAGCGGGTGCAGATCGTCGGCGTCGGCGCGTCCGGCACCGTGGCGCTCGACGCCCACCACAAGCTGTTCCGCCTGTTGCCGCAGGTGGCCGCCAGCACCGACGCCCATCTTCAGGCGATGGCCGCGGCGACGCTGGGCCCTGGCGATGCGCTGCTGGCGATCTCCAAGACCGGCACCAGCGACGAGATCTTCGACGTTGCGGCCATCGCGCGCGACGGCGGGGCAACGGTGATCGCCATCACCGCATCGGCAACGCCGCTCGCCGAACGCGCCGACATCCGCCTGACCGTCGACGTCGACGAGGACACCGCGGTCCATACCCCGATGGCCTCCCGCCTTGCCCAGCTGGCCCTCATCGACGCACTGACCGTCGCCGTCGGGCTGCAGGCTCCCCCCGGTCTCGACCGCCGCCTTGCCCGCATCAAGGCCGTCCTGGCCGGCCACCACCGCGTACCGGACCGTCCGGCCTCCGGCGCTCCGTCGCTTTCCCAATTCCCCCAGAAGAGTCCCGAGGAATCCTGATGTCCACCACCCCGACCGCTTCCGAGATCCTGGATCAGCTCGTCGCCTACGGCGTCGTTCCGGTCATCCGCAACAGCTCCGCCGATCTGGCGCGCACCGCCGTCAGCTGGCTGCGCGAGGCCGGCTACGGCACCTTCGAGATCACCATGACCACCCCCGGCGCCGTCGGCCTGATCGAGGAGCTGTCGGCGGAGGGCGGCGCCCTGATCGGTGCCGGCACCGTCCTGACCCCGGCGGCCGTCGCCGACGTGGTGAAGGCCGGCGCCAAATATGTCGTGTCGCCCTGCGTGGTGCCGAAGGTGGCCGCCGCCTGCCGCGACCATGGCGTGGCCTGCCTGATGGGCGCCCTGACCCCGACCGAGGTGCATGCCGCCATTTCCGCCGGTGCAGACGCCATCAAGATCTTCCCCGCCTCCACCGTCGGCCCGGCGCACATCAAGGCGCTGAAGTCTGTCTTCCCCGGTGTCCGCTTCGTCCCCACCGGCGGCATCGACGCCACCACCGTGGCCTCCTACGTCGCGGCCGGCGTGGCCTGTGTCGGAGCCGGCGGCAAGCTGGTGGACGAGGGTCTGGTCAAGAAGGGCGACCGCGAGGCCATCCTGGCCGCCGGCCGCCAGCTGATGGACGCCTACCGGGCCGCCAAGGGCGCCTGAGGCCGATCGGCACGTCTGCAGGTCTTCCGTCTCTTCTGCATGGCTGCCCAGCCACAGGGTGGCCGGCGACCCATCCGTAACAAGCGTCGCTGCCGGGCCCCGGCCCTATCGGGCTTGCCCGGCAGCGGAACGCCGTTGCGGAAGGGTGTGCTGTATCATGAATGCGGAGTCTTTGCGGGTCTCCTGTCTCGTGCTGGCGGCGGGACTGATCCTGAGCGTGGCACCGGTCCGGGCGATGACCCTGCAGGAGGCGCTTTCGCGCGCTCAGGCGACCAACCCGACGCTGGCCGCCGAAGAAGCCCGCCTGCGCGCGGTCGACGAGCAGATCCCGCAGGCGATGTCGGGCTATCGGCCGACGGTGACGGCCACGCTGGGTATCAGTCGCGACCTGTCCAACACCCGTTATCAGGCCGGCGGAGACGAACGGACGGAGACGAACGCGAAAAGCGTGTCGATCACGGCCAGCCAGCCGCTGTACGACGCCACCGTCGCTCCCGCCGTGCGCCGGGCCGAACGGCTGGTGGAGGCGGAACGCGCCACTCTGCTGGCGACCGGGCAGACCGTGCTTCTGAACGCCGCGACCGCCTATATGGACGTGGTCAAGAATCAGGAACTGGTGGCATTGAACGTCGCCAATGAAAAGCTGCTGCAACGGCAGTTGAAGGCGGCCCAGGATCAGGCGCGGGTCGGGGAATACACCCGGACCGATGTCGCCCAGGCGGAATCGCGCCTGGCCCAGGCCATCGCGTCGCGTCTGGCGGCCGAGGGCACGCTGGAAACCTCCCGCGCCACCTTCGTGCAGGTCGTCGGTTCGGCGCCCGGCGTGCTGGCCGCGCCCAAGCCAGCCTTCCGCCTGCCCCGGACGGCGGAAGAGGCGACGGCGCTCGCCCGCGCCAACAACCCATCGGTACTCAGCGCCGCTTATGCCGAAGACGCCCAGCGCCACCGGATCGATCAGCAATTCGGCCAGCTTCTGCCCTCCGCCAGCCTGTCTGCCAGCGGATCGCGGACCTGGGATCCGGGCCGTGACGATGGCATCGATTATACCCGAACCGACAGCCTGACCGCGAAGGTGCAGGTGGTGGCGCCGCTCTATCAGGCCGGCTTGCCGGAGGCGCAGGTGCGGGAGGCGAAGCACACCGCCCGGCAGTACCGCCTGCAGGCGCGGGACCAGGGCGACCAGAGCGTGGAGAGTGCGATCACAGCCTGGACCTCGCTGGAAACCGCAAGGGCCAACATCCGCTCCTATCGCGACCAGATCAAGGCGGCCCAGACCGCGCTGGACGGCATCCGTGAAGAGGCCAAGGTCGGCAGCCGCACCTTGCTCGATGTTCTGAACCAGGAGCAGGAATTGCTGAACAGCCGCGTCAACCTGATCACCGCCCAACGCGACGAAACGGTCGCCGCCTTCCAGCTGTTGGCCGCCTGTGGGCAGCTGTCGGCCGAGCGGCTGGGGCTGGAGACGCGGGCACGGTAAACGTCGCCTGTTGCGCCGCTGGGAAAATCCTTCCGGCCGGCAGGGGAAAATCTGCCGGCCGGAAGGATCGTGGCGTTCGAAGTTCCTTATCTATCAATAGCCTGCGGCTGGCCTGCATTCTGCAATGCCCTGTCCGACATCTCTACAGGGGATGCGGAACGAGGGAGAGAACGCCATGGTCAGCCTGTCCAGCTACGCCGATGTCGGCAGCATGGCCCAGAGCCTGCAGCAGTCGATCGATGCCGCGGTCAAGCGGGTGCAGCAGCAGGCGACCGGCAACGGCGGCGCGACCGGCAAGGTCCAGGAGTATGAGAAGACCGTCAACAAGTCGGCGATGAACGCCGCGCCTTTCGCGACCGGCATCGGCACGCTGACGAAGGATACCAGCAGGCTGAACGTCTTCAGCTCGCTGGCGTCCAACGATCCCGCTGACTTCTACAAGTTCAACGTCACCACCTCCGGCGCCGTGACGCTGGGGACGGTCGGCGACGCCGGGGTGCGGCTGCAGTTGATGGACCGCGGCGGCAAGATCATCGCCGACAGCAACAAGGATGCAGGCGCCACCTATGATGCCTTCCAGAAGCTGAAATCCGGTCAGCTCACGTTGGACAAAGGCGACTACACGATGCGGATCGCCCGCGACAAGGACGTTCCGGTCAAGGATGAAAAGAACTATGGCGTCCAGCTGCGCATGGGCAACTACAGCAAGGACTATGACACCATCGCCAAGCAGCCGGCCAAAGGTGACAACCCCTTCGGCGGCAACACCAGGCTGCAGGGGCTTGCCGCGATCCTCGGAGCCGGCAGCGCCTCCACCAACTCCGCCACAATGATGCTGGGCGGATCCGGCGGCAGCTATGGCGGGCGCGGATCGCTGCTGAACGCGCTGTTGTAGGGAGGAGACCCGGTCTTAAACCAGCCGGTCGTGGCCCGATTCCTTGACCAGCAGCACCGCCTGGGTGCGGCTCCCGACGCCAAGCGCCTTCAGCACTCCGGTGACGTGGGTTTTCACCGTGGACAGGTTCAGCCCCAGCCTTTCGCCGATCTCCTGGTTCGACAAACCCTGTGCAAGCAGGTCCAAAACCTCCAGCTGGCGGCGGGTCAGCCCGTCGAACACGCTGGGCGTGCCGCCGCGCGCCGGCGACCCACCGCCGGCGGCAGGAGCCCCCGGCATGCCGAGGACCGGCGGCACATAGGAACCGCCCGCCATCACCAGCCGCAGGATGTTGACCACCAGCACGTCGTCGGTCGATTTCGGGATGAAGGCGCGCACTCCGCGCGACAGCACCGCGCGCATTTCATCCGGCGACTCGATCATCGAGAAGACGGCGACGGGGACCGGCGCCACGCGCTTCACCAGGGCCTCGACATCGTCCAGCCCGCCCAGTCCGGGCATGCGAAGATCCATCACGATCAGATCGAACGCGCTGCCACCTTCGAGCATCGACGAGTCGAGGATGGCATTCAACTGGCTGAAGCTGGTCGCGGCCACCACGGTGGCCTGTTCGTCCAGTTCACCCACCAGATGGGTCAAGCCGCTGCGGACGATGGAATGATCGTCGGCGATCAGAACCTGCATGTAACGTCTCGGACCGAAGATGCTGCGCGTGCAGCACCGTCATACGCTGACGCAGCGGCCGACGCTACCTCCTTCGCACGTCCAGGCACGGCAATGCCGGGAGGAACCGTAAAGAAAAATGCGGAGGAGGTCATCCGCCTCCTCCTCCGCGTGCAGGTTTGCAGCGATCGGATGCTCTTGGTCAGGAGATCTTGATGAGAATCTGGGCGCGGCGATTCGACGGCTCGCGCACGTTCGGGCCGGTGGGGACCATCAGCTGGTTTTCGCCCACGCCTTCGATGGAGATCATGGTGGCCGGAGTGCCGCGCGCGATCAGCGCCTGGCGCACCGCCTCTGCCCGGCGGATCGAAAGCCGCTGGTTGTAGGTGGGTGAGCCCGACGTGTCGGTATGGCCGATCACCTGGATGCGCACGGCACGGGCGCGGTTGGCCGCCTCGGCGGCATCGGCGATGATGCTTGCGGAATTCGGCGTGACCGTCGCCTTGTCCCAATCGAAGAACACCTGATACTCGCTCTGCGGTTGAGCCGCCATCGGCGGGGCGGCCGGAGCCGGGACGGCGACCGGGGTGGCGCGCGACGGCCCACCGAAAGTGTAACGCAGACCGGCCAGGATGGTGTGGTTGCGGTACTCGCCCTTCGAGGTCACCGGACCCAGCTCGAATTCCGGATCGACGGTGGCGAAGTAGCGATAATCCAGCGTCACAGCCACGCTGTCGTTGATGGCATAGGACGCGCCGACGATGCCCTGGTAGGCGAAGACCCAGTCACGGTCGCTGACACCGTTCAGCGACTGCTTCACCCCGGCGATGCCGGCACCGGCGCCGACATAGGGCGTGATCGGCAGGCCGATGTCGAAGTCGTACAGCAGGTTGCCCATGAAGGCGACCGAGCTCATCCTGCCGCCCAGGCCGTTCAGGCCGGGTGTGGCGCTGCTGGTGCCGTCGACGCTGTTGCGCCAACGCCAGGCGGCCTCCAGTTCGGCGCGCAAGCCCATCGCGGTGGCGTAGCCAACCGAGATATCGCCGATGCCGCCGATCTTGAACTCTTCCTTCAGACCCAGGCCTGGGGCGGGATAGCTGCCGAGGTCGGCATCCTCGGTCCAGTTCACGCCGGCCCCCGCGCCGACATAGAAGCCTTCCGGTGCGGCCACGGCGGCGGTCGGAACGGCGACGGCCAGGGCCGTGCCAAGCAAAATCCCACGCATCGTCATGTTCTTGTTCCCATCGTTGACGGCGTTGGCGGATCGGGACATCCCGGTCTGCGGCGAAACGCGTGACAGAACGGGCTCCGGCCCCGACAATGGACTCGGGACTCGCGGCTTCCAATCCCACCCAAGCACGGCCGCCTGTCCTGTTGCAGATTTGCCGCAACCTCTCGCTTGCCATGTTCCGTTTCGATAACAATGACTTGGACACTCTCACCGATGCCCGCTACCCCGGACGATGCGATCGATTACCCCGTCTGCTCCACCCCGGTTCCGGGCGGTTGGCAGGAGGTGGCGCCGGGCGTGCTGTGGATCCGGCTGTCCCTGCCCTTCCAACTCGACCACATCAATGCCTGGGCGCTGGACGGCGGGGCTGCCGGCTGGACACTGGTCGATTGCGGATTGGGCGACCGGCGCACGTTCGCGGTGTGGGACGAGTTGCTGCGCGACGCGCTCGGTGGCCGTCCGGTGGAGCGGATCGTCGCCACCCATTTCCATCCCGACCATATCGGCGCCGCCAATTGGCTGGTGGAGCGGACCGGTGCTGTCTTCACCAGCTCGCTGACGGAATGGCTGTTCGCCCGGATGCTCTCGGCCGGCACCGATGCCGCCACCGATGCCGCCGTGGAGCGCTTCTATCGCCGCTGCGGTTTGGCATCGCAGACGCTGGATGCGCTGCTGGCCCGCAAGGGTGCCTACAGCCGCGGCGTCCCAGGCGTACCGGCGACGCTGACCCGCCTGCGTGCCGGCGACAGTCTGGCTGTGGGCAACCGTCTTTGGACCGTGATCGGCGGCAGCGGCCATACGGCTGAACCGGTCAGCCTGTACCGGCCGGCCGGCGGGGAAGGCGATGGCAACGGGGACGGCCTGGCCCTGCTGATTTCCGGCGACCAGATCCTGCCGCGGATCAGCCCCAACATCAGCGTCTGGCCGACCGAACCGGACGCCGATCCTCTCACCGACTATCTCGTCAGCCTGAAGGACTGGGCCGCCCTGCCGGCCGACACGCTGGTTCTGCCGTCGCA
The DNA here is from genome assembly GCF_001639105.2 of Azospirillum humicireducens. Classification (NCBI taxonomy): domain Bacteria; kingdom Pseudomonadati; phylum Pseudomonadota; class Alphaproteobacteria; order Rhodospirillales; family Azospirillaceae; genus Azospirillum; species Azospirillum humicireducens. The sequence continues at coordinate 2,840,762 of NZ_CP015285.1, forward strand.
CGGCCGCCCTTTCCGCGGCCTGCACCGGCGCGCCGACGAACTGGCACTCCATCATGCCGAACGGCTGGCGGAGATCGAATCGCTCTGCGAGACGCCCCGGACGGCGGCGGAGGTGACGCAGGCTCTGTTCCCACGTCCGCTCGACCCGCACCAGACCGTCTTCGCCGTGGGCGAAGCCGTGGCGCATCTCAACCATCTGATCCGCAAGGGGCGGTTGGACCGTGTGTCCGGCGGCGGGAAGGGCGGACCCGACATCGACCTTTACCGGCGGCGTGCCAGCGGCTGACCCCGATCCTTCCGAGCCGCTTGTCGGACAGACCGTTACTCCGTGACGATCTCGAACTGCTGCGGGTCGAGCAGGGTCGACACCGACAGGGTCTTCAGTGTCTTCGGATCGTCGGTTCGCTTCATCTGGGCATGCTGGGTGCCCATGCCGTCCTTGCGGATGGCGACCACTTCCCAATAGCCGCCGCTGGGGGACAGCTTGCGATAAATCTGACCTTCGATCACCTCGCGCTTTCTGCGCATTGTCGTTCTCCAAAACCCATCCCATACCGGCTGCCGTCACGGCCACCGCGAAGGGCGCCATTGAACCACAAAACACCCCCGTCGTGGCGAGTGTCCGTTCGGTGACCGTTTCCCGATGCTGCAAATGCGCCGCTGCAGCGCAGCACGTCGGGAGCACCACCGATGACCCTTTGCCGCAGTGCGGTTTCAGGCTGGAACAAAAGTCCCGGTTGTGGGTTCATAGCGGTCATGAACACCGATCTCGACGTGCTTGTCTTCGCGACCCGCCTGGTTGATGAGCTGGGCGACACCGCGATTCGAATGAGCCGCGTTCGTCTTGTCGAACTCACGGCTGCCAACCACACCCGTGCCGCCGCCTTCTGGCGGGAGGTGATGCGGACCTCCGAACGGCTGCTGAACGAGCGGTCGGGTCGCCGGGTCGCATCCGGCCTCTCCTCGCCTGCGATTGCCGCGGCGCAACCGTCCGTGTCCCCAACCGTCGCTTATGTCCCCCGCCCCATTCCCTGACCCTGCGCCAGGGCGGGCCCAATAGAAAAAGGGCCGGCACGGATGTGCCGGCCCCTTTCAGCGGAGCGCCGATGCGTTTCGCTTACTTCACTTCGGCATACTGGCCGTTCTGCCACTTGTACCAGACATAGGCCGGGCTGGTGACGTCGCCCTTGGCGTCGAACGAGATCTTGCCGATGACGGTGTTGTAGTTGCCCTTGCGCATGACGTCGGCAACCTTGGCAGCGTCGGTCGAGTTCGCCTGCTTCACCGCGTCGGCCCAGATCTGGAGCGCAGCGTAGGTGTACAGGGTATAGCCTTCCGGCTCGTAACCCGCCTTGCGGAACTTCTCCACGACGGCCTTGGCGTCCGGCTTCTCACGCGGATCCGGACCGAAGGTCATCATGGTGTTCTCGCCGGCGTCGCCGGTGATGGCCCAGTACTCGTTGGTCACCAGCGCGTCACCCGACACGATGATGGCCTTCATGCCCTGGTCCTTCATCTGACGGGCGATCAGGCCGGCTTCGGTGTGGTAGCCACCGATGTAGACGGCGTCGACATTCGCCTGCTTCAGCTTCGACACCAGAGCGGAGTAGTCCTTCTCACCGGCCGTGTAGGCTTCGTAGATGGTTTCCTTCTGGCCGCCGGCGTTCAGCGCCTTCTGCGTCTCGTCGGCCAGACCCTTGCCGTAGGCCGACTTGTCGTGAAGGATGGCGACGTTCTTGCCCTTGTACTTGTCCAGCAGATACTTGCCGGCGATCAGGCCCTGCTGGTCGTCACGGCCGCAGACGCGGAAGACGTTCTTCAGGCCCTGCTCGGTCAGCTTCGGGTTGGTCGAAGCCGGGGAGATCTGCAGCATCCCTTCCTCGGCATAGACCTGGCTGGCCGGGATCGAGGAGCCCGAGCAGAAGTGGCCGGCCACGAACTTCACACCGGCCTTGGCCAGCTGGTTGGCGACGGCGACGGCCTGCTTGGGATCGCAGGCGTCGTCGCCGACTTCCAGCTTCAGCTTCTGGCCCAGGACACCGCCGGCGGCGTTGATGTCCGCGACCGCCTGTTCCATGCCCTTCTTCATCTGCTCGCCGAAGGTGGCGTACTGGCCGGTGATCGGACCGGCGGTGGCCACCGCGATATCGGCCTGGGCGGCCGTGGCGGAGAGCGCGGTCGCCGCGATCGCGGCGAGAAGGGACAGCTTGAATTTCATGGGTGTGCTTCCCTGTTCTGTGAATGGTCCCTGTTGCAACATACCCCCGGCCCTTGCGGGCCTTGCCGCCGGGTCCCCTCCGGCGGTGTCCAGATTACCATACCCCAAGTGGTGCGGTGTGCGACAGTTTCACCGGCACCAATCAGCCGTACGGTCTATTCCCAATGACTTATCCGTTGGTGGACACACCGGTCCTTTCGCGCCATCCGAACGGCCCGGCGGTCTCATAGAGCCACGGATACTGGTTGACCATGCGGCGGGCGATGGCGATGCGATGCGCCGTCAGGGTGATCAGCCCGATCACCACCGTGTGGACGACGAATCCCCACAAGGACAGCAGCTGTTCGCCGAACAGGCCCCAGGCCAGGAAGCGGTCGCCCAGCCCCAGCAGAAGCGAATAGGCCAGCACGTTCGACACCGGCTTCCAGCCCTCCGCCAGTGTCTGGCCGGTCAGCACGCCGCAGCCGCCGAATACCAGGACCGTCAGGAACACGAAGACCGGAACCGAAGAGCCAAGGATCGTTTCCATCTCAGTGGCCCCCTTCCAGATAAGCGGCGCGAACCTCCGGATCGGCCAGAAGCTGCGCCCCGGTCCCCGTCATCGTGATCTTGCCCGTCACCATCACATAGGCCCGGTGCGCCAGCTTCAGCGCGTGGAACGCGTTCTGCTCCACCATGAACACCGTCATCTTCTGCTCCCGGTTGATCTCCTGGATCACCTGGAAGATCTGCTTCACGATCAGCGGCGCCAAGCCCAGCGACGGCTCGTCCAGCAGCAGCAGGCGCGGCTGGCTCATCAAGGCCCGCCCGATCGCCAGCATCTGCTGCTCGCCGCCCGACATCGTGCCGGCGCGCTGGTTGATGCGTTCCTTCAGCCGCGGGAACAGCGTCAGCACCCGCTCAAGCTCGCGGTCGAAGCTGCCGGGCTGGGCGACGATCGAGCCCATCTGCAGATTCTCCAGCACCGTCATCCGCGGGAAGATGCGCCGGCCTTCGGGAGACTGCGCGATGCCGCGCCGCACGATCTCGTGGGTCGGCAGGTCGGTGATGTCCTCGCCCTCGAAGAACACCCGGCCCTGGCGCGCCCGCGGACTGCCGCAGATCGTCATCAGCAGCGTCGATTTGCCCGCCCCGTTGGCGCCGATCAGCGAGACGATCTCGCCGGCGCCGATCTCGATGTCGATCCCCTTCAGCGCCTCGATGGCGCCGTAGAAGGTGTGGACGCCCGATACCTTCAGCATGGCTCAGGCCCCCTTCTGGCCGGCGGTGGGCGGCATATGCAGGTCGGCGGCGACCTCCGGCGGAAGATCCTCGTCCTCGTCCTCGCCCAGATAGGCGCGGATCACCGCCGGGTCGTTCTTCACATGCTCCGGATCGCCGTCGGAAATCTTCCGGCCATAGTCCAGCACCACCACATGGTCGGAAATGCGCATCACCACGCTCATGTCATGCTCGATCAGCAGCACGCCGGTGCGGTGGCCCCGCGGGCTCGGCGTGTCGCGGATGAAGGTCAGGATCTCGGCCAGCTCCGCCGACTCGCGCGGGTTCAGGCCGGCCGCCGGCTCGTCCAGGCACAGCAGCACCGGCTCGGTGCACATCGCCCGCGCGATCTCCAGCCGGCGCTGGGCGCCGTAGGGCAGGTTGCCCGCCTCCCAGTCGGCGAACTCGGTCAGGCGCACCCGCTCCAGCCAGTATTTCGCCAGCTCCACCGCCTCATGCTCGGCCTTGCGGTAGCTGGGGAAGCCCAGCAGCCCGCCGATGGCGAAGGTCGAGGCCCGCATCAGCTTGTTGTGCTGGGCGACGATCAGGTTCTCCAGAACGCTCATGCCGCCGAACAGCCGGATGTTCTGGAAGGTGCGCGCCACCCCCGCCAGCTGGGCGATGCGGTAGCCCGGCATCCGCTCCAGCAGGAACTCCTTGCCCGCGGGGTGGCGCAGCGTCAGCCGCCCCACCGTCGGGGTGTAGAAGCCGGTGACGCAGTTGAACAGCGTCGTCTTGCCGGCGCCGTTCGGGCCGATCAGCGCGGTGATCTCGCCGGCCCGTGCCTCGAACGACACGTCGTTGTTCGCCACCAGACCGCCGAAGCGCATGGTCAGGTGTTCGACCGTCAGCAGGGGCTTGTCAGTGCTCATCGGTGCGGCGCTCATTTCGCGGCTCCCGTCGCGGCGGGGTTGCGGCCGCCATGCAGGAGGATGGTCGGGTCGCGGTGGGCCAGCAGGCCGCGCGGACGCCACAGCATGATCACCACCATGCCGGCGCCAAACGCCAGCATGCGGTAGTCGGCCAGCTCGCGGAACGCTTCCGGCAGGCCGATCACCAGCAGCGTGGCCACCACCACGCCGATCTGGCTGCCCATGCCGCCCAGCACCACGATGGCCAGGATGATCGCCGACTCGATGAAGGTGAAGCTCTCCGGGCTGATGAAGCCCTGGCGCGTGGCGAAGAAGGAGCCGGCGAAGCCGCCGAACATCGCCGCGATGGCGAAGGCCGCCAGCTTCATGTTGGTGCGGTTGATGCCCAGCGAGGCGCAGGCGATGTCGTCCTCGCGCAGGGCTTCCCACGCCCGGCCCAGCGGCAGCTTGCGCACCCTGAGCGTGAACAGGTTCACCACCAGCGCGAGCGCCAGGATGAGGTAATAGAGGAAGATGATGCGGTGCAGCGGCGAGAATTCCAGCCCGAACATCTCATGGAAGGCGGCCATGCCCTCGGCCGGGCTGCGCGAGAAGTCGGCGATGCCGAAGAAGCTCGGCCGCGGAATGCCGGAGATGCCGTTGGGGCCGCCGGTGAACTGGTACCAGTTGACCAGGATGATGCGGATGATCTCGCCGAAGCCCAAGGTCACGATGGCGAAATAGTCGCCGCGCAGACGCAGCACCGGGAAGCCCAGCAGCACGCCGGAGATGGCGGCCAGCACGCCCGCCAGCGGCAGGCAGACCCAGAAGCTGAGGCCGAAATAATGGGCCAGCAGCGCGTAGGAATAGGCGCCGACCGCATAGAAGGCGACATAGCCGAGGTCGAGCAGGCCGGCCAGCCCGACGACGATGTTCAGGCCCCAGCCCAGCATGATGTAGGTCAGCAGCAGGATGCCGATGTCCAGGATCATGCGGTCGGCCAGCGGGGTCAGCGGCAGGACGGCGGCGAAGGCCACCGCGACCGGGCCGATGTAGCGGCTGGCGTGCTGGACCTTGGCGGCGACGCGGTCCATGCGCTTGTCGCGGTCGGCCTGGGACAGCTTGGAGCGGCCGGTGGCGACCGTCATGGCGGCGCGGATGGCGATGACGCCGCCGCCCAGCACCAGCACCAGGCGCAGCACCTGGGTCGGCATCGGCAGCAGCAGCCCGGCGCCGGCGCAGACCAGCGCCAGGATCAGCACCGGCAGCGCCAGGCCCTGGCGGATCAGCCCGAGCCCGAGCCGGCCGAGGAAGACCAGGACCAGCGAGGCGACGACCTCCTCCGGCCGGGCCTCGATGCCGAGCCCGGTCGGGCGGTCGACGGTGCGCAGGCCCACCAGCGGCACGGTCAGCAGCAGGGCCACGAAGGCGGCCAGCCCGGCGTCCTTGATCGTGGCGGCCCAGTCGACGCCGCGGGCAGCGCCGCCCGCGGCGGTCGGGACGGTGTTGGAATGGGTGGTCATGGCGCTTACACCTTCTCGATCTCGGGCCGGCCGAGCAGGCCGGTGGGCCGGAAGATCAGGACGAGGACGAGGATGGAGAAGGTTGCGACGTCCTTCCATTCGGAGCCGACATAGCCGGACCAGAAGGCCTCGATCAGGCCGATGACCACGCCGCCGAGCATCGCGCCGGGCAGCGACCCCACCCCGCCGAGCACGGCGGCGGTGAAGCTCTTAACGCCTGCCAGGAAGCCGATGTAGAAGTCGATGACGCCATAGATCAGCAGCACCATCATGCCGGCGACGGCGGCGAGCGCGGCACCCATGACGAAGGTCAGCGAGATGACGCGGTCAACATTGACGCCGAGCAGCCCGGCCATCTTCTTGTCCTGCTCGCAGGCGCGCTGGGCGCGGCCCAGCGAGGTGCGGTTGATCAGCATGGTGAAGCCGACCATCAGGACCAGGGTGATGACGATGGTGGCCAGCCGCACGTAGCTGACCGAGACGGCGCCGTCCATCAGGGTGAGGTTGCCGGGCAGGATCGGCTGCAGCGGCTTGGAGCGGGCGCCCTGGAGGAGCTGGATGTAGTTCTGCAGGAAGATCGACATGCCGATGGCGGAGATCAGCGGCGCCAGCCGCGGCGAGGAACGCAAGGGCCGGTAGGCGATGCGCTCCACCGTCCAGCCATAGACGCTGGTGAACAGCATGGAGGCGAGCAGCATGACCAGAAGCGCCAGGGGCACCCAGGTGATCCCGAGCGCGCCGATGGCAAGGAAGGTGATCAGCGCCACGAAGGAGCCGATCATGTAAATCTCGCCATGGGCGAAGTTGATCATACCGATGATGCCGTACACCATCGTGTAGCCAATCGCGATCAGGCCGTAAATCGCCCCAAGCGACAAGCCGTTGATCAATTGCTGGAGAAAATAGTCCATGTCCTCACCCCACCTTCAGCACGGCGCAAAGGCAGGGTGCGGCGGCACGGGCACACTCGGCACACCGGTCACGCAACAGCAGCCCCCTGTCTGGTGCAGCCCGTCCAGTCACCAAACGGAATGCCGTATCATCCGGAGTTCCGCCTATCGGTCTGACGGACCATGATTTTTCCTGTTCGGAGGATGCGATTCCGACTTGGCCGGGCCGTTCGGCGAGCGCTCCCCCTGACTTTTCGGTAGTACCAGCCTGACGGATTTTTGCAAGACAGATTTGTGCTGCCCGCATGCGTCGTCCGCCATGGGCTTCAATCAGGCAGGGGTGGAAAAACGCAAAACGCCCCGCCGGCGGATGCCGGACGGGGCGTTGCGAATGCGTGTCCTATACCGGGCGTCGCAGTGTCAGCGGACGGCGACGGACTGCTTGGCCGGAACAGCGGCGACCTTCTGCTTCGGCTTGGCCGGAGCGGCGGCCTTGGCCGGAGCCTTCGCCTTGGCGACGGCCGCCTTCGGCGCGGCCGGGGCTGGGGCGGCCTGGGCGACGGCGAAGACGGGATCCGGACCGCTGACCACCTTGACGTCGCAGAGCGGACGGCTGGCCAGATGCATCAGGCCTGCGTTCTTCTCGTCCGAAGTCAGGGTGCGCAGATCGTCGGCCGTCAGGTCCTTGGCGGCCACCGACCGGTCGACGAAGTTGGCGCAATATTGCGCGATGCCGATGGTGGAGGCGCGGCGGCTGATCTCGTTCGCCAGCTCCGTGCGGAACATGTCGAACTGGCGGGTGGCGTTGCCGCCGCTGCCGGCACGCTTGTAATAGCTGATCAGCGACGCTTCGGAATTGGACAACAGCGCGCGGTTCTTGACCGAGAAGTCCTGATAGAGGTCGAACGGCTTTTTGTCCGGCACCACGGTGCGGCAGGTCAGGCCGACCACCATCATCTCGGTGTGCAGGCGCATCATCTGCTCGGCCGCATGTTCGGCGCGGTTGTAGCAGGCCGGCGCGGCCGGGGTGCTGGCCTTGGCCGGGCGCGCCTTGGCGGCGGCCGTCTTCGCCGGCGGCTTCGCAGCCTCCTTGGCGGCGGCCGCGCTGGCGGGCGCAGGCAAGGCGAGCAGCGCGCCGAGGACGGCGGCGCCGGTCAGGGCTTTCAGGGACAGGCGAAGGGCAGCGCGCTGGCGACTCATCAGGGGCTCCGGTGGCGCGGTACGGTAGGACGGGTTGGGGCGGAACAGGCGACCGCCCGACAGTCGGCGACCTTCTACCCGAACGCCGGGGCCGGTCAATGGAATTTGCCGCCCGCTTGCGTTTTGTCCCACGATCGCGGTGGAGTCGACACGCCGAGTCGCGACCTGCTCCTTTGGCACCTGTCCCGATTGGCGCTCGCCATCGCTGGACGCCGCGATGGCGGCGACGCTATGGATGGGTATTCCATCGTCAGACAGGTCAAGCGGCATGGCAGCCACCGGATCAGAAGCAGCCGGATCGGATTTTGCGGGCGGGTACCGCATCGGCATCGATCTGGGCGGCACGAAGACGGAGGGCATCCTGCTCGACCGTCAGGGAAGCGAACTGGCCCGCCGCCGGGTTCCCACGCCCAAGGGCGATTACGACGGGACGGTCGCGACGATCCGCGCACTGGTGGCCGGATTGGAGGGCGTAATCCCCGCCGGCGGAAAGGCGACGGTCGGGTTGGGCATTCCCGGCGCCATCTCCCCGGCCACGGGGCTGGTCAAGAACGCCAACTCCACCTGGCTGATCGGAAGGGACTTCACCGGCGACCTCATCCAGGCGCTCGGCCGGCCGGTGCGGATCGAGAATGACGCCAACTGCCTTGCGGTGTCGGAAGCGACCGACGGCGCCGGGGCCGGCTGCGGCGTGGTGTTCGCGGCGATCCTGGGCACCGGCTGCGGCGCCGGCATCGTCGTGCATGGCCGGCCGCTGGGCGGGCGCAACGCCATCGCCGGGGAGTGGGGGCACAATCCGCTGCCCTGGCCGACGGACGCGGAGCGGCCGGGCCCGGCCTGCTACTGCGGCAAGCATGGCTGCCTGGAGACCTTCGTTTCCGGGCCGGCGGTGGCGGCGGACCATCTGGCGGCCACCGGCGAGGCGCTGGACGCCGCAACCATCCTCTCACGCGCCGACAACGATCCCGGATGCGCCGCGACGGCAGAGCGGCTGGTCGGGCGGCTGGCTCGCGGGCTGGCTGCGGTGACCAACCTGCTGGACCCGGACGTGATCGTGCTGGGCGGTGGCCTGTCGAACGCGGATCTGCTCTATGACCGGCTGCCGGCGGCGATGGAGCCCTGGGCCTTCACCGACCGGCTGGACACGCCGGTGCGCCGCGCCCGCCATGGCGATTCCAGTGGCGTGCGCGGCGCGGCGTGGCTGTGGCGCCCCGGCGAGATGCCGGATGCGGATTACTGAGGCTGGGCCGTCCGCGGCGTCGGCGGGGCGTCGGCGCTGCGTGGCGGCGCCATCACCCGCCGGGCGGCAGCAGGATCGACCGGCGGCGGCGTCAGCGAATGAGTGTTGGAATAATGGCGGTTCGTCCGCTTCACATCGGTGCCGTAGCGCGTCATGCCGGCCCGGTGCTCGCCCGCCTTGGCGGCGCCCCAATGGGACGGCGCCGGTCCGGGAAGCGGCTGTGCCTGATCCATGTTGCGCATGAAGGGGCCGGTCGGCACCATCTGGTCGTACACCCAGGGCGCATAGTCCTGCTTCTGGGCGTTGGCCGGCAGCGACAACGCCGCCATCCCAAGGAGGGACATGGCGGCGGCGGCAGCGGTTCTGGCAGCGGGGGCGACGCGGGTCATCGAACAGGCACCTTTCGTCCGGAAAAAACGGATCCGAAGATGCAGTCGAGCGGAAAGCGCCCGCTCAGTCCAATGCGGAGGCGCGTTACCCATCCCGCGCCTCCATCCCCAAGCGGGGAATCCCCCGCCCTTACGACGCGGGCAGGCGGTAGAGGGTGAGGTGCAGGCGCTTGCCCGTGTTGTAGTTGAACCCGGCCAGTTCCGCCAGCGGCAGGGGCGTGACCGTGCCCAGGCTGTCGAGGAAGGCGGCAGCCTCGCGGTCCTCCACCAGGGCCAGAGCGCAGGCACGGTCCGACAGCAGATGCGTTGCCGCACCGGCGCCATGGACCAGCTTGGTCGGCGTCCCCAGCAGGAAGACGAGGCTCGGCTCGGAATAGCCGGCGGAGGCGACGACGCTGTCGGCGCAGGGCCGGACCTGGGCGACCGCACGGGTGGCCTGCCGGCTGACCCAGATACCGTCGATGTTCGGCAGCACCGCGGCGTAGGTTCCCACATAAAGCAGGGCCGCGGCCCCCACCCCGGCGGCAAGGCCGGTCCGCCGTTCCCCGCGCAGCAGCAGATGCAGGGCGAGCGCAAAAAGACCGCCCACCGCCGGCACCAGCGACACGGCGATCGGATCGATCCGCTGGCCGACCAGCCAGGGAATCACCGCGACCGCCAGGGTCAGGGCGCCGAAGCCGATGACGCCGAGCGCCACGGCGGCGGCCGTCAGCCAGCGGCGCGGCCGTTCGCGGCTGCGGTCGAAATTGTCGAGCAGGGCCGCCGCGGCCAGGGCGGCGATCGCCGGGAAGACCGGCAGCGTGTAATGCAGCAGCTTGGTCGGCACCGCCTCGAACACCAGCCAGCTCGGGACGATCCAGGCGATGCAGAATCGCACGGCGTCCAGCCGGCGGCGCGCCCAGGTCCAGGGAACCGCCAGCAGGGCCAACAGCGACCAGGGGGCGAAGGTGACCCAGAGGGTGCCGAGGTAGTAGCCCGGCGGCAAGCCCTTGCCCTCCTGCCCGCCGGACACCTTGCCCAACATGTCGTGGCCGACGGATTCGGCGAAGAAGGCGCCCTTGCTCTTGATGGCGATGGCGATCAGCCAGGGGGCGGCGATGGCGGCGACGATGCCGAGCCCGGCCAGCGGCTTCAGCCGTTTCAGCCAGCCGGCCTCGCGGTCCCACAGGGCCAGCACCAGCGCCGTGCTGCCGGACACCAGCAGGACCATCGGTCCCTTGACCAGGACGCCGATACCGGCGGCGATCCAGAACAGCAGCGGCGCAGTCCATGCGGCCCGGCCGGCGGGCGCCGGATCGCGGCGGGTGAGGTACAGTTGCGCCAGCACCGCCTGCCCGATCACCACGGTGGCCAGCAGCACGGCGTCGGTCTTGGCCATCCGCGCCTCGACCCCCAGCACGACGCAGGACGCCATCATCAGCCCGGCGATGAAGCCGGCCGGAGCACCGAACAGCCGCGCCGCCGTCCAGGCGCTGACGAGCACCGCCAGAATGGCACCCAGGAAGGACGGGATGCGGTAGGTCCAGATCAGCTTCTCGCTGCCCGCCGCAACGCCGCGTGCAGCCTCGGCCAGGGTGGTCGCGGCGGACTGCAGCCAATAGATGCCGACCGGCTTCTTGTAGCGCGTCTCGTCCTGGAAACGGATGTCGACGAAATTGCCGCTGTCCAGCATCTGGGAGGACGCCTGGGCGAAGCGCGCCTCGTCCCGGTCGAAGGGCGGCAGCACGGTGAAGCCCGGCAGGAACAGCGCGGCGGCGATCAGCGCCAGAAGCGCATAGGTCCAGATCGGCAGGGCGGCGCGCGGCAAGGTGGATGCGGTCACGATTTGCTTGGCACCGCATCGCCGGCAGCCAGCGACTTCTTGTGGGTCCAGACGAAATAGACGTTGCGGGCGTAGATCACCAGCCCCATCCCCTGACCCAGCATGAAGACCGGGTCGAAACGGTAGAAGGCATAGGCGAACAGCATCACGCCGCCGCCCAGCGAGAAGTACCAGAACAGTTCCGGCACAACGCTGCGCCGCGCCTTCTCGCTGGCGATCCACTGCACGATGAAGCGCATGGTGAACATCAGCTGGGCGAAGAAGCCGATGCCGACCCAGATCAGGTCGGTCGTGCTCTGTTCGTGGAACCAGGCCGCAGCGCGTTCAAGCATCATGGAAATCCTGTCCCGAAAGGGTCTCGTGGTCGCAAGCGTAACGTCGGTCAGAGGCGTTCGGAGACGGGCGACAGCTTCGTCCGCCGCTTCAGCCAATAGACGCCCAGCAGATCGACCACGCCGATCAGCCCGCGCCGCCAGTTGTTGTATTTTGACACGCCGCGTTCGCGCGGGCGATGGTTCACCGGCACATAAGCCACGGGATGGCCATGGGCGCGGAACAGGGCCGGCAGGAATCGGTGCATCGCCCCGAAGAAGGGCAGATCGAGGAAGGCGTCGCGTCGGAACAGCTTCAACCCGCAACCGCTGTCGGTACAGCCGTCCTGCAGGAAGGACTGACGGATGGCGTTGGCGAATTTGGAGGCCCAGCGCTTGGACAGGGTGTCCTGCCGCTTCTGGCGCAGACCGCCCACCAGAACCGGCGCACCGGCCTCCCCCGTCGACACCAGGGCGTAGAGCGCCGGGATGTCGGCCGGATCGTTCTGCCCATCGCCGTCGAGGGTGACGACGAATTCGCCCCGCGCCGCCTTGACGCCACTGCGCACGGCGGCGCTCTGGCCGGACCGGCGGACATGGCGCAGCACCCGCAGCCGGCCGGCCTCCACCGCCGGAGCCAGCCGCGCCTGGGTGTCGTCGTCGGACTGGTCGTCGACGAAGATGACCTCGAAGCCGCCGATCTGCCCCAGCGCCCGCTCGATTTCATCGAGCAGCGGAAGCACGTTGTCGGCCTCGTTGAAGACGGGGACAACGACCGACAGCCGCACCGGCTGGCCGTTCTCCGGATAAATGCTCACGGTTTGCCATCCCATTCGCCAAACGGGCCGCAAATTACTCTCGCGGCGCGGCGAACGGTAGCGGAAAAGGATGAGGCGGGAGCGGGGCAGATCCCCGCTCCGGTCTCATCGGCCGGGCATCTGGACGGGCTACCCCTTGTTGCCGTCCAGCGGAAGCGGGACATAACGCAGGTCGCCGCCGCGGCTGACCAGCATCAGCAGGGTCTTGCGCCCCTGTTCCTTGGCCTTGGCGATGCGGCTTTCCAGATCGGCGGGGGTCGCCACCGGCTCCTGACCCGCCTCGACGATGACGTCGCCCAGATCGAGCCCGCGTTGCGAGGCGACGCTGCCGCCATCCACCTCCGTCACCACCACACCGGCGACGTCCTCGCCGATGGAGAAGGTCTCGCGCAGGCCGGGGGTGAGCGGGGCGAGCTTGAGCCCGAGCGCAGACCTGCTCTCCTCCGGCTGGGCGGAGCGGGGCGCGCCGCTCGAACCGGACATCGCCAACTGCTGCGGCTCGTTGCGCAGTTCGCCGAGCGTCACCTGCACCGATTCCTGCTTGCCGCCGCGCAGCACGGTCAGCGGCACATCGCTGCCGATCCCGGTCGAGGCGACGAGCCGCGGCAACTCGCGCATCTGCTCCAGCGGCTTGCCGTTGAAGGCGGTGATGACGTCGCCCTGCCGCAGACCGGCAGAGGCCGCCGGGCTGTCGGGCGAGACGCTGGTGACCAGTGCGCCGCGGGTGCCGTCCATGCCCAGGCTTTCGGCGATGTCCGGCGTCACCCGCTGGACCTGGACGCCCAGCCAGCCGCGCCGCACCTTGCCGCCGTCCTTCAACTGGTCGATGATCGGCTTGGCCAGCGAGGACGGGATGGCGAAGCCGATGCCAACCGACCCGCCGGTGGGCGAATAGATCGCGGTGTTGATGCCGATCACCGCGCCGCTGACATCGTAAAGCGGACCGCCGGAATTGCCGCGGTTGATGGCGGCGTCGGTCTGCAGATACTCGTCATAGGGGCCCTGCTGGATGTCGCGGGCGCGGGCCGACAGGATGCCGGCGGTCACCGACCCGCCGAGCCCGAACGGGTTGCCGATGGCGACCACCCAGTCGCCGACCTCGACCGCTTCGCTGTCGCCCCAATGGGCGGCGGCCAGCGGCTTGTCGCTTTCGACCTTCAAAAGCGCCAGATCGGTCGGCGCATCGGATCCGATCAGCTTGGCCGGCAGCCGGGTGCCGTCATGCAGGGTGACGGAAATCTCCGCCGCATCGGCGACGACATGGCTGTTGGTGATGATCAGGCCGGCAGGATCGATGATGAAGCCGGAACCGAGCGCCATGCTGGGCAAGCCGCCGGGTCCGCTGCCGGGGCCGCCGCCCTGCCCGTTCTCCGGCCCGCCATTGGGACCGCCCTCCGGCTGGCCGCCGCGCTGGCGGTTGCGGAACTCGCGGAAGAACTCTTCGAGCGGTGAGCCGGGCGGCACATCCATCCCCTCCGGCAGGCGGCCGCCACCGGAGGCCTGCGGCACCTGGGTGCTGGAGATGTTGACCACGGTGTCGACCTGTGTGCGGGCGAGGTCGCGGAAGGACGGCGGCGCGTAGGTCCGGCTGGCATTGGGCCCAGCAGTGACGCCGTTCGCACCGGGCGCCTCCTGCGCGGCGGCGGGACCCGCGGGAAGGGCCGGCAACAGGACGGCCAGCAGCGCGCACAGCGCCGCAACCGGAAGGTGGGGGACGGTGTGGGATGGTGGCGGAACGGACGCATGCGGCATGGACGGTCTCCGCAAAATCGGTGAGGCAAAGCAATTCGAGCCGACGACCACCGCCCGCCGAGCCGACAAGTCCCGGTGACGGTCGGAACGTCCCGCTCAGGGAGGTTCCTGAAGTCAAAACACGGCACCCCCCGTCCGGGGTCCATCGCACTTTTCAAAAGACCCCACCACCGGCGGTTTCCGATCCGCGCTTTTCATCCGTCAGCGGATTTTAAAAGCGCCGCCATCCACCAATCGTCGCGCCCCGTTGTGGCGCCGGACACAAAATCACGATTCCGTGCAAAGTTATGCTGGCATTTTTGAGAAGAGTTTCCGATAGTCATCCATACCGAAAACATCGCCCGCCAGCGTGAAGCCACGATGCTGCCGACGCACGCGCCCGCGTGGTCCCGCGTCGGAAGCGTGCGGTTCGGGTGGACATGCTGACGAATGACTGAAAATTCACTTTGGCAACCGAGCGATATAATGAACGCAGGAACCGGGAGCGAACCGGAGTCTCCCAAGAAGCGTGGGCGCATTCCGCAGTCGGCGTGGCCCCAAATTCTTGAACGTTACCGCAGCGGTGCAACGCTTTCGGCCATTGCGCGCGAATTCGAATGCACGCCCAGCGCCATCTCCTACATCATCAAGAAGGCGGAGGCGGCAAGCGGCCAGGGCGATGCCGCCGACGGTGATGATGTCCAGAGCGATGCACAGGCGGACGACACCCAGTCTTCCGCACCGGCTGCACCGGCCGAGGAGGCGTCCGCGCCGATGACCGCGGCTCCGGCCGCGCCGGCGGCCGATCCCGCTCCCGCCGTTCCGGTGGAAGCCGAAGCTCCCGCAGAACCGCGCCGCGCCGGCCGCACGGTCCGCGGCACGTTGACCCGTGCCCCGCGGACAGAACCGGCGGCCGAGCAAACCCCGGTCGAGACGCCCGCCGCTCCTCCGGCCCCGGCGGCGCCGGCTCAGACGGAAACGCTGCGCCTGAACCGTCAGGAACCTGCAGCGGCTCAAGCCCCCGCAGCGGCCCCGGTTCCGGCCGCTCCGGCCATCGCAGCCCCGGCGGCCACGGATGCTCCGCGGCCTGCCGGGCAGCCGACGCCACCGGTCGATGCGATCGAAGGCCGCCTGCGCGACACCGCAAAGGCTTGCATCTCCGCCTACCGCGGCTGGCGCCAGCAGCCGAGCGAAGCGACGATCCAGTCGTTGTCCGACAGCGTGCACGAACTGCGCAAGGCCCTGGCCCGCGTGGAAATCGACATGTCGGCCAGCAGGCGCGAGGAACAGGCGATCCGCCCGATTCCGATCCCCGCGCACCGGGCCTCGCGCCGTCCGAACTGAACGGATTTTGAAAGGCGGGTCGCCAGGCACTCCCTGCCGAGCCCCTTTCGAACGCCGTTTTTCAAAAGACCTCCGTCCTTGGGCCGGAGGTTTTTTGTTGGAGAAGAATCCATGAAAAGGGGCTTGACGACCACCCAATCGAAAGGCTAATCCTCTGCGCCCCGATGGAAGGGTGGCCGAGTGGTTAAAGGCAGCAGACTGTAAATCTGCCCGCGTACGCGTACGCTGGTTCGAATCCAGCCCCTTCCACCATCGCACCAAGGCGTGCGCCGGAGCAGGCCTCCGAACAGGAATTCCTAAGCGAACGACCCACAGCGGTCTGCTGTGTCAATGCGTTGCCGTCAATGGCGGTGCGATGATGGGCGTCCAGATTTTAACCTCCCAGCCTTTGAAAAGCCCGCCCCGCCCCGTGCCGCTATAGCGGCAGAGGATCCGCCGGCGTGACTCGCGGGAAACGCAGCGTGAAGGCGGTTCCGGCACCCGGCGCGCTTTCCAGCCGCAGCCGGCCGCGCAAGGTTCGTGTCACGAGCGTATAAACGATGTTCAGACCCAGTCCGCTGCCGCCACGGTCGCGGCTGGTGGTGAAGAAGGGCTCGAACACCCGGCCATGCAGGTCCGCCGGAATTCCCCGGCCGTCGTCGGCATAAACCAGCTCGACCTCTCCGTCCGACAGTGTGACCGTGACCGTCAGCCGGCCGCGCACGCCCGGATCGTAGCCGTGCAGGATGGAATTGATGACAAAATTGGTCAGGATCTGACTGACGACGCCGGGATAGCTGTCCAGCATCAGGTCTTCCGGACAATGGATGGCGACGGTATGTCCGCTGCGGCGGATGCGCATTCCAAGGCTGCGCAGAACCTCATGAATGTAATGGTTCAGTTCGAAGACCCGGCGCTCCTCGCTGGCCTGGTCGACGGCGATCTGTTTGAAGCTCTGGATCAGGCGGGTGGCGCGTTCGACATTCAGCAGCATCAGCTGCGTCGCTTCGTCGGCGATGTCGATGAACTCCGCGAAGTCGCCGCGCCGAAGCGACCCGGCTTCGAACAGGCGGCGCAGGCCCCGCGTCTTTTCCGCCAGCAGCGAAGCCCCGGTCAGGGCGATTCCGACCGGCGTGTTGATCTCATGCGTCACGCCTGCCACCAGGGAGCCGAGTGCGGCCATCTTCTCGGCCTGGATCAGTTGGACCTGCGCCTCCTTCAAATCGTGAAGGGCCTGTTCGGCCTCCTCCTTGGCGGCGCGGACCGCTTCCGCCGCGCGGACGCTCTCGGTCACGTCGGTATGGGAGCCGACGATGCGGAAAGTCCGGCCGTCGCCGCCCGACACGGCCAGTGCACGGGTCTCCAGGAAGACGGTCGCGCCCGACCGGTGGCGGAACCGCTGCAGCAGCCGGCTTTCGGACCGCCGGCCCGACGCCAGTTCCTCCACCATCTCCAGGGCGTCGGCGCGGTCGTCGGCGTGGATCAGCTCTTCCCAGCGGCGGCGGCTGTTCTCCATCTCCGCCTCGCCATAACCCAGCAGGCCCCACCATTGCGGCGAGAACCACACCTCGCCCGTGTGCAGGTCCCATTGCGAGATGCCTTCCCGCGCGGCGCGGATCGCCAGCTCGAACAGTTCGCGGCTTGCAGCCAGTTCCCGTTCGGAATGCTTGCGCTGGGTGATGTCGGAGTAGGTGGTGACGAAGCCGCCATCCGGCAGCGGCAGCGTCACCGTTTCGATGACCACGCCGTCGGGCCGCACCCGCTCATTGTAGAAGGGCCAGGACGCGTTGCGGATGTAGTCCAGCCGCTGCGCCACCAGCTCGTCCACGTCGCCGCGGCCATAGCCGCCCTGCTCCGCGATGTGGCGCACCACGGTCTCGTAGGGCTGGGCATAACGCGGGAAATCCGGATCGATGAAAAGCAGTTCCAGAACGCGCCGGTTCCACGCGACCAGCCGCAGATCGCGGTCGAAGGCCATCACACCCTGGCTGAGACAATCGAGGACCAGGCTGGTCTTCGCCCAAGGTTCCCGCTCCGACCTGATATCCGCCTGCCCGCCGGTTTCGACGGCCGTCAGCAGCGTTTCCCCCGCCCCGCCCGCACCCAGCGCCAGCGTAACCATGGCTCCGTCGGGGAACGCCCGCGTTACGGCATGGCCACGGCGCAGGTCGTCGACCCCGGACAAGCCGAGAAGCCCGGCGAGAAGGTCTTCGAGCCTCGCATGGAACAGCGAATCGGACGTTCCGGCGATAGGAACGGCAAAACGTGCCGCAAAGGCGGCATTGGCCCAGACCAGACGTTCGTCGGCATCGAAGCGGGCGAACCCGGTATCTCCCATGCGCGTGCTATCTCCCACCGCCGATCGGGACTGTTTGCGATGACCGTCTCACTGGCCGGCGGGCAAAATCTGCCATCCGGACACGCGGCACGGTTCGCGTGCCCCATTCTTGTCTCTTGACGGTTGACGGGCAAGGGGCATCACGCAGCCGCACCCGCCGGACGCCGCCGGTAAACGCCTTGATTCTACGTCTGACCGACGCCTAATCCTGCGCCTGGACGCGGAACCTAACAGGCAAATGTTTGGCCGGAAAGGAATTTGCACGATGTCGGATTTCGCGGCCTATGGCAGCCTGTTCCTTGTGGCACTGGCGGCCGCGACGATTTTTCCTGCACAGTCCGAGCTTCTGCTGGCCGGGCTGCACTCTTCGGGCAACTATCACGACGGACTCCTGATTCTGGCGGCGACCACGGGGAACGTGGCGGGATCGACGGTCAATTGGGCTCTCGGCCGCTATCTGATGCACTTCCAGGACCGCCGCTGGTTTCCGGTGTCGCGCCGTCTGGTCGGGCGGGCCACCGGATGGTACCAGCGCTTCGGCGTGTGGTCGCTTCTGTTGGCCTGGGTTCCCGTCATCGGCGATCCGCTGACGCTGGTCGCCGGCATCCTGCGCGTCGACATGCGCCTGTTCCTGCTGCTGGTCACGCTGGGCAAGCTGGGGCGGTACGTTGTGCTGATTGTTGCCCTTTAAAGCAGTATAGTTCTAACATTGCATGTTATTCCCCCAAATCGGACGCAATAATGGGCTTGTCGGCGGCGGCGGTCGCACAGTATTAACGGAACCCGGACCGCGGATCCCTCGAACCGGCGGAAAGCCTCGGGATAGCAGGGGCTTTTCAAAATATCGGTGCAGTTTGACAGAGGTCAAACGCGCTGCACTGGTGGTCGACTATGCTCCGCGCCAACGTGGAATCGCAAATCAGGCGCATCGACATGCCAGACGGAAGCATCGTTCAGCAGGGATCAGCCCAACCAGCCAAGGTTCCGCTGTACGAAAGCCAAAAGACGATTCACCCGAAATCGGTCAAGGGCCTCTATCGCCGCCTGAAAACCGCGACTTTCTCCGTTCTTCTGGCACTGTTCTTCATCGCCCCCTGGATCCGGTGGGAGCGCGGGCCCGAAGCCCCGGCGCAGGCGGTCCTGTTCGATCTGACGGCACCGCGCTTCTTCCTGTTCTGGATCGAGATCTGGCCGCAGGAGATCTATTACCTCACCGGCATCCTGATCGTGGCGGCGCTGGGCCTGTTCCTGACGACGGCGCTGGCGGGGCGGGTCTGGTGCGGCTTTGCCTGTCCGCATACGGTGTGGACCGATCTGTTCGTCTGGATCGAGCGCGTCTTCGAAGGCGACCGGGCGGAACGCATCCGCATGGAAAAGCAGCCCTGGACCATGCGCAAGGTTCTGCGCAAGACGGGCAAGCATGCGGGCTGGATGGCACTCAGCCTCGTCACCGGTTTCGGCTTCCTCGCCTACTTCACCGACGCCCCGGCCCTGCTGCACGATTTGGCGACCTTCCAGGCCAGCTACGAGGCGACGTCCTTCTTCGCCATCTTCGTCGGCATGACCTATGTCATGGCCGGCTGGACGCGCGAGCAGATGTGCATGTACATGTGCCCATGGCCGCGCATCCAGACCGCGATGCTGGACGAACATTCGCTGGTCGTCACCTATCAGGCCGACCGCGGCGACAACCGCGGTCCCAAGCGCAAGTCGCAGAGCTGGGACGAGCGGCGCGCCCAGGGCTTCGGCGACTGCATCGACTGCGGCCAGTGCGTCCAGGTCTGCCCGATGGGAATCGACGTGCGCACCGGTGAACAGGCCGACTGCATCAATTGCGGCCTGTGCGTCGACGCCTGCGACACCATCATGATCCAGCAGGGGCTGCCCACCCGCCTGATCGCCTTCGATTCGCTGGCGGCCCAGGACACCCGTGCGTCCGGCAAGAGCTACCAGTGGCGGCTGATCCGTCCGCGCGTGATCGTCTACGCGCTGCTGATGCTGGTCATCGGCGGCGCCATGGCCTGGAGCTTCGCGCTGCGCCCCAGCCTGAACATCACCGTCCTGCGTGACCGCGCCCCGCTGTTCGTGACGCTGTCGGACGGGTCGATCCGCAATGCCTACACCTTCAAGGTGGCCAACAAGACCCGCCAGAACCGGTCCTACACCCTCAGCGTCGCCGGCCTGTCCGCTGCCGACATCAAGGTGATCGGCGAGGCTGAGCCGGAGACCGCCGCACACACCGCCACCATCTCGGCGGAGCCGGACAGCGTCGCCACCTACCGTGTCTATGTGACGGCCCCCCGCGGGGAGGTGACCGCCAGCTCGCTGCCGCTGACCTTCCAATTGTCCGACACCGTGACCGCGGAACGGAACAGCCGCGACAGCGTGTTCATGGGGCCGGCAAACCAGTAGCCCGTCACGGGGCATCCTCCAGCGCTGCGGATCGAAAGGCGGTGGCCGGCGGAACGGCCTACCGCCTTTCGCGGTTCTGCGCAAAGGGAGGGCACACGGATGGCCAGTTTGCGCAGGCCAAGCCGCCACTCACCTGACTCGTCGAACGAAGGCTGGGCAATCGGGAAACCGGGCCCGCCGGCCGGCAGCGAGGTGAACAGGCCATGTTTTTCGATTTCGAACCGTCGGGGATCAACGACACATACCTGCGCCTGACGCGCTGCGGCGTGTCCAGCATCGTCGCCCCGGCGGGCGGTTGGAACGGCCTGCTGCGGGTCAATTACATCGTCGCCGGAGCGCCCGGCGGCGGCGAACCGCACATGATCTTCCGCAGCCTCGACGTCGGCTGGGATGACGGCCGCTTCTGCTGGAAGGGACGAGCCGCACCGGTGATGACCAGTTCCGCCATGGTCGACATCCTGCTGGAACGCGGACTTGTCTCGGAGGCGGAAGCGGAACGGCTGCTGTTCGGGATCAACACCCCGGCGGCCGGCGCGTCGTCCGACGAGGCGCTGACGATCCGCGGGCTTCTTGCCGGATGCAGCTTCTCCCCGATCTACGAGTCGCAGCCGCTCGGCACCGAACCGCCGGCCGTGATCGGATTCGCCATGCGCACACTGTCCGATCCCGGTGCCTACATGCTGGCCGCCCGCGGCGGGCTGCCGGTCCTGGACGGCGATGCCCGCGACGCCCTGCGGCGACTGGTCGGCGCGGCGATGTGATGCTCTCCTTCTTTGGTCGAAGACGGGAGGTGAATTGGGTGGAAACCATGCCCTATGGCCTATGAACTAAACCTTCGGGTGATAGAAACTGTCACAGTGCCGCGACATTCTTACTGCAACCGCTCACAGGAGCCTGCCGCTACCCCATAGAACCGCCGATCCCGACATCCCGTGCGAGAAAGCTGAACAGCCATGAACGCCAGCCTGTCCCATCGCTGCACCGCCCTGATCGACCGCGCCCGCGCTGCCTGGCTCAACCAGCCGCTGGCCCGCAAGCTGAGTGCCCGCAAGACGGCCGGTCGACGCCGGATCACGATGGAACTGCTGGACCTGGAGCTTTACCGAATCGATATCGGCGGCTGAAAGGGCGCTTGGGAGAGGCCCACCCCAGCTTCTCCCCGGCAGTTCACTTCAGCAGATGTTCATACCGCGCGTCGGTCAGCGTCTTCATGAAGGCGACCAGCGCCTTGACGCGGCGGGTATCCAGTGCCGGGGCCGATTCCAGTTCCTTCGTCGACAGGTTCGCCGCGACTTCGGGTTTGCCCCAGGGCTTGCCGGTTTCCGGATTGAGCGCCGCCTTGTCCGTTCGGTTGTTGTAGTGGTCGTAGAAGCGGACCACGGTCTCCAAATCCTTGAAGACGCCGTTGTGCATATAGGGGCCGGTCACGGCGACGTTGCGCAGGCTCGGGGTCTTGAACTTGCCCTCGAAGGCCGTCTTGGCCGCCGCGGGATTGTCGCGCAGGCCACGGTCGGCGAAGGTCGCCGGCTTGCCCGACGCCTCGCGTAGAACCGGATTCGACGGCACGCCGATGTTGTGGTGTTCGTAATTGGTGAACATCTCTCCGGCGGCCGCCGGCATCGGCTTCAGCTTGTGGCATTGGTTGCAGTTGGTGAACTGGGTGGAGAAGAACAGGGTCATGCCCAGATCCTCCTCCGGCGTCATCTTGTATTCGCCGCGCAGATGGCGGTCGTATTTCGAATCGAAGGGCGCAAAGCGGTCGGTCCTCTCGAAGGCGGCGAGGCTGTCGCTCATCGCATCATAGGCGCGCTCCGCATCGTCCAGCACGCCGGCGCCATAGAGCGCCACGAAGGCGCGGGCATACTCGGGATTCTCGGCCAGCCTTTCGCGCGCCTGCTCCTTGGAGGTCAGCCCCATCTCCGCCGGGTTCAGCGGCGGGCCGCCGGCCTGCTCCTTCAGGGTCGCGGCGCGGCCGTCCCAGAATTGTCCGCCGATGGCCTTGCCGTCTGCAGTGATGTGGAAGGCGGGCGTGAATGCCGCATAGCTTGCTGTCGGGGCGTTGCGGTCGCCGACCGACTTTCCGTTGTCGCCGACCGATGCCGCCCCACCCGCACCGCCGGTGCGCGGATCGGCGAAGCCGAAGTCGGGATTGTGGCAGTCGGCGCAGGCCTGGGTGCGGTTCGCCGACAGATTGTGATCGGAAAACAGCGCCTCCCCCAGCATTTCCTTCGTCGACAGGTCCGCCGCGCGCGCAGTCCCGCCACCGGCGAGTCCGACCGTCAGAAGCAGCAGCGCGAGCGCGCGGCGAGGCATGGGAAGGAGGGGTGCGGACATGACGACGCTCCAGGCAACGGGCGGACGCGGGGAATGCCTCGGCGGCCGGCGCCAACACTGCGCGTCAAAGGTTAAGCGAGAGTGAGAATTGTTATCAATGAAGCCGTGCAAGGGACGGGTGGGGCGAATGGTCGCTGGTCCACCCGCCGTTGGCTACCCCCGCTCCCGCCGGCCCCCTCAGCCCCCAGCACCGTCCGTCAGCAGACGGCGGATGGCATTGACCAATGGCTTCATGTGGAAGGTCGATTCCGGGGACACCGCGACGGTCCCGCCTGCCGCCTCTACCGCTTCGGCCACCACCGGGCCGACGGCGGCGATCCGGGTCCTGATGAAACCCTGGCGGAAGGCGTCGGCAAGACCGCAGGCCTCCGCCACCTCATGCAACCGCCGCACCTGGGGCGAGGCGGTGAAGGCGACGAAGTCGATCCGCCCCGCCGCCATGTCTCGGATGGCGGTCTGAACCGCTCCCGTCTCGGAATCGTTGGCGTAGCGGTAGGGTGTGACCGCAACCGGCGTGCCGCCGCGGGCCCGCACCGCATCCAGCAGGGGCTCGTTCGGGTTGTCGGGGTAGAGCTGGATGCCGACGCGGTGACCGTCCAACTCCTGTTCCGACAGCATGGCGATGACGCCGTCGGAGGTCGGAGCGGGGGCGGATTTGAACGGGCTGCAGCCGATCTCCCGCAGAGCCTTGACCGGCTTCGGTCCGCGGACGAAGACGCGCGCCCGGCCGATGGCGGCGACCACGTCGGCCTCGCGCTCCATGGCGCGGGCGACCGTCATCAGCCGCCGCAGCCCTTCGCCGGTCAGCAGCACGATGTCGTCGAAGCCCTCGCTCAGCAACCGCTCCAGCCATTCCCTGGCCGGGGCCGGGTCGTCGAGATCGAGGATCTTGACCATCGGGCAGCGGATGGTCTCGGCCCCATGCTGTTCCATCATGCCGGCGAACAGGTCGAGATCCCGGCTTTCCGGCACCAGAATCCGCTTTCCCGCCAGATCTCCGCCCTGTTCGGCCATGGTCCCGTCCCCGTGTTCGTCCGTGTGTGGTGGCGGACAGACTAACAGCAGGCGGCGCGGGCGGTCACGCGGGTTGGACCGTCACAGCCACCACCACTGCCAGCGGCGCGCCTACCCCCGCCGGCAATGCAGCAGGCTGAACAGCCCGAAGGGCGGCAGGGTGCGGATACTCTCCACCGCCAGCCGCGATCCGGTCATCATCGCGTCCAGAGTGAAATCGGGCCGCCAGCCCAGCTTCTTCGACAGCGGCGACAGCCAGCCCTCCACCGCGCGGCGGACGCCGGGGCGCGGCGCGGCGAAGTGGTTGACGATCACGATGTCGCCGCCCGGTTTGCAGACGCGCTCCAACTCCGCCATCGTGCCCTGGGGATCGGGAACGACGGTCATGACATACATGGCGACCACCACGTCGAAGCTGCCATCGGCGAAGGCCAGCTTGCCGGCATCCATCTCCAGCAGCCCTTCGACATGGTCGAGCCTCTCGCGCTCCACCCGCTCCTGCGCGACCTTCAGCATGTCGGTCGACAGGTCGATGCCGACGACGCGGTTGTCCTTGCGGTAATCGGACAGCGACAGGCCGGTGCCGACGCCGACCTCCAGAATCCGCAGGTTTCCGCGGCGGTTCAGCCACTCCACCGCCGCATGGCGGCCGGACGCCAGAAGCACCCCGAACACCTTGTCGTAGAAACCCGCATAGCGGCGGTAGGCGGCGCGAATGGAGTCGGCGTCCATGATCCTGTTTCCCCCTCTCTCGATCCCAAATCCGGGTCCCGCCCAAAGGTCAAGCCCAAGCCGTCGGCGGCGCACCATAGCCGGATTTGCAGATCCATGAAAGTGACGCAAACAACAGAATCGGCACAATGTCGCCCTGTGACGGCCCATTCATTTGGCCTATCCATTCGGTCGATTGTCTTTACCGTTTTTGTTTGATCGTTCATTCAAAGAAAATCGCTGGATTTCTCAAGGAAATTATCCGCCATCGTCACTCTCTGGCCGCGGTCACGGCGTTGACCTGTGGGGTGCGTACCGCCTTGCGGAGGCCGATGCGCGTACCGCCCCGATCCGGAACGGCGATCGGCAGCTGGGGCGGTATGTCAGCGGCATCCGCAAGGCGGTCGGCCGCCACGACCTCCTGCCCCTTCTGGCGGTCCGCAACAATCAGCTGCTGGATCCGCGGGATGCGCGATCTGCTGCGGACCTGACCGCCGCTCACCACCAGTGGCGCTGTTGGCGACCGCTGCGCAGGCGGGCCATCTCGACGGTCTCGGACGGCTCCGCCGGCCTGCGCAGGTCCTTCACCACCGCCAGAACTGCGCCGCCGCGCTCGACCTCCGCCACTGTCGGGCCGGTCATCAGCGTGTCGCAATCCTCCTGCGTCGGAGCGATGAAGAAGTCGGCGCGGGTCCAGTCGGTCACCCAGCGCATGTTGGCCGGCGCCAGTTTCTCGAAGGCCAGCGGTTCGGCGCAGACGGCGACGCTGTAGGTGCGGTGGCGGTGGGTGCGCGCCTCCTCCTCTGCGATCACCTCCGCCAGATTCTCCACCGCTTCGGGCAGGCTGTTCGCCCAGTAATCCACATCGTATTTGCGCACCGCTCCGGCCACGCCGCCGACCAGCTCATTGAAATAGACGTATTCGTTTGGATGCAGCGATTCCAGGACCACCGCCTCCCGACCCAGCACCAGCGCCAGAAAGCCCCCGGCCAGGGCTGCGGCGGAAAGCCCGCGCCCGCTGCGCTGCGACACGCCGAACCTCCAGGCGCCGGCCCACCCCAGAAGCCGGTCGAGTCCGATGCCGCCCAACACCGCCAAGGGCGGCAGCACGAACAGGAAATGGCGGATCGCGGTATAGCCGGGGGAATGGGTGAGGGTGAACCAGACGACCGGAAACAGTGCCGCCAGTGCGACCAGCCCGCAAGCGACAGCGCGCGCCTTTCCCTCCTCATCCACGAGGTCGGAGCGCATCATGCCGGGCAGCGCCAGCAACCCCAGCGCCGCGCCGGCCAACATCACCAGCGGCAGCTTGATGGCGAGATACCAGGCCAGGTAGCTGCGCGGCACCTCGTACATCCAATATTCCGTACCGCCCAGCATGGTGCGGATCGGGTAATGGAAATGCGAGAAATCGGCCAATGCCCGCAACGGGTTCAGCGGCTCCAGCACCGCCCAGGGCCAGAAGACCGCCATCACCCCATAGGCGACCGGCAAGGCCGGCAACAGACGCAGCGCGCCGGAGACGCCTTGGCGCAACCGGGGCGCGGAGAGACCGCCGGCAACCACCCACCCCACCAGCGCCGCCGCCACATAGCCGGCCAGCATCAGCGCCCCGACCCGGATCCCCAGCGCCAGCCCGACGACAAGACCGAACCCGAGCACCGTGCCCCAGCGCGGCCGCGGCATCTGCCCGACGATCCGGATCAGCAGCGCCACCGCCGCCATCATCAACATGGCGAAGGGTACGTCCTTGGTGTGGTTGAACAGCCCGCCGTACCACGGTCCGCACAGCGCCAGCAGCAGCCCGGCGAGCAGGCCCGCCCGCGGACCGGCCAGCCGGCGCCCGACCGCCCAGACCACAGCCACGCCCGCCACCCCGATCAGGGCACACAACAGGTGCCGTGTCTCGTAAGGGTCGAAGGGCAGAAACGGGGCGAGCGCCACCGCCGCCATGTCGAACAGCCCGCCATAGAGATAGAGGTTCTTGTAGGTGAAGGCCGACGTATCGGTGAAGCCGCTGCGGTACCAGTCGATCAGCTTGGCGCCATAGACATGCTGCACCTCCTCGTCATTGGAGATGCCGTAATGCCGGAAGGTGGCGGCTACCAGCCCCAGAAGCGCCAGCAGGCCGAATGCCGCCGCAAGGTCCCACGGATCGCCGAACATCCGGCGGAAAGCGCAGGTCTTTCCCGTCACGCGCCACTCCCCCCAAGATTTCCAAGCCGCATGACGGAACGGCAGCCCGCCTCACGACGCGTGAGAAAGCATCGGTAGCCGCAGATTGTCATGTGAAATCTCTGCCATGGACTCGGGGGTATCCCCTACCGCCCGCAGCGCTCGCCGACAAAACGACACGCCTAAGCGCAGGTGCGACTCTTTCGCAAATTATCTCAAATATTCAAATTGCAATGCCGGCATCCACTCATGTCGCCATGCGACACCTTGGCACGGTCTGGAACACGGATTTTCGTTCAATATTCGGGCAACAATTCTCCTAAGGACACCCTGCACGAAACGGCGCCTGCAATACGCCGAAAGGTGGTGGTCAATGGTCAAATCTTCTCTTTCAATCCGCGCGAAGCTGCTGTTGCTGGTGGCGACGGCCAGCCTCGCCTGCATGGCGATTGCCGGCGCCGGACTCTATCTCAGCTACAACCGCATGTATCAGGACCGCGTCGAGGCCCTCCGCTTCATGGTCGAGGCCGGACACAGCATGGCGGCCCGATTCGAAAGCGAGGTTGCGGCCGGCCACCTGTCCCGCGACGAGGCGCAGGCGCGCTTCAAGGATGCCTTCCTCGCCATCCGCTACAGCGGCGACGAATATCTGTTCTCCCACACCTACGACAATGTCGGCTTCGCCCATGTCAACAAGGCGCTGATGGGCAAGGACGTGTCGGGCATCAAGGACGCGGCCGGCGTACCGGTCATTCCCGCACTGATCGCCATCATCAAGGCCAGGGGCGAAGGGACCTACGCCTACGACTGGCCGCGCACGGTCGGCGGCAGCGAAACGGCGGTGAAGCTGGCCTATGTGAAGGGGTTCGAGCCCTGGCGGATCTTCATCGGCACCGGTGTCTTCATCGACGATTTGTGGACCGAGTTCCTGTCGCAGCTCTGGACCCTGCTCGCCGTCATCGCAGCGCTGGCATTGCCGGCCATCGTGCTGCTGGCCCTGGTCGGGCACAACATCAGCGCCACCATCCGTTCGCTGGCCGACCGCATGCGGGCCATGGCCGCCGGCGACCTGACCGTCACCTTCCCCGAAACCCGCCGCGGCGACGAGCTTGGCGACATGAGCCGCGCCACGCAGGTGTTCAAGGAGAACGCGCTGGCCAAACAGCGGCTCGAGTCCGAACAGGCCGATCAGGCCCGTCAGGCCGAAGCGGACAAGCAGCGGGCCATCGCCGCCCTGGCCGACCGCTTCGAACAGGCGGTGGGCGGCGTCATCCATGCGGTGGTCGAGGAGGCCGCGGGGATGGAAAGCCGCGCCAGCGCCGTGACCCAGGCGGCGGACCAGACCGGCCGGCTTGCCAGCGACGTCGCCGTGACCACGGAACAGACCTCGGCCAATGTCCAGACCGTCGCCGCCGCGACGGAGGAGCTGACCAGCTCCATCGGCGAGATCAGCCGGCAGGTCGGCCAGTCCTCGGAAATCGCCCGCGAGGCGGTCGACATCGCCGAGCGGGCCAACGGCAAGGTGGATGGGCTGGCCCAGGCTGTGCAACGGATCGGCGCGGTGGTCGAACTGATCAACTCGATCGCCAGCCAGACCAACCTGCTGGCGCTGAACGCCACCATCGAGGCCGCCCGCGCCGGGGATGCCGGCAAGGGCTTCGCCGTGGTCGCCAGCGAGGTGAAGGCGCTCGCCACCCAGACGGCGAAGGCGACAGAGGACATCGCGGTCCAGGTCGCCGACATCCAGTCGATGACCGGCGAGGCGGTGGGAGAGTTGCAGGAGGTGGTCAGGGTCATCGGCCACATCAACGAGGTCGCCACCTCCATCGCGTCGGCCGTCGAGGAACAGGGAGCCGCGACCCGCGAGATCAGCCGCAACATCCAGCAGGCCGCCCAAGGCACGCAGACCGTTTCAGACAGCATCGGCGGCGTCAACCAGGCCGCCAGCCAGAGCGGCAAGGTGGCCTACGAGGTCCTGTCCTCCGTCCGCCAGCTGTCCAGCCACACCGACTCGCTGAGCCACGAGGTGGACCGCTTCCTGACCCAGGTCCGCGCCGGCTGACGGCTGCTCCAATCTAAAGCGTACTTTAGCTCATTGACGTTGACTTCCCCCTGCGCCCATGGCGAAATCCGCTGGCGCAGGGGATTGTCCATGTCCGAACGGGATCGGGTTTACGGCGTGACGGAACTGGCGGCGGAGTTCGATCTCACGCCGCAGGCGTTGCGTTTTTACGAGGAGAAGGGGTTGCTGACGCCGCAACGGGCGGGTGGACGCCGGGTGTTCACCTACCGCGACCGCGCGCGGCTGATCCTGATCCTGAAATTCCGCCGGGTGGGCTTCTCGCTGGAGCAGATCGCCGACTATCTCGCCCACTACCGCTCGGGCCGGCCGAGCGCCGGACAGTACCGTGACGGGCTGCGGAAGATCCGCGCCCGGCTGGCCGAGCTTGAACGGATGCAGTCGGAAATCGCCGAGGTGCTCGTCGAGTTGAAGGCGATGGAGGCCGACGCCGAGCGGCGGCTCGCCACCTGCATGCCTGACGAAGACCCGATGCAGCCGACAACCAAACAGCAGACAAATGAACCGGGAGTGAAACGATGCTGCGTGGAATGATGATGAACGAGCCGCTGCTGGTGACGTCGATCCTGCGTCATGCGGCGCTCTACCACGCCGACACCGAGATCGTGTCGCGCACGACCGAGGGTCCGATCCACCGCTACAGCTATGCCGATGCCTGGATCCGCGCCCAGAAGCTGGCCAATGCGCTGGCGGCGCTGGGGATGAAGCCGGGCGACCGCATCGGCACGCTGGCCTGGAACGGCTACCGCCATCTGGAATGCTATTACGGCATCGGCGGCTCGGGCATGGTCTGCCACACCATCAACCCGCGCCTGTTCCCGGAGCAGATCGCCTACATCGTCAACCACGCCGAAGACCGGCTGCTGTTCACCGATCTGACCTTCGTTCCGCTTCTGGAGGGCATCGCCCATGAATTGACCGGGCTGAAGGGCATCGTCGTGATGACCGACCGGGCCAACATGCCGCAATCCTCCCTGCCCGGCCTGCTGTGCTACGAGGATCTGCTGGCCGACCAGCCCGGCAGCTTCGACTGGCCGGAGTTGGACGAGAACACCGCCTGCGGCATGTGCTACACCTCCGGCACCACCGGCAACCCGAAGGGCGTGCTGTACAGCCACCGCTCCGCCTACCTGCACGCGATGGCCGCCTGCCTGCCCGACGTGTTCGGCCTGTCGGCGGCGGATGTGGTGCTGCCGGTGGTGCCGATGTTCCACGTCAACGCCTGGGGTGTGCCCTATGCCGCGCCGATGGCCGGCGCCAAGCTGGTCTTCCCCGGCGGCAAGCTGGACGGCGCCAGCCTGTACGAGCTGTTCGAGGCCGAGAAGGTCACCAACACGGCCGGCGTGCCGACGGTGTGGCTTGCCCTGCTGAACTGGCTGGACGCCAACAAAAAGAAACTCACCACCATGCGCCGGATCGCCATCGGCGGCTCCGCCTGCCCGCCGGTGATGATCCAGCGCTTCCGCGAGATGGGGGTGGAGGTGCTGCATGCCTGGGGCATGACGGAAACCAGTCCGCTGGGTCTCGCCAACATGCCCAAGGGCAAGCATGCGGGGCTGAGCGCCGACGATGCGCTGGCGCTGGCCTCCAAGCAGGGGCGGCCGATCTGCGGCGTGCAGTTCCGCGTCGTCGACGGCTCCGGCAATGACGTGGCGCGCGACGGCACCAGCTTCGGCCGGCTGCTGGTGCGCGGCTCCACCGTCTGCTCCGGCTATTTCGGCCTGACGGAAAGCCCGGCGCACCAGATGGTGCCGGGCTGGTTCGAGACCGGCGACGTGGTGACGATGGACGCCGACGGCTATGTCCAGATCGTCGACCGCACCAAGGACGTCATCAAGTCCGGCGGCGAGTGGATCAGCTCCATCGACCTGGAGAACATCGCCGTCGGCCATCCCGGTGTGCAGGAAGCCGCCGCCGTCGCCGTCGCCGACGAGAAATGGGGCGAACGCCCGGTGCTGGTGGTGGTGCGCAAGCCCGATTCGACCGTCACCCGCGAGGAGCTGCTGGCGGTCTTCGAGGGCAAGGT
This sequence comes from Azospirillum humicireducens, assembly GCF_001639105.2. Classification (NCBI taxonomy): domain Bacteria; kingdom Pseudomonadati; phylum Pseudomonadota; class Alphaproteobacteria; order Rhodospirillales; family Azospirillaceae; genus Azospirillum; species Azospirillum humicireducens. The sequence goes on from NZ_CP015285.1 coordinate 2,871,428, forward strand.
CGCGAAATGGTGCATCCCCGACGACGTCCGCTTCGTCGACAGCCTGCCCCACACCGCCACCGGCAAGCTGCTGAAGAGCGAAATCCGCCACATGGTGACCGGCCCCGAGGGGGTGTAATCCAGAAAAATGGGCCGGACGGCATGAACCGTCCGGCCCAGTGTCCTCGCGTGAGTGGCGAGGACGACGCACCCGAGGGAGGAGCGCGCAACCAAGGTCAATCTACCGGCAGACAAATGAGGCGACTTGTTCGTCTGCGTCACACTGTCTCGAATTCACGCCATCGAGGCCTTTTCAGCGCTCTGACCGCACCCGCGCCACGGCGTCGCGCCAGCCGTCATAGAGGCGGTCGCGCTTGCCCAGTTCCATGCGCGGGTCGAAGCGGCGCTCGCTGCCCCAAGCGTCGGATACCGACTCCAGCCCGTCGAACACGCCCACCCGCAACGCCGCGAGACAGGCTGCGCCCAGCGCCGTGGTCTCGATCACCTTCGGCCGCTCCACCGGCATGTTCAGCAGGTCGGCCAGGAACTGGCAGAGCCAGTCGTTGGCAGCCATGCCGCCGTCGACGCGCAGCGCATTGATGGTGCCGCCCCAATCGCCCGCCATCGCCTCCATCAGGTCGCGGGTCTGGTAGGCGACCGCCTCCAGCGCCGCGCGGGCGATGTGGGCCGGACCGACGTCCAGCGTCATGCCGAAGATCGCGGCGCGGGCTTCCGAATCCCAATGCGGTGCGCCCAGCCCGACGAAGGCCGGGACGAAATAGACGCCGTGGCTGTCGGGCACGCGGGTGGCCATGTCGTCGGTCTGGCTGGCGTGGGTGATGATGCCGATGCCGTCGCGCAGCCACTTGATCGCGGCGCCCGCCACGAAGATAGAGCCTTCCTGCGCATAGGCCGCCTTGCCGTTCAGACGGTAGGCGACGGTGGTCAGGAGCCGGTTCTTCGACACCACCGGAGTCTCGCCGGTGTTGATCAACGCGAAGCAGCCGGTGCCGTAGGTCGATTTCGCCATGCCCGGCGTCAGGCAGGCTTGTCCGAAAGCCGCCGCCTGCTGGTCGCCCGCCACGCCGGCGATGGGGATCGGCCGGCCGAGCAGCTCCGGATCGGTCTCGCCGAAATCGTCGGAGCTGTCGAGCACCCGCGGCAGCATGGCGCGCGGCACACGGAACAGCCTCAGCAGCTCGTCGTCCCAATCCTGGGCATGGATGTCGAACAGCATGGTGCGCGAGGCGTTGGTCGCGTCGGTCGCATGCACCCGGCGGCCGGTCAGGTGAAAAATCAGGAAACTGTCGATGGTGCCGAAGCACAGCTCGCCGCGCTCGGCCCGTGCGCGGGCGCCCGGCACATGATCGAGGATCCAGGCGATCTTGGTGGCGGAGAAATAGGCGTCGATCAACAGGCCGGTCTTGGACCGCACCAGCTCGGCATGGCCGTCGGCGACCAGATCGTGGCAGAGCGGCGCGGTGCGGCGGTCCTGCCAGACGATGGCGCGGTGGATCGGCTCGCCGGTGGCGCGGTCCCACACCACGGCGGTCTCGCGCTGGTTGGTGATGCCGATGGCGGCGATGGATGCCACATCGATCCCGCCCTTTTCCACCGCCCCACGCGCCACGGCGCGGACATCGCGCAGGATGTCGGACGGGTCATGCTCGACCCAGCCGTCGCCGGGATAGTGCTGCGGAAACTCGCGCCGCGCCTCGGCCAGCGGCGTCCCCCGGCCGTCGAACAGGATCGCCCGCGACGAGGTGGTGCCCTGGTCGATGGCGAGGATGTGGCCGGCCTTGCTCATTGTGCGCATTCCCCGTGAATTTTTGAACTTTGTACCCCTCTCCTGGGACGGGAGGGGGAACCCTGAAAAACAAGAATGGGGCGGCGGCGTGCCGCCGCCCCGAGGTTCACCCCTGGCGCAACCAGGACGTCAGCCAGGAGGGAGAACCATGGACCGCACCCGCCGTTACTGGGCGCGGCCTTCCTTCCAGGCCTTCAGCAGGTCGTCATAGGCGATGGTCTGACCTTTGGGCTTCTCGTTGTCGAGCTTGGCCTTCGGGGCGCCGGGGGCGGCGAACCACTCCTTCGGATCCTTCTTCGGGTTCAGCTTGGGCGCGCACTCGCCACCAATGTTGGCGCGCTCCATGCGGGCCAGCACCTGCTCCATCTGCTCGGCCAGATTGTCCATCGCCTGCTGCGGGGTGCGCTCACCCGTCACGGCTTCGGCGATGTTCTGCCACCACAGCGGGGCCAGCTTCGGATAGTCCGGCACGTTGGTGCCGGTCGGCGTCCAGGAAACACGGGCCGGGCTGCGGTAGAACTCGACCAGACCGCCCAGCTTCGGAGCGACCTGGGTCATCGCCTCGGACCTGATGTCGCTGTCGCGGATCGGCGTCAGGCCGACCAGCGTCTTCTTCAGCGACGCGGTCTTCGACACGGTGAACTGGGCGTAGAGCCAGGCGGCCTTGCGGCGTTCGGCCGGGGTGGACTTCAGCAGCGTCCAGGACCCGACGTCCTGGTAGCCGAGCTTCATGCCCTGTTCCCAGTAGGGCCCGCGCGGCGAGGGGGCCATGCGCCATTTCGGCGTGCCGTCGGCGTTGACCACCGGCAGGCCCGCCTTGGTCATGTCGGCGGTGAAGGCGGTGTACCAGAAAATCTGCTGGGCGACGGCACCCTGCGCCGGCACCGGACCGGCTTCGGAGAAGGTCATGCCAGAGGCTTCGGGCGGGGCGTACTTCTTCAGCCAGTCGATGTACTTCACCAGCGAATAGACCGCGGCCGGACCGTTGGTATCGCCACCGCGCGCGACCGACGCGCCGGACGGACGGCAGCCCTCGACGCGGATGCCCCACTCGTCCACCGGCTTGCCGTTGGGCAGGCCCTTGTCGCCGGCGCCGGCCATCGACAGCCAGGCGTCGGTGAAGCGCCAGCCGAGCGACGGGTCCTTCTTGCCGTAATCCATGTGGCCGTAGACGCGGACGCCGTCGATCTCCTTCACGTCGTTGGTGAAGAACTCGGCGATGTCCTCATAGGCCGACCAGTCGAGCGGGACGCCCAGATCGTAGCCGTACTTCGCCTTGAACTTCTCCTTCAGGTCGGGACGGGCGAACCAGTCGGCACGGAACCAGTAGAGGTTGGCGAACTGCTGGTCGGGCAGCTGGTAGAGCTTGCCGTCCGGGCCGGTGGTGAAGCTGGTGCCGATGAAATCCTTGAGATCCAGCGTCGGCAGGGTGACGTCCTTGCCCTCGCCCGCCATGAAGTCGGACAGGGCGACCGCCTGGCCGTAGCGGACATGGGTGCCGATCAGGTCGCTGTCGTTGACGTAGGCGTCGTAGACGTTGCGTCCCGACTGCATCTGCGTCTGCAGCTTCTCGATGACGTCGCCTTCCTGGATCAGGTCGTGCTTCAGCTTGATGCCGGTCAGCTCGCTGAACAGTTTGGCCAGAGTCTTCGATTCATATTCGTGGGTGGTGATGGTTTCGGAGACGACGTTGATCTCCATGCCCTTGTAGGGCTCGGCCGCCTTCACGAACCATTCCAGCTCCTTCATCTGCTCGTCCTTGGACAGCGTGGAGGGCTGGAGTTCCTCGATGATGCGCTTGGCGACGGCTTCCTGTTCCGGCGTCATGGCGGCGGACGGCGCCGCCGACCCCATCGCCAGCAGAACGCCGATGCCGCCGGCCATCACCGCGCCGGTCAGACGGCGCCGCAGAGTCTGGTGCTGAAGCATGGTTCCTCCCACATGATCGACTTGATGTCGGGTTGACGTTTCGTATTGCTCTTACCGTCGCGCCCCGGTTTCGCAGGGACGGCGGATCCCTTGAAAAACTGTCCTTCTCAGCCGAAGCGGATGACGAGCGCCATCCACACCAGCGAGACCGCGAAGGCACCCCACAGCGACACATCGGTCGCGGCGAGCCAGCCCAGATGGATGAAGGCGCTGCTGAGCAGGCCGATGAACAGACGGTCGCCGCGGGTCGTGCGCATCGGCAGGAAGCCCTTCGCCTCCACGGTCGGCGACACCACCTCCCACACCGTCATGCCGGCCAGCATCAGGGCGATGCAGAGGAAGAAGATCGCGGTCGGCGCGGTCCACGCCATCCAGTCCATGTCCATGATCAGGTCTCCCTTAGACGCGGCCGGTCAAACACGACCGAGTGCGAAGCCCTTGGCGATGTAATTGCGGACGAACCAGATCACCAGTGCGCCCGGCAGGATGGTCAGCACGCCGGCAGCGGCCAGCAATCCCCAGTCCATGCCCGACGCGCTGACGGTGCGGGTCATGGTGGCGGCGATCGGCTTGGCGTCGACCGAGGTCAGCGTGCGGGCCAGCAGCAGCTCGACCCAGCTGAACATGAAGCAGAAGAAGGCGGTGACGCCGACGCCGGCCCGGATCATCGGCAGGAAGACCGTGCCGAAGAAGCGCGGGAAGCTGTAGCCGTCGATGTAGGCCATCTCGTCGATCTCGCGCGGCACGCCGGACATGAAGCCTTCCAGGATCCAGACCGCCAGCGGCACGTTGAACAGGCAGTGGGCCAGCGCCACCGCGATGTGCGTGTCGAACAGCCCGACCGTCTGGTAGAGCTGGAAGAAGGGCAGCAGGAACACGGCCGGCGGCGCCATCTTGTTGGTCAGCAGCCAGAAGAAGACGTGCTTGTCGCCGATGAAGCGGTAGCGCGAGAAGGCGTAGGCAGCCGGCAGGGCCACCGACAGCGAGATGATGGTGTTCAGCGTCACATAATAGATCGAATTGATGTAGCCGCTGTACCAGCTGGGATCGGTGAAGATGACGGCGTAATTGCGCAGCGTCGGGTTGTGCGGGTACAGCGTCAGGCCCGACAGGATTTCCTCGTTCGTCTTGAAGGACATGTTGACCATCCAGTAGATGGGCAGCATGAGGAAGACGATGTAGCAGACGAGAATAATCGTTCTTTTCGATACCCCCGCCGAGGATCGGCGGATGTTGGCCGGCGCCGACAGCGAACCGGGAGCGAGAACCGCGGCCTTGCTCATTTCTTCTCTCCCTCGCCGGTGCGGGTGATGATGGTGTAGAAGATGAAGCTGAACAGCAGCACGATCAGGAAGTAGACGATGGAGAAGGCCGCGGCCTTGCCGATGTCGAACTGACCCACCGCCATCTGCGTCAGATACTGGCTGAGGAAGGTGGTGGAGTTGCCGGGACCGCCGCCGGTCAGCACGAAGGGCTCGGTGTAGATCATGAAGCTGTCCATGAAGCGCAGCAGGACCGCGATGATCAGGACGCCGCGCATCTTCGGCAGCTGGATGTAGCGGAACACCGCCCATTTCGACGCGCCGTCGATCTTGGCCGCCTGATAGAAGGCCGGCGGGATCGACTGCAGTCCGGCATAGCACAGCAGCGCCACGAGGCTGGTCCAGTGCCAGACATCCATGACCAGAACGGTCAGCCAGGCGTCCAGCGAATTGTTGGTGTAGTTGTACTCGATGCCGATGGCGCGGAAGGTGGCGCCCAAAAGCCCGATGTCGCCGCGGCCGAAGATCTGCCAGATCGTGCCGACCACGTTGAACGGGATCAGCAGCGGCAGGGCCAGCAGCACCAGCGTCAGCGACGTCTTAGCGCTGCGACCGCCGGGCATGCCGAGAGCGATCAGGATGCCCAAGGGAATCTCGATGGCCAGCACCGCCAGCGAATAGATGATCTGGCGGACCAGCGCGTCGTGCAGGCGCGCGTCGGCGAGTACGGCGGAGAACCATTCGGTGCCGACGAAGAAGGTCTGGCCGGGGCCGAAGATCTCCTGCACCGAATAATTGACCACCGTCATCAGCGGGATCACCGCGCTGAAGGCGACAATCAGAAAGACCGGGATGATGAGGAACCAAGCCCGGTTGTCGTGGACCTTATCCATGGCTTCGTGCCTCCTTCAACCGACCAGATGGCTGTCGCGGTAGAGCTTGGTCCACCGGGTGGGGAAACGGATGGCGGCGTCGAGCGCCGGGATTTCCTGCTCCTCGCTCAGCCGGGCCTTCAGCGTCTGGTTCCCCAGCCGCACCGTCGCCAGCTTGGACGTGCCGAGATCGTCCACGCCGGTGACCTGCACCGGGATGGCTCCGGCGCTGCCGCTGCGGGTCAGCTCCAGGAATTCCGGACGGATGCCCAGTTCGAACTTGCCCCCGACCGTCGGCACGGCACGGTCGTGCAGCGGGATGGCGATGCCGTCGACCAGCGCATGATCGCTGCCCAGCGTGCAGGGCATCAGGTTGATGCCGGGGCTGCCGATGAAATAGCCGACGAAGGTGTGCAGCGGATTCTCGAACAGCTCCTGCGGGGTGCCGAGCTGGACCATGGCGCCCTCATACATCACCGCGACCTTGTCGGCGAAGGTCAGCGCCTCCACCTGATCGTGGGTCACATAGATCATGGTCAGGCGGTATTCCTCGTGGATCTGGCGCAGTTTGCGGCGCAGGATCCATTTGGTGTGCGGGTCGATGACGGTCAGCGGCTCGTCGAACAGGATCGCCGCCACGTCCGAGCGCACCAGACCGCGGCCCATGGAGATCTTCTGCTTGGCGTCCGGGGTCAGCCGCTGGGCGCGCTTCTTGAGGTCGGCGGTCAGGTCCAGCGCCTCGGCCACCTGCCGCACGCGGCGGTCGACATCCGCCTCAGGAACCTTGCGGTTGCGCAGCGGGAAGGCGAGATTCTCGTACACCGTCATGGTGTCGTAGATCACCGGGAACTGGAACACCTGGGCGATGTTGCGTTCTTCCGGCGTGCAGCGGGTGACGTCCAGCCCGTCGAACAGCACCCGTCCCTCGCTGGGCACCAGCAGGCCGGAGATGATGTTCAGCAGCGTGGACTTGCCGCAGCCCGACGGACCCAGCAGCGCATAGGCCTTGCCGTCCTCCCATTCCTGCGACAGGCGGCGCAGCGCGTAGTCCTCGGGCTTGCTGGGATGCGGGTGATAGGAGTGGCCGAGATTGTCGAATTGGATGGTCGCCATCGCTCCCGCCCCCTTAAGCGATGTTGCGCAGCGCACCGCGCCGCCAGTTGGGTGCCGCCACCAGCCGCCCGGCGGTGGAGAAGACGAAGATGCGGTCGGGATCGGCATAGACCTGGATCTCGCTGCCGATGGGATGGCTGTGAACCCCGTCCTCGCGGGCGATCAGCGTGGTTCCGCCGTGGCGCAGATGGATGAAGGTCTCCGACCCGCTGATCTCCGACAGCTCCACCCGGCCCTTGATCGGCACCAGCCGCTCGTTCCGGCGCAGCACAGTCAGATGGTTGGCGCGGATGCCGACCTTGCAGGGACCGGCGGGCAGGTTGCGGTCATGGGCCGACAGCGGCAGGCTGGTGCCGTCGGACAGCGCCACCCGGTCGTTGGTCAGGATCGCATCCACCACATTCATCGGCGGGTCGCTGAAGACCTCGGCGCAGTCGAGCGAGACGGGAGCGTGGAACACGTCGCCGGTCGGACCGGTCTGCAGCATCCGCCCCTCATGCAGGACCGTGACGTTGCCGCCGAGGATCAGCGCCTCCTGCGGCTCGGTGGTGGCGTAGACGACGGTGGTCCTGCCGTCGGCGAAGATGTCGCGCAGTTCGGCGCGCAGCTCCTCGCGCAGCTTGTAGTCCAGATTGACCAGCGGTTCGTCGAGCAGAAGCAGGCCGGCGCCCTTCACCAGCGCGCGGGCGATGGCGCAGCGCTGCTGCTGACCGCCCGACAGTTCGGCCGGCAGCCGCGCCAGATAGGGCTCGATCCGCAGCATGGCGGCGGTCCGGCGCACCTTGGCGTCGATCTCCGCATTGTCCTTGCCCTGGCGGCGCAGCGGCGAGGCGATGTTCTCGTACACCGTCATCGCCGGATAGTTGATGAACTGCTGATAGACCATCGCCACGTCGCGATGGCGCACCGACTTGCCGGTCACGTCCTTGCCGTTTTCCAGCACGCGGCCGGCATTGGGCGCGTCCAGCCCGGCCATCAGCCGCATCAGCGTCGTCTTGCCGGCCAGCGTCCGTCCCAGCAGAACGTTGAAACTGCCGGGTTGCAGTTCCAGCGACAGGGGGTGGAGATGCTGCTCGGCGCCGACGCGCTTCGCCACGCCATCCAGTGTGAGTGTCACCGCAATCCTCCCATCGACCGCAGGCCCGTCGCTTCATCGCCCGGTGTCCTGTTGGCCGTTGCTTCGCGGCGCCGGTCGAACCAGCCGCCGATGGCTTCCCGGACATTTGCGTCCAGGTGCAGCCCAAGTTTGGAGCGCCGCCACAGGAAGTCGTCGCCGGTCATGGCGAACTCCTCCCGCGCGGAGTAATCGAGTTCGGCTTCGAAGACGCCGCCCCCGAACTCGATGCCAAGGTCGCCCAGCCCCTTGGCGTCGCCCAGCAGCCGGTCGACCCGCGTGCCATAGGCGCGCGCCAGCCGGGTGGCCAGCGCATCGGGCAGCCAGGGGCGGCGGCGCTTCAGCCCGGCCAGGAAGCCGGCGAAATCGGCGTCGGCGATGTCGCCGCCGGGCAGCGCCACGTCGGCGGTCCAGGTGACGCCGCCCTTGCCGAGCGCCTTGCCGAGCTTTTCCGTCGCCTCCTCCGCCAGCCGGCGGAAGGTGGTGATCTTGCCGCCGAAGATCGACAGCATCGGCGCCTCGCCGGCCGGTTCGTCCATCTCCAGCACATAGTCGCGGGTGACGGCTGAGGCGTTGCCGCTGGCATCGTCGAACAGCGGCCGGACGCCGCTGTAGGTCCACACCACGTCGCTCTCGCGCACCGGCTTGGCGAAGTAGCGCGACACCGCCCGGCACATGTAGGCGATTTCCTCAGGGGCGATCGCCACCGCGCCGGGATCGCCCGAATAATCGAGGTCGGTGGTGCCGATCAGGGTGAAATCGCGCTCGTACGGGATGGCGAAGACGATGCGGCGGTCGTCGTTCTGGAAGATGTAGGCATGGTCGCCCTCATACATCTTCGGCACGACGATGTGGCTGCCCTTGACCAGACGCACCGACTTGTCGACGGTGACGCCCGTGCGCTTGGCGATCATTTCGCGCACCCAGGGGCCGGCGGCATTCACCAGAGCGCGGGCGCGGACGGTGCGGGTGGCGCCGGTGTCGGTGTCCACCAGCGTCGCTTCCCACAGGCCGCCCTTCCGTTCGGCCTTCTCGCAGCGGGTGCGGGTCAGGATCTCCGCCCCGCGGGCCTTGGCGTCCATCGCGTTCAGCACGACCAGCCGGCTGTCTTCGACCCAGCAGTCCGAGTATTCGAATGCCTTGGTGAAGCCGCCCGCCAGCGGCTTGCCCGCCGGCGCGCTGGTCAGGTCGACGCCGTGCGAGCCCGGCAGCAGCTTGCGCTTTCCCAGATGATCGTAAAGGAACAGGCCGATGCGGACCATCCAGGCCGGGCGCATGCTGCTGTCGTGCGGCAGCACGAAGCGCAGAGGCCAGATGATGTGCGGAGCGGCGCGCAGCAGAACCTCGCGCTCCTGCAGCGCCTCGCGCACGAGGCGGAATTCGTAATATTCGAGATAGCGCAGGCCGCCGTGGATCAGCTTGGTGCTGGCCGACGAGGTGGCGCCCGCAAGGTCGCCCTGTTCGCACAGCACCACGGACATCCCGCGCCCGACCGCATCGCGGGCGATGCCCGCCCCGTTCACGCCGCCGCCGACGATCAGCAGATCGGTCACCGCCGTATCGGTCGCACCGAGCCGGCCGTCCGTTCCTGCTGGGCTCGCGTTTGCCATGGGTTCCTCTCCGTACCGCGCCGGTTCCTTGCGAACCCGGCAGCTTTCGTTTCGGAACATATGATGTTCGTTCGCGTTTGAAAAGGAAAATGTTTGTTCAGCTGACCATGTTTTGGAGGCTACGCCGGATCGTGCCGTTTTCCTATCGGAAATAAGGCCGATCCGGCATTACGCCCGCCCGGCGGATCAGGCCGCCCGAATATGGCCGAGCAGACGGTCGATATCGTCGCTCAGGCTTTCGGAACGTTGCGAAAGCGCGCGGGTGGCGCCCACCACCTCGGCGGCGGCACTGCCGGTGCGGTTCACCGCGTCGTCCACCGAAGCCACGGTATCGGCAATGCTCTGCACCGCTTCGGAGGCATGATTGATGCTGCGCGCGATCTCGCCGGTGGCGGCGGACTGCTCCTCGACCGCGGCGGCGACCATGGCGGTGATCTCGTCGATGCGGCCGATGGTGCGGCCGATGTCGTCGATGGCCGACACGGCCCCCTGCGCGGTGGTCCGCACCGCCTGGACCTGCTGGGCGATCTCCTCCGTCGCCTTGGCGGTCTGTCCGGCGAGGCTGCGCACCTCCTCCGCCACCACGGCGAAGCCCTTGCCGGCATCGCCGGCGCGCGCCGCCTCGATGGTGGCGTTCAAGGCAAGCAGGTTGGTCTGGCCGGCGATGGCATTGATCATGCCGACCACGTCGCCGATCTTCTGCGCGGCGGTGGCGAGCGCCGTCATCAGTTCGTTGGTGCTGCGCGCCTCCTCCACCGCGCTGCGGGCGATCTGGCTGGAATCGCCGACCCGCCGGGTGATCTCGCCGATGGAGGCCGACAGCTGGCCGGCGGTGGCGGCAACGGTCTGCACGTTGGTTGCGGTGTCGGCGACCGCGGCACGCACGTCGGTCATGCGGCGGCAGGTCTGCTCGGCGGTGGCGGACATCCCCTCCGACGCCGCGCGCATGTCGGCCGAAGCGGCGGAGATGTGGCGCGAGGCCTCCTTCACGCTGGCCTCGATGCTGGCGGTGATGGTCTGGATGGTGCGCGACCGCTCGGCATCGGCGGCCTGCTTGATCGCATCCTGTTCCTCCTGCAGGCGGGCGATCTCGGCGCTCTTGTCACGGAAGAGACCGACGATTCCCGCCATCTCTGCGATCTCGTCGCGCCCGCCGACCCTGGCATCGGCCGTCAGGTCTCCGCCGGCGACGGCGCGCATGGCGTCGATCACCCGCATCAGGCGGCGGGTGAGCCGGTTGCGGACATAGAACCAGACGATCAGCAGGCTGGAGACCACCACCACCGCCGCAGCGGTTCCCTGGACGGCGACAGCCCCGGCAATCGCCGCTTCCGTCCGAGCCACGTCGGCGCCGGTGCGGTCCTGCTGGTGGGCGACCACCGTCTCGATGGTGCCGTTCAGGTCGGCGGTCAGCCGCACCGTCTCGGCCAGCGCGCTTTCGATGTCGGCGGTGATGCGCGCCTGCTCGTCACGCAGGCGGAAGACGCTGCCCGCCCCGCTGCCGAAGGCGGCCAGACCGTCGCGCGCCTTGACCAGCGCCGGCCGGTCCTGGCTGTCCTTGGGCATCGCGGCGATGGCGTTGTCGACGCGCAGGAGCGCCCAGTTGTATTTGGACCGGATGTTGCTGAGCGTCGCCCCCTGCGGCACGCTGGAGGCGGCGGCGATCATGCCGAAGGCAAGGTTGCCGTTGGCCTGCACCCCCATCAGCTGGGTGATGACCGGCAGCTCCTCCTGCGCCAGCCGGCGGCCCAGGCCGGTGGCGGTGTCGACCGTCTGCGCCGCCGCCAGATCCCCCACCACATTGCTGACGGACAGGGTCGACACCTCCAGCAGCGGCGCCACCAGATCGGTGAAATCCTCATGCGCCATCACCGCGTCGGCCATCAGGGCGTTGAGCTTCTCCTCGATCGCCAGCCGCTCGGCGGTGCGCTTGCCCAGCGTGTCCAACGCCGCCCCCATCCGCTCGACCAGCCCGGCCACCGCGTCCGCATCGGCCGAGGCGCCGACCGCATCGCCACGCATCGCCGCGATGCGGTCGCGCAGGCCGGTCAGCCGCCGGGACAGGCCAGCCATCCGCTCCTCCAGCTGGGCCGCGTCACCCGACGCCGCCACGGCAGGCGCATCGGCGGCGATGGCCGTGCTGTCTTTCGCCAGATTGAGCGAGCGCACGATGGCCGGCAGGCTGCTGCGGCCGATCTGGTCCATCGACCGCCCGGTTTCGGTCAGCGACCACCAGGCCATCAGGCTGGCGAAGGCGGCCAACAGCGCCACCCCGCCGAAGGCCAGGAAAAGGCGCCCCTGAATGCCAAGCAATGACCGGTCTCCCCCTACCGAACGACCGCCCCCATTCACCGACGATCGCGTCATATTCCTCTCCCTTACGTTATCTTCTTGCCGAGACGCCGGTTACTCTGCTGCCCGGCGATCTTATCGGATGGATTTGGCGGTGGTGACTCGCGGGGAACCCTGACTTGCCGCTGGCCGGTTGGCTGCGGCGATCCCACGGTCTCCTTTCCTATCATGCGCGTTCATTTTCGTAAAGAAACATGCTTGTGTTGCCAACAATATCCAGCGTACGGTGCCGCAGGTTCGCCGGGCGATGAAAATCGGCTGGCTTGCACGCTTTGCACGGCAGGGACGGACGGTTTTCGCTTTGACCCATTCCGCGCATCTGATCCACTGACGCTCCCAAACGCCATCCCAACGACCGGAGACAGCCCCCCGATGGACGCGCGCCTGGACGCCGAACGCCGCCAGCAGGAGATCGTTGCCCTGGTCCATGCCAAGGGCATGGTGCAGATCCAATGGCTGGCCGAGCATTTCGACGTCACCCCGCAGACCATCCGCCGCGACATCGAGCATCTGGCCGGCCAGTCCGCCGTCCGGCGCTTCCGCGGCGGCGTCACCGTGCCGTCCAGCGTGGAGAACATCGCCTATTCCACCCGCCAGACCCTGATGGCGGAGGAAAAGCGCCGCATTGCCGAACTGGTGGCGCGCCATGTGCCGGAGGACGCCTCGCTGTTCCTCAACATCGGCACGACGACGGAGGCGGTGGCCCAGGCCCTGCTCGGCCACAAGCGGCTGCGGGTTCTGACCAACAACCTGAACGTCGCCACCATCCTGCACAAGAACACCAGCTTCGCCCTGTCGATCGCCGGCGGCCTCGTCCGCGAACGCGACGGCGGCATCATCGGCGAGGCGACGGTTGAATTCATCCGCCGCTACAAGGTCGATATCGGCATCATCGGAATCAGCGGCATCGATTCCGAAGGCGACCTGCTGGATTACGACGAGCAGGAGGTCCGCGTCGCCCGCGCCATCATCGAAAGCTCGCGCCGGGTCTTCCTGGTCACCGACCACACCAAGTTCGGCCGCAACGCCATGATCCGCATGGCCGACGTCAGCGTGCTCGATGCCCTGTTCACCGACCGCCTGCCGCCGCCGGAGTTGATGGAGGTGCTGGGCAACGCCGACTGTCAGGTCCATGTCGCCGACGGCAGCGAGCCGACCAACGGCGACGGTGAAGATACCGAGGAGTAGGGGAACAGCTCCTGTTTCTGCGAAACAGCTTCAAACGTGACACCGTCCGCCGCCCCCCAAGCGCTGCGAACTCGGGTTAACCAGGGTTTCCGAATGGCGAGGTTTCTGATTCGATCGAGGCCTTCGTCTGGGAAGGCCATTCACTGAATTCGATGGTTGCGACGCACCACCAAAAGCCCGCCGCCTTCCCCAGAGCCACCAGCATCAAGCTCCGCCGGACGCTGGCAGGATGCGACACCGACCACCTCGACGCCATTCTCGCCGCCCAAATCCGCTAACCTGGATGCGGAGCCCTGTTGGTTGGCGGACCTTGCCCGCCGCCCAAAAAAATATGGCCGCGACGGCATCCCGTCGCGGCCGGAGTCGAGGAGGCAAAGTGGAAAGGAGGCGTCAGGTCAGGATTTGAGCGCGGCCAGCCTGGCCTGCACGGCGGCCAGACCGTCCTTGCCGTCCAGCGTGGTGACGCCGGACAGCCAGGTCTTCAGGATGGCAGGGTTCTTCTTCAACCAGTCTGCCGCCACCGCTTCCGGCTTGCGGCCGCCGTTCATGATGCCGTCCATCACCGAATTCTCCATGTCCAAGGTAAAGACCAGATTGGACAGGAACTTGCCGACATTCGGGCATTCGGCGGCATAGCCCTTGCGTACGTTGGTGCTGACGGTGGCGCCGCCGTAATTCGGGCCGAACCAGTCGTCGCCGTCAGCCAGATAGGTGATGTCCATCGTCTTGTTCATCGGATGCGGCGCCCAACCCAGGAAGACGATCCACTTCTTGGACCGGACCGCGCGCTTCACCTCGGCCAGCATCCCGGCTTCACTGGATTCCACCATCTTGAAATCCTTCAGCCCAAAGGCGTCGGCCTTCAGCATTTTGTCGATGATGAGATTGCCATCGTTGCCGGCCTCGATGCCGTAGATCTTGCCGTCCAGCTTGTCCTTGAACTTCGCCAGATCCTTGAAGCTCTTCAGCCCGGCCTCGGCGGCATAGGTGGGGACGGCCAGCGTGTATTTGGCACCTTCCAGGTTGACGCGCGTCACCTCGACCGAACCGTCCTCCAGCACCGGCTTGATGAAGGTCTCCATGGTGGGCATCCAGTTGCCGAGGAACACGTCCAGCGACTTGGTCTTCAGCCCGAGATAGACGACCGGCACCGACGAGATGCTGGTGGTCGGCTTGTAGCCCAGCGCCTCCAGCGTGACGGAGGCGAGCGCCGTCGTCGCCGCGATGTCGGTCCAGCCGACGTCGCCGAAACGCACAGACTGGCAGGAGGCCGGATCGGCGGCGAGCGCCGGCCCCGCCGGCATGGCGGCGGTGCCGGCCGCCAGCATCAGGCCGACGGCGAGACTGGAAATCCTACCGAGTGTCTTGCCCATATCCCTGTTCTCCTTGCTTGTGGTTGTCGTTGTCGGCGTACGGGTTCACGCCCGCAGTCGTTGGTCTCTCCGGCTCTCCTTCCCGATGACGGCGGCCTCGGCGACGTAATAGGGGACATCGGCGCGCGGCAGCGGCGGTCGGCCACGCAGCGCGTCGGCCAGCTTCTCCGCCATCATGATGGTGGGCGCATTCAGATTGCCGGTGACGATTCGCGGCATGATCGAGGCGTCGATGACGCGCAGGCCCTCCAGCCCATTCACCCGGCCCTGACCGTCCACCACCGCGCCGTCGTCGGTTCCCATCCGGCAGGTGCCGCAGGGGTGATAGGCGGTCTCGGCATGGTGGCGAACGAAAGCGTCGAGGTCGGCGTCGGTGACGCAATCGGCGCCGGGGCTGATCTCCTCCCCGCGGTAGGGGGCCAGGGCGCGCTGCCGCATGATGTCGCGGGTGATGCGGATGCCGGCGCGGAACTCCTGCCAGTCCTGCGGATCGGCCATATAGTTGAAGAGAATGCTCGGCGCCTGCCCCGGATCGCGCGACCGGGCATGGACGCGCCCCTTGCTGGGCGAGCGCATCGAGCCGACATGGGCCTGGAAGCCGTGCGCCTCCACCGCGTTGGTGCCGTTGTAGCTGATGGCCACGGGAAGGAAGTGATACTGGATGTTGGGCCAGGGCACGTCGTCGCCGGTGCGGATGAAGCCGCCGGCCTCGAACTGGTTGCTGGCGCCGATGCCGGTGCCCAGGAACAGCCACTCGGCGCCGATGGCCGGCTGGTTCCACCATTTCAGCGCGGGATAGAGCGACACCGGCTGTCGGCATTCATACTGGATGTACATCTCCAGATGGTCCTGGAGATCGCCGCCGACACCCGGCAGGTCGATCACCGTCTGCACCCCCAGTTCGCGCAGCAGCGGCGACGGCCCCACCCCCGACCGTTGCAGGATCGCCGGCGAGGCGATGGCGCCGGCGCACAGCAGCACCTCCCGCCGCGCCCGCGCCGTCACCGGTGTGCCGTTGCGCAGATAGGCGACGCCGACCGCGCGGCGCCCGTCGAACAGGATGCGGTCGGTCAGCGCGTGGGTCACGATGGTCAGCCCCGGCCGCCCCCGCGCAAGGTCGAGATAGCCGCGGGCGGTGCTGCAGCGCCGCCCCTGCGCGGTCACCGTGCGGTCCATCGGGCCGAAGCCCTCCTGGCGGTAGCCGTTCAGGTCGTCGGTGCGGCCATAGCCGGCCTGCGCACCCGCCTCGACCATCGCTTCGTAGAGCGGGTTGACTCCGGGCTTGGCGGTGGTGACGAACAGTGGGCCGTCGCCGCCGTGATAGGCGTTGGGACCGGCGTCGCGCGTCTCCGCCTTGCGGAAATAGGGCAGGCAATCGAGATAGCTCCAGTCCTCCAGACCCGGCAGCTCGGCCCAGCCGTCATAGTCCAGCGCGTTGCCGCGGATGTAGCACATGCCGTTGATCAGCGACGAGCCGCCCAGCCCCTTGCCACGCCCGCACTCCATCCGGCGGTTGTCCATGTGCGGTTCGGGCTCGGTCTCGTAGGCCCAGTTGTAGCGGCGCCCTTGCAGCGGAAAGGCCAGCGCCGCCGGCATCTGGGTGCGGTAATCCAGCCGGTGATCGGGTCCGCCGGCTTCCAGCAGCAGGACGCTGACGCCCGCATCCTCGGTCAGGCGGCAGGCCAGCACGTTGCCCGCCGATCCGGCGCCGACGATGATGTAGTCATACTCGCGCACCGCAGAGGCGATGGAGGGCATGGCGTCGGGCATGGCGGTGCCGTTCTCCGGGGCAGCGGCTCCGGAGATCGCTTGATTCGACATCGAACACCCCTTCTGTAAAAAGCGGGCTTCCCTGAAAAGCGGGCTCAGAACACCGAGGAATAAGGTCCCAACTCGACCTGAACCGATTTGACTCGGGTGTAATGGTCGAGCGTCTCGACTCCGTTCTCGCGGCCGATGCCCGACTGCTTGTAGCCGCCGACCGGCATCTCGGGCGGCGATTCACCCCAGCCGTTGATCCAGCAGATGCCGGCTTCCAGCCGGTGGATCACCCGATGGGCACGGGCCAGATCGCTGGTGACCAGCCCGGCGGCGAGGCCGTAGCTGGTGGCGTTGGCCCGCGCGATGACCTCCTCCTCCTCGTCGAAGGTCAGGATCGACAGGACCGGGCCGAAAATCTCCTCGCGCACGATGGTCATGCCGTCATGGCAGTCGGTGAAGATTGTGGGCGCCACATAGGCGCCGCGCGCGAAGGCCGGCCCTTCCGGAACACCGCCACCGGCCAGCAGCCGGGCGCCTTCCGCCTTGCCGGCCTCGATGTAGCGCAGCACCTTGTCGCGGTGGGGGAAGCTGGCGAGCGGGCCGAAATTGGTGTCGGGATCCAGGGGATCGCCCATGCGGATGCGGCGCACGCGGGCCAGCAGCCGCTCTTCGAACGCCGCCGCGATGCCGCGGTGGACGAACACGCGGGTGCCGTTGGTGCAGACCTGGCCGGAGCTGTAGAAGTTCGCCATCATGGCGATGTCGGCGGCGCGGTCGAGGTCGGCGTCGGCGAAGACGATCAGCGGCGATTTGCCGCCCAGCTCCATCGTCACCTCCTTCAGGGTCGATCCGCCCGCCGCGGCCATCACCCGCTTGCCGGTCTCCACCCCGCCGGTGAAGGACAGCTTCTCGATGCCGGGATGGGTGGCCAGCATGGCGCCGACCCGGCCGTCGCCCTGCAGGACGTTGAACACGCCGTCGGGCAGCCCGGCCTCGCTGTAGATTGCCGCCAGATGGAGGGCGGTCAGCGGCGTCACCTCGCTCGGCTTGAAGATCATGGCGTTGCCGGCGGCCAGCGCCGGGGCCGATTTCCACAGCGCGATCTGGATCGGATAGTTCCAGGCGCCGATCCCCGCCACCACCCCCAGCGGCTCGCGCCGGGTATAGACGAAGGAGCTTGGCCGCAGCGGAATCTGCCGCCCTTCCAGCGCCGGGGCAAGGCCGGCGTAATATTCCAGCACGTCGGCGCCGGTGGCGATGTCGACCGCACGCGTCTCGCTCAGCGGTTTGCCGGTGTCCAGCGTTTCGATCTCGGCCAGCGCGTCGTTGCGCTCGCGCAGCAGGGATACCGCCCGGCGCAGCACCCGTGCCCGCTCCATCGCGGTCATCGCCGCCCACACCGCCTGCCCGCCCCTCGCGCTGTCCACCGCGCGGTCCAGATCGGCGGGCGTCGCCTGCGCCACCTCGGCCAGCGTTTCGCCGGTCGCCGGATCGACGGTGGCGAAGCGCTCCTCACCCTCGCCCGCGACAGGAAGACCGTGGATGTAATGGGCCTGCCGTCCGAATCGCGTCATGTCCTGTCTCCCATCCTCCTGAGCCCGGATTTCCGATCCCAGGGTCCAAGGGTGCATTGGTTCGCAGCACCATCATTCCAGGAGCACAGCCTGATTTTTTTTGATTGAACGTTCAATTAAAAAAGATCGGGTGACGATTCCGTTCTCCGGAATGGTCGTGTCCAAACAAACCGGAAGGCTGGCAGTCAGCCACAGGCCCGGCGATCTGGCCGTACCGTGCGGGACAAAGTCGTGCCATCCGCCGGCGGGGCTTCCGAATCCAGCTTAACGGATGCGACCAACTCCGGCCGGTCGGGCCACGCCTCGCAGACCGCCGGAAGCAGGATCTCCGACAAGGGGCAGGCAACCCATCGGGGAGCGCATGGGTCGTCGATCCGCGAAGACTGCTCCAGCAGCGCTTTCAGGCGCGATTTCTCACCAAATCCGGCTTCGATCGAACTCATGGAATGGTCTTCCCAGACGAAGGCCTCCACCGGATCAGAAACCTCGCCATTCGGAAACCGTCGTTGACCCGAGTTCGCAGCCCTGCACCAACCCCGATGCCGCTTGCCGAAGCGGGGCATCGCCTCCACTCTGTGTCGTTGGGCCTTGTGAAAGCGGTTGGCCCGGCAAACAGATATCGGCAGGTGTGCGGTGATCATCGAAAGCGACCTCAAGCTCGACTTCAAGGATGTGCTGATCCGGCCGAAACGCAGCACGCTGCAAAGCCGCAACGACGTGGACGTCAACCGGACCTTCACCTTCCTGCACACCCAGCGCGACTGGACCGGCTTCCCGCTGATCGCCGCCAACATGGACGTCACCGGAAGCATGGGCATGGCCCGCGCCCTGTCGCGCTTCGGTGCCATGACCGCCCTGCACAAGCATTACAAGGCGGACGAGCTGGTCGAATTCTTCCAGGCGGAGGCGGAATCCGCCGTCCAGTCGAACGTCTTCTATTCGATGGGCATCGCCGATGCCGACCATGACAAGTTCCGGGCGGTGAAGGCCAAGGCGCCGGTGGGGAAGATCTGCCTGGACGTCGCCAACGGCTATACCGAGCGTTTCGTCGAGGTGATCGCGCGCCTGCGCGAGGAGAACCCGGAGACCGTCATCATGGCCGGCAACGTCGTCACCGGCGACATGACGGAGGCGCTGCTGCTGGCCGGCGCCGACATCGTCAAGGTCGGCATCGGGCCGGGGTCGGTCTGCACCACCCGCAAGATGACCGGCGTCGGTTATCCCCAGCTGTCGGCCATCATCGAATGCGCCGACGCCGCCCACGGGCTGAAGGGGCAGGTCTGCGGCGACGGCGGCTGCACGGTGCCGGGCGACATCTCCAAGGCCTATGGCGCCGGCGCCGACTTCGTGATGCTCGGCGGCATGCTGGCCGGCCATGACGAGTGCGAGGGCGAGATCCGCTACGAGGACAACGACGGCAACCGCGTGCCCGTCGCCATGATCTTCTACGGCATGTCGTCGGACACGGCGATGCACAAATATTCCGGCGGCGTCGCCTCCTACCGCGCGTCGGAGGGGAAGACCGTGGAGGTCCCCTACCGTGGACCGGTGGAGAACACGATGCAGGAGATCATGGGCGGCGTGCGCAGCATGATGACCTACATCGGCGCCACCCGGTTGAAGGAGGTGCCGAAACGCACCACCTTCGTCCGCGTCGGCGCCCAGTTGAACACGGTGTTCGGAGGCTGATCGGCAGCACCGGCCGCATGGCTGATCCCTGTCGGCGCCCCCGTCCGATTCTTGTCTCTTGGTCCTGTTCCGTTCTACTGATTGGGTGAACGGCGAGTCGGATCTTTGCGGGAACGGGAAGACTTATGGACAGGGTGCCCGGCAGCGGAGCGGATGTCATCCGCGCGCAGTTGCCGACCCTGCCGGATACGCCCGGCGTCTATCGGATGCTGGCGGCCGACGGGTCGGTCCTTTATGTCGGCAAGGCGAAGAACCTGAAACGCCGGGTGGCCAGCTACACCCGCACCGACGGGCTGGCCAACCGCACCCGGCGGATGGTGGCGCTGACCCGCTCCATGGAGTTCGTCACCACCCACACCGAGGCCGAGGCGCTGCTGCTGGAAGCGAACCTGATCCGCAGCCTGCTGCCGCCCTTCAACATCCTGGTGAAGGACGACCGCTCCTTTTCCTACATCGTGATTGGCACAAGCAATAAAGGGAGTGGGCACGACTTCCCCCGCCTGATGCAGCACCGCGGCAGCGCAGAGCGGCGGGGAATGCGGGGCAAGGGCAACCGCCGTGACTCAGACCTGTTCGGCCCCTATGCCTCGCCGCATCTGGTTGGCATGACCATCGCCGCCCTGCAGCGCGCCTTCCTGCTGCGCAGCTGCGACGACGGCGTCTTCGCCTCCCGCACCCGGCCCTGCCTGCAACACCAGATCAAGCGCTGTTCCGCCCCCTGCGTCGGCCGCGTCAGCGTGGAGGACTACGCAGCCCAGGTCCAGGGCGTGCGCGACGTGCTGTCCGGCCGCAGTGCCGAGGTGCAGGCGGCGTTCGCCCGCCACATGCTGGACAGTTCCGACCGGCTTGACTATGAGGACGCCGCCCGCTGGCGCGACCGCATCCGCGCGCTGACCGCCCTGCAAAGCCGCCAGGACATCAATCTGGAGGATAGGCTGGGCGACGCCGACGTGCTGGCCTTGCACCGCGACGGCGGTGCGGCCTGCGTCCAGGCCTTCTTTTTCCGCGGCGGCCGCAACCAGGGCACCCGTGCCTTCTTCCCGCACATCGATGCCGAGGAGGAGTCCGGCGACATCCTGGCCGCCTTCGCCGCCCAACTCTATGCCGACACCCCGCCGCCGGACCTGCTGCTGCTGAGCGAACCGGTCGAGGCGCCGGATCTGCTGGAGGAAGCGCTGAGCCTGTCGTCAGGCCACCGCGTTACCGTCGAATGCCCCAGGCGCGGGCCGAAGCGCCGCGCAGTCGAACATGCGCAGACCAACGCCCGCGATGCGCTGGGCCGGCGACTGGCCGAACGCTCCACCCAGACAACCCTGCTGGAAGGGGTGGCACGGGTCTTCGGCCTGCCCGCCGCCCCGCGCCGCATCGAGATCTACGACACCTCGCATATTCAGGGGTCCTTCCCGGTCGGCGCCATGGTGGTGGCCGGGCCCGAAGGGTTCCAGCGCAACGCCTACCGCCGCTTCCACATCCGCGATCCGGAGGCTGCCGGCGACGATTACGCCATGCTGCGCGAGACTTTCACCCGCCGCTTCCACCGCAGCAGCGAGTCCGGCCCCGATTCTGCCCAGTGGCCCGACCTCGTCCTGATCGACGGCGGACTGGGACAGTTGAACGCGGTGAAGGACGAGCTGGCGATGCTGCGGATCACCGGCATTCCGCTGGTCGCCATCGCCAAGGGGCCGGACCGCAATGCCGGGCGCGAGCGCTTCTTCCGCCCCGGCCAACCGCCGCTGACCCTGGCGCCCAACGACCCGGTGCTGCATTTCCTGCAAAGGCTGCGCGATGAGGCCCACCGCACCGCCATCGACAGTCACCGCGCCCGCCGCATGAAGGCGATCTCGCACAGCCGGATCGACGGCATCCCCGGTATCGGCCCGGCCCGCAAGAAGGCGCTGCTCCATCATTTCGGCAGCGCCACTGCCGTGGCCTCCGCCGGGCTGAAGGATCTGGAAGCCACGCCCGGCATCAGCGCGGCCATCGCGCAAAAGCTCTACGAGCATTTCCACGGATAATCACCAACACCAAAACCGCATCAGATCTTGCTACCGGCAAATACGCTGCCCGAACATCTTGGAGATGTTTTCTGTTACAGAAATACTACATCGCTGCACCCGGCCATAGGGAGAGCATCAATACAATTTTTTATAAAATTTTAATTATGCTGTGTTTGCATGATGTCCCGGTAAGCGCCCTGAAGGCGGGCCGCGCATGAGTCTGCCCTTTTCCATCTCCATTCCCTCCCCAGATCTCATTCGAGGTGAAGGACATGCTGGCTGACTGGCAAATCCAAACGAAGACAGCGGCCGCGGCCGCGGTGGTCGGGCTCTTTTCCGTGGTGACCGCCGCCGCCGGGTTCTACGCCCTGGACCGCACGGAACAGGCCATCGGCGATCTGGTCCGCACGCAGAAGGAGCAGCTCAGCGCCTTCGACATGCGCATCGACATCATCGCATTGAGCCGGATGGAATATGAGTTGGGCAACGACCCTGCCCAGGCCGGAAACTACACGGCGCAGGCGGACAAGCGCATCGCCGAGATGAAGGAGCGGCTGGCTGCGATGGGTTCGCCTGCCGACCGCGAGCGGACGGCGAAGGTCGATGCGATCCGCGCCGGCTTCGGTGCTTACGAGACGAAGGTCCGCTCGATGCTCGACACCGCCAAGGCGGCGGCTGCCAAGGGTGGCGACGAGGGGCGGCAGATGGTGATCGGCGGACTGAAGGCCAGCCGCGACGGCCAGATGGCGCTGACCGACGCGGTGAAGGCCTACAACAGCGACGTGTCGAAGCGCACCGAGGCCGCGGTGCTGGAAGCGACGAAGCTGGCGGAGGCGATGAAGATCACGCTGGCGGTCGCAGCGGCGCTGGCGCTCGGCGCCGGGCTTCTGGTCTCCTTCCTGATCTCCCGTGCCGGTCTGGTGCTGCCGCTCCGCGCACTCATGCAGGAAGTCCGGCGGATGACGGGCGGCGCCCTCGACAAGACGGTCGAGGGCATCGGCCGCAAGGACGAGATCGGCGAGCTGGCCCGCTCGGTCGAAGGCTTCCGTCTGGAACTGGTCAAGGGCCGCGAGGTCCAGGCCGAGGTCGACCGCCAGCGCGAACAGGCGCTTGCCCTGGCCAACCGGCGCGAAGGGTTGCTGCGCGCCTTCGACAGCGCCATTTCCGGCATCCTGCGCGGCGTCGCGGCCGCGGCCACGGAGCTTGAAAGCACCGCCCGCAGCATGAGCGGCATCTCGCAGAAGTCGATGCAGCAGGCCACCAGCTCCGCCGCCGCGTCGGAACAGACCTCTTCCAACGTGCAGGCGGTTGCTGCCGCGACGGAGGAGATGAACGCCTCCATCGCCGAGATCGCCCGTCAGGTGAACCAGAGCACCGAAGTGGCCGGCTCCGCCATGCGGGAGGCCGAGCAGACCAACGCCGTGGTCGGCGATCTCTCCCAGACCGCTCAGCGCATCGGAGAGGTGGTGTCGCTGATCAGCGACATCGCCGCCCAAACCAACCTTCTGGCCCTGAACGCCACCATCGAGGCCGCGCGTGCCGGCGAGGCGGGCAAGGGCTTCGCCGTCGTCGCGAGCGAGGTGAAGAGCCTTGCCAGCCAGACCGCCCGCGCCACCGACGAGATTTCCGCGCAGATCCAGGCGATGCAGACGGTGACCGGCACGGCGGTGACGGCGATCCAGGGCATCGGCATCACCATCGCCCGCATGAACGAGATCGCCACCGCCATTTCCAGCGCCATCACTGAACAGAATGCGACGACCGAGGAAATCAGCCGCGCCATCCAGCAGGCCTCCCACGCCACCGCCAGCGTGTCGGCCAGCCTGTCGGAACTGACGGAAGTCGCCGCCCAGACGGAAACCGCCGGCGGTCAGGTTCTGTCGGCCGCCCGCGAGTTGTCGCAACAGTCGGAAGCGATGCATCGCGAGGTGGAGGGCTTCCTGTCGCAGATCCGCGCCGGCTGACCCCATAGGGAAACATGGCGCCCGTTACGGCACCGTCTTTCCGGTGAAGGGGTTCCAACCCAGTGCCGCCAGCGCCGCCCAGGCGGTGGCGCCAAGGTGGGGCCGGCGGTAATAGAGGAAGTCGTCGGTCTTGCTGTCCGGCCCGATGGCGAGCCCGGTCGTCAGCACCTGCGGCCGGGTGGCATAGAGGTAGCCGCCTGGGCTGATCTCCTTCAGCAATTCGCCGAACAGCCGGTCGGCATCGCCGCGGCGGCCGACGGCGCGATAGGCGAGTGCCGCCTGCGCCGTACCCTCCACCCACATGCCGTCACGGTCGTCGTTGAAATCGAAACCGCCGTCGGCGCCATGGGCACGCTCCGCATAGGCGAGCGCGGCCCGCCAAGCCTCCGGTGCCTTCGGCAACAGCAACGGCCAGAGCTGGGCATCGAGGCCAGAGGTGGAGGTGCTGACCGTCACCCCGTCCGGCCCGGTCCCGATGGGGAAATGGTCGCCGCCGGCCGTCCACAGCCTATCGAGGAAGGCGCGCGCCTCGCGCTCCGGCCCGGTAAAATCGTCACCCGAATCCTTGGCCAGCCAGCCGAACAGCGCGACCAGATCGGTGTTGTGTTCGGTCGATTTCCAGGTCAGCGGCTGCGGCGCGTCATCGAACCCCTGCAGGCCGCCATTGAATCCGCCAGGACCGCGCGGATCGCGGGTGTGCTCGACGGCCCAACGCGCCAGTTCGGCGGCCCCATCACGGAAGCGCTTTTCACCGGTCGATTCCGCCAGGGTGAGCAGGGCCAGTCCGGCCCAGGCGACGTTGCCGGTCGCGGTGCCGACCTGATAGGGATCCTCGCCCCACTGGTTGCCGACGGCATCCCACCAGCCGTTTGGCGGAATCGGCCGCTGTTTCTGAGCGCCCGCCCGGTAGGTGTTGCGCAGCCGCCCCTTCCAGCCGGCCCGGTCGAGCGACACCGCGTCAAGCAGCGCCTCGCCGATGCGCAGGGCCTTGTCGCGCTGGCCGCAGGCGGTCAGCGCCATGATCGCCAGCGCGTTGTCGTAGGTGAAGGCGGCGTTGGACAGCGCCGGCTCCGAGGTGGGGCCGGGGGCGTAGGAATTGTCGTAGCTGCGCAGGAACAG
The DNA here is from genome assembly GCF_001639105.2 of Azospirillum humicireducens. NCBI lineage: Bacteria > Pseudomonadati > Pseudomonadota > Alphaproteobacteria > Rhodospirillales > Azospirillaceae > Azospirillum > Azospirillum humicireducens. The sequence goes on from NZ_CP015285.1 coordinate 2,896,131, forward strand.
CGGCCCACGCCCCGAGACCTCGTCCACGCGGGACGCGAGCGCGGCACAGGTCTTCTGGGCCAGTTCCTTCGCCGGTGCCGCGGGAGCGGCGGAGACGTGAACGCTCATCGCTGCGGAAATTCCGAAGACGACCGCCGCCAGCGTGGCGCTGCGGAACCATCCGGCACGCCGGGGGAGCACGCGCTTGACGCAGATACGCTTTGACATCGACACCGCCGGCCAGTTCCACAAAGGTCCAGATATGGCCCTTTTGCCGGCCGGCGGCAACCGAACCGGAAAGGGAGCGCCACCTTACAGCGGCGCCAGCCCCGCCATCATGTGCTTCTTACGGTCGGCGTAGGCGCTGCCAAGTTCGGCGGCGCGGGAATCGTCCAGGACGTCCTTGGCCTCCTCGAACAGTTCCTCCTCCTCTTCGTCCAAATGGTGGCGGACCAGCTCGCCCAGCACCTGGAGCTTTTCCTTCCAGCCGCTGTCGCTGGTCTTCATCGCGTTCAGCTCGTCCAGCAGGCCGTTGATCAGATGATGCTCGTTCAGCCCCTCGATGGTCTCCGACTTCGCCTCCTTGGCCTTCTTCAGCGAGGCGTAGAACACGCCCTCCTCGACCTTGGAATGGGCCCACAGCTCGCGCTGCAGCTCCTCGAAGACCGCGCGGCCGCTGCCGTTGGCCTTCTCGGTCTGATCGAGAAGGCGGCGGATGGTGTCGTGGTCGGTCTTGATGCGGGCGAAGATGTCGGCCTGGGTACCGGTGGTCTTGCTGGCCATCGTCGGGGTCCTTGGCAATTGTCGGGGGCGGCCGCCGGAAGGCAGCCGCGGAATTGATTGCCAATAGAACCCCGCCGCGGCCGGACTGTTCCCTGCGACCGCTGCCGCCGGCTCAGCCTTCGGGATGCGTTTCCACGAATTCCCGCAGCGTGCGCATCAGGTCCACCGCATGGGCGACCTGCCCGTGGGCACAGGCCTCCGCGATGTCGTCGGCGATGATGTGGGCGATGCGGTCGGCTCCGCCGGGGCAGTGGGCAAGGCAATGCCCCATCTCCACGGCGACCATTTCCGGAACATGTTCGTGTTCGGCGATCGCGTCGATCTCGGCTTCGGTGAGATCGCTCAGCGCGATGCAGTCCTTGATCGTCAACATGGCGCGTTCCTCCCAGGAACGGCCGGACTGCCCCGTGGTCAGGGTCGAAAATCGGTCCTGCTGACCGGCGCCCTGCAAATGCCAGCGCCGCACGGTACCCCGCCAATGCAAGCGGCGGGGAAACCGCGCGGCCGAAGACCGGCAAAAATTCAGTGAGCCATCAGAACCGGCAGCCCGGCGTGGTTCAGCACGTAGCGCGTGACACCGCCCAGGATCATTTCCCGCATCCGGCTGTGGCCATAGCCGCCCATCACAAGCAGGTCGGCGCCCAGCTCCACGGCTTTCTTGGTGACCGTCTCCCCAACGGGTTCCGATCCCGGATACAATATAGTTAACTCAGGATTAACACCTTGCCAAGCGAGATAATCGGCGATGCGGCGTCCTGTCGCAGCCTCGGTCACCGAGGTCTCGGCGGTCAGCACGACAGCGCGCTCGGCGCTGCGCAGGAAGGGCAGCGCCGCGGCGACGGCGCGGGTCGCCTCCGCCTTGCCGTTCCAGGCGACGGCAACGGTGCGGCCGATCTCCGCCGGCAGGTCCTTCGGCACCAGCAGCACCGGCCGGGCGGAGCCCAGCAGCGCGGTTTCCATGGTGGTGTAGCCCTGGGTGTCGGCCTCGATGGAGGTGTGGGCGCAGACGATCAGGTCGGACAGGCGACCTTCCGCCGGCACCACGTCCTCCAGCCGCCCGATCACTTCGCGCCAGGCGGCGGACGGAGCCTCGATCCCGCCGGGGACGTCGCGCAGTTCGATCCCGGCTTCGGCGATCACCGTGTCGAAATGACGGCGGGCGGCGGCGCGGTGATTGTTCGATTCCGTCTCCGCCGCGCGCATGATCTCGTCCACCATGGCGCCGGACATGCCCTCGCCCAGCATCGGCACGGCATCGCGCGGGTCGAGGCGGACGAACAGGGCGACGAGATGCGCGTCGAAATCCTTCGCAACCGCGACCGCGCCCTTCAGGGCCACCGGATCGTTGTCACTGCCGCACAGCGGCACAAGGATGGTCTTGTAGGTCATGGACTCCTCCCGGACCGGTTCGAGCGGCCCTTCCCGGACGGCGCCGATCCGCCCGCCGGTGCGGCGGGGCATTCACCGTGCCGTCGTTCGCCCCATCATCATAACGGTATGGTCATCGCGGTCCACGGCCCGGGGCGGAGCCGTCGACCTTCGATGGTCGGCCCTTAACATGTTGTCCGTCCTGCAATTAGGCCAAGCTTGCACGGGCGTCGTCCAGCACATCCGCTGCAACCCTGCCAGCATCCAGGCGCGTCCAATCGATTGTACCCAAATCGTAGTTTTCCTGCCGCTCCGCCACGTCGGCGGTGGCGTCGGACGCGTCGTTGCGACGATTGGCCACACGCTCCACCCGCGCGGTCAACGGCGCCTCCAGCCAGATCCCGTCGAATCGCACGCCGGCATCGGCGGCTATCGAGGCGAGGCGGCGGCGCTCCGCCGGCCGGGCGCTGACCGCATCGACGACCACCGCATGCCCCGCCGCCAGCACGGCCGCGGCCCGCCGGTACAGCTCGGCATAGACCCGCTCCGTGACGGCGGGGGCATAGCCGTCCTCCGGCAGCCGGTCGGTGTCGGCCACGCCGCACAGCCGCTTGCGCAGGACGTCGGTGCGCAGGACCACCGCGCCCGGTGCCGGCCCCAGCCCTGGGGCCAGCCCTTCGGCAAGGCATGTCTTGCCGGTGCCGGACAGGCCGCCGACCGCGACCAGCCGCGCGGGTGCCGGGTCGAGCGCCGCCAGCGCGTGGTCCAGATACCGCCGCGCCTCCTCCGACAGACCGGACGCCGTGCCACCCAGCCGCAGCGTGGCGGCCAGCACCTTGGCGCGGACCGCGGCGCGCAGCGACAGAAACAGCGGCAGCGCCGCCAGCCCGCCGCAATCCCCCGTCTCCTCCAGATAGCGGTTCAGCACGACCGTGCCGAGCGGCCGCAGCCCCCGGTGATCGAGATCCATCAGCAGGAAGGCAAGGTCGTAGAAGACGTCGGCGACCGCCAGCGCCTCGTCGAACTCGATGGCGTCGAACAGGGTCGGCTCGCCGTCCAGCAGGACGATGTTGCGCAGATGCAGGTCGCCATGGCCGTGCCGGACGAAGCCGCTCCGCCGCCGCTCCTCCAGCAGCGGCGCCAGCCGGTCCAGCGCCGCCGCGGTGCGCACCGCCAGCCGCGCCACCAGGGCTTCGGGGAACAGGTCGGAAGCGGCGCGCAGATCCTCCAGATTGCCATCGGCGACCGCCCGCATCGCCGCCGCGCCGCCGCCATCCGGCCTGGGAGCGGCCTCGCGATGAAAGGCGGCGATCCGTTCGGCCAGCCGGCGCATCAGCTCCGGGGTCAGCCGGTGCCGCTCCGCCATGCGGTCGAACAGCCCGTCGTCGGGGAAGCGCATCATCGACACAACCCAATCGACGGCATCCTCCGCGCCGCCGCCTTCATCCAGGAACAGCCGTCCGTCGGCGCCGCGGCGGAGCGCCACCACCTCCCGATAGAGCGCCGGCGCGGTGCGGCGGTTGATCGCCAGTTCCGCCAAGCAGGCGGCGTGGCGCTTCTCCACCGTCGAGTAATCCAGATAAGGATACCGCACCGCGCGCTTCAGCTTCAGCGCGCGGTCGCCGGCCAGGAAAACCAGGGCGGCATGGGTGTCGATCCGCTCCACCGCCTGCCCGTCATGCGCGCGCGGGTCGTCCAGGAAGGCGATCGCCTCCTCCTGCCGGTCATGCCCCCGGAGTGGGCTTGGCTGCCGATCGATGGGGTGCGCGGTCATGACGTGAAGGTAGCAGAGCCAGCCCCCGCTTCGCTCCTGCTTTCATGGTTGAAACACCGATGCCAATCACGACATCCTAGGGGTAGCACAGATACGCCATGCGACGAACGCCACGCCCCTTCGTTATAGTGGCCGAGAATGCCTGCCAGAGCCGACGCGTCACCGGAGGGTGCCCGTGAACCACCTGTCCAGCCGCCTGATGCACAGCATCCCCGCCGCGGCGCGGTGGCCCGGCTTCGTCGCCGGAGCGCTCGCCTGCACCCTTGCGGGAGCAGCGGCGGCACAGACGATCGACGCCGATGGACGGTTCGGCACTTGGGCACTGGGTGGCCTCGCCTACGGCCTGCAACCTCCGCCGGACAGCAGCCTCACAATCCTCAACAGCAAGATGCGGATCGGCGGCTCGCTGATCCCGCAGATCGACGGCTTTGCCAGCGTGCAGCCTTGGATCGGGCCGGGCACAGGAAGCAGCCTGACCCCGCGCGGCGCCGTGACCGGACTGGCCGGCGGACTGACCGGCACCGGGAGCGCCGGTGTCTCCGGCGGTCTGGCCGGCATCATGGGCGGCGTGCTGATCGACGTCCCGCTCGGATCCTTCGTCTTCACGCCCAGCGTCGGCGCCGGCACCCTGCCCACCGTGCGGCGGGAGGGCGCGCCCACCACCGAGTTCCGCTCGCAGTTGGAACTGGGATACCAGTTCGACAACAAATCCCGCTTCAGCCTGGGTTACAGCCGCATCGTCAACGATGCCGCCGCAGGCGATCCGGCCGCTGGCACCAACAACGTGTTCGGCTTTTATTACCGGTTGCCTTTCGGCGGCCCCTGACCCCGCCGGCGCGACAGGACATCGTGTCGCGGTGTCTGCCGGTGGGAAAACGCGCGCGGCGGTAGCGTCTTAACTGCATTTTAAACATGGTTGGATCAAGTGGACGCGGACCGAACGCTCCCTGGGGAACCCACCATGGCCACCAAGCGCAAGACCGCCGCCTCCGCTGCTCCCGCAACCGCCCCTGCCGCTGCCGCACCCGTGTTCGAAGCGCCGGTGGAAAGCTGGGCCGACACCATCCTGCGGACCAACTTCGCGTCGGTGGAGCAGGACAGCATCGTCCTGCTGCAGGCGGCCGGCAGCCTTCTGGAATCGGATTCGCCGGATAAGGTCAGCATCGCGCTGGACCAGAACCTGAAGCTGTGGGTCGCGATCAAGACCGTCCTGCTGAACGACGACTGCCCCGTCGAGCCGGAGGTTAAGGCCAATCTGCGCAATCTGGCGCAGTATGTCGTCTCCACCACCATGCTGGCGACCCAAGGCGCGATCGAGTCGAGCAAGCTTGTCTCGCTGGCCCGCCTGAACATGAACATCGCCGAGGGCCTGCTGAGCGGCCAGCGCAACCGGATGATCCAGGAACGCGCCTATCAGATCTGGGAAGAGGACGGCCGTCCGGAAGGACGCGAGCAGGAACACTGGCTGCGCGCCGAGGCCGAGATCTCCGGTCTGTTCAAAGTTTAAGCTCCTCGGTCGGTTGGACGGCGGGCCGGGCGGATTTTCGCAACGCCGCCATACCCCATGGACATGACCGCCCGCGTCGCGACACCGTGACGCGGGCTGTTGCGCTTGGTAGGCTCGGGGCACCGTGACAGTCCCGCCGCAAACCCTCTCCAAACCGCACAAGCGCATCGACAATACCCCGCTCGGCATCGGTTCGATGCTGGCGTCGGTGCTGTTCTTTTCGTTGATGAACGTCCTGGCGAAGCTCCTGATGGACCGCTTCCCGGTGACCGAGGTGATGTTCTTCCGCAGCCTGTTCGCGCTGATCCCGGTCTGCCTGTCGATCCATCTGGGCAAGGGCTTCGCGTCCACATTGTACACCCGCCATCCGTTGGGCCATATGGGACGGTCGCTGATCGGGCTGACCACCATGGTCGCCATGTTCTGGTCGTTCCACCTGCTGCCGCTGGGCGACGCCATCGCGCTGAACTTCGCAGCCCCGCTGTTCCTCACCGCCCTTTCGGTTCCGTTGCTGAGCGAAAAGGTCGGCATCCATCGCTGGAGCGCGGTGCTGGTCGGCTTCGCCGGCGTGCTGATCATCGTGCGGCCAAGCGGCGACGTGCTGAACCTGGGGGCCATCATCGCGCTGTTCGGCGCGCTGACCAACGCGCTGGCGATGATCGCCATCCGCCAGTTGAGCCGGACGGAGCCGCCGGACACCATCGTCTTCTATTTCACCCTGCTGACAACAATCCTGCTTGGGCTGACCCTGCCCTTCTCCTGGGTCACGCCGGACCCGATGGGCTGGCTTCTGCTGGTGGCGACCGGCCTGCTGGGCGGCTTGGGACAACTGACGCTGACACGGGCCTACTCGCTGGCGCCGGCCGCGGTGGTGGCGCCGCTGAACTACACCTCGCTTCTGCTGGCGGTCGGCTTCGGCTGGCTGATGTGGGGGGAGGTGCCGACCGGCACCATGGTGGTCGGCGCCGCCGTGGTGATGGCGAGCGGCCTCTACATCCTGCATCGCGAAACCCGGCGCCGCGCCACCCCGTCGCAGCCGCTGCCGCCCGGCGACGGCGATTGACTACCCACCAGCCGGTTTCCGCGCCATAGTTTCGCCATTGCGCAATGATGGGCTGTACCATCGCGCCGGTGGGCAAAATCCATCGGCGCCGCCTATATGATTGGCGTGCGCAGCAGAATCGGCAGGCGGCGACGGACCGGCTGCATTTCGGCGCGGAGGGGGCGGCATGACGCAGAACGGGCGACGCGGCGAGAGCCGGCCTGCCGACGGCATTCAGGGGGGCGACGGCGTGAGGGAGCCGCGCTTCCGGCTGGCCCAGGCGCGCGCGGCGCTGTTGTGGGAACGGCTGGGGCCGGCGCTGTGGGCGCCGCTGTCCGTGCTGGGCGCCTTCCTGGCGCTGGCCCTGCTGAATCTGCTGATCCTGCTGCCGGGCTGGCTGCATGCGCTGGCGCTGCTGGCGCTCGCCGCGGCCTTCCTGCTGTCGCTGGTCATCGGCGTCCGGCGCTTCCGTGCACCGGCGGAGGATGAGGCGCGCAGGCGGCTGGAACGCGACAGCGGGCTGGACCACCGTCCGCTGCACACCCTGCGCGACCGGCCGGCCGGCAACGATCCGATGGCCCAGGCCTTGTGGCGCCTGCACCAGGAGCGCGCCCGCGCGGCCATGCGCAGCCTCCGCGTCGCCTGGCCGGGAACCGATGTGCCGTCGCACGACCGTTACGCCCTGCGCGCCCTGGTGATCCTGACGCTGGTGGTGGCCGGGGCCGCCGCCTGGGGTGATTGGCGCCCTAGGGTGGCAGCCGCCCTGACCCCGCGGTTCGACGGCGGCACCGTCATCGCCACGGCGACGCTCGATCTCTGGATCAACCCGCCCGACTACACCGGCCTGCCGCCGGTCTTCCTGAAATCCGGCTCAACCGCGACACCCACCAGCCCGGCGGCCAGCCAGCAGGGAGCCAACAAGCAGACGACCGGCCAGCAGCCCGCCGACCAGCCGGTCCAGATCCCGCAGGGCAGCCTCGTGCTGGCCCGCGTCACCGGCGGCAACGGCACGCCGAGCCTGGAGGCCGGCGATCACTCCGGCCCGTTCGAGGCGGTGGACTCCACGAATTTCCAGGTGCAGCGGCCGGTGACCGGCGGCACCCGCATCTCCGTCACCCAGGGCGGCCGCACGCTCGGCTCCTGGCCGATCCAGGTGGTTCCGGACCGTGCTCCCGTCATCGCCCATGCCAGCCCGCCTTCGGCAGCCGAGCGCGGCGCCCTGAAGCTGGACTATGCCGCCCGCGACGATTACGGCCTGACCGAGGTGAAGGCGCAAATCCGCCTCGCCCCCGCCGTTCCGCCGCCAGCCGCCACCGCACAGGATGGGGCAGCGCAGTCCGACCGCGCGAAAAAGGCGGCGGAGGAGAAGGCGGACAGCGCGGAGATGCTCGAACTTGCGCTGTCGCTGCCCGGCGTCCGTCCGAAGGAGGCGCACAGCACCGCCTTCCAGGACCTGACCGCCCACCCCTGGGCCGGCATGCCGGTGACGGTCCGCCTGACCGCCACCGACGGCGCCGGCCACACCGGCCGCTCGGAGGATGCGGCCATCTCCCTGCCGGAACGGGCCTTCAACCACCCGGTCGCCCGCGCCATCGTGAACCAGCGCAAAATCCTGACCCGGAACCCGAAGGGGGCACGGGTGCAGGTCGCCCGCGCGCTGGCCGAGATCTCCGCCCGGCCCGGCACCTATGGCGACGACATCGTCGCGTTCCTGTCGATGCGCACCGCCATTGCCCGGCTGATGCTGGACGAGAGCGCCGAGTCGATTTCCCCCCTGCAGCAGCTGATGTGGGAGACCGCGCTGCGCATCGAGGACGGCGGCCTGTCGCTGGCCGAGAAGGATCTGCGCGACGCCGAGAAGCGGCTGACCGAGGCGCTGGACAAGAATGCGTCGGACGAGGACCTGAACCGCCTGATGGACGAGCTGCAGGCGGCGCTCGACAAATTCCTCGACGCCATGGAACAGAGGATGATGGAAGCGCTGCAGCGCGGCGAGCAGCTGCCCATGGTTCCGCCGGAGATGGCCGACCGGATGACGGACCGCAACGATCTGCAGCAGATGCTCGACCGGATGCGCGAGATGGCGCAGACGGGATCGCGCGACGCCGCGCGCCAGATGCTGTCCCAGCTGCAGCAGATGCTGGAGACCATGCGGTCGGGCGCCATGGCCCAGATGAACCAGCAGAACGGCCAGCAGCAGAACCAGACCTGGGAGATGATGCAGCAATTGCAGAAGCTGGCCCAACAGCAGCAGCAGCTTCTGGACCAGAGCTTCCGCCAGTCGCAGGAATCGGCGGATCAGCAGGGCGAGCAGCCGCGCAACCGCCAGCCCAACCAGCGCCGCAACCAGAACGGCCAACAGAACAATCAACAGAACCCTGGCAGCCCGACCCTGCAGAAGCAGGCCGAACAGCAGGAGGCGCTGCGCCGCCAGCTGGGCGAGCTGATGCGCCGCATGGGTGAACAGCAGGGCGGCGAAATTCCCCAGCCGCTGGGCCGCGCCGAACGCGCCATGCGCGATGCCGCCCAGGCCCTGCAGCGGGGCGCCCCCGGCGCCGCCGTGCCGTCGCAGACCGAGGCGATGGAGCAGCTCCAGCAGGGGATGCAGGGCATGGCCGAGCAGATGGCCCAGCAGATGATGATGGGCCAGGGACCGGCGATGATGGGCCAGCAGGGCCAGATGCCGGGCCAGAACGGCCGCGGCCGCGACCCGCTGGGCCGCCGACCGTCGGGTTACGGCATGCAGGATTCCAACGACGTGAAGATCCCGGAACAGTCGGAACTGCAGCGCGCCCGCGAAATCCTCGACGAACTCCGCCGCCGTTCCGGCCAGTACGGCCGCCCGCAGGAGGAACGCAACTACATCGACCGTCTGCTGAAGCAGTTCTGACCGGGAGCAGCGGCGACGCGACCGACTCTACCCGCGGAAATGGTCCTTGCGGTGGCGGAGTTCGGCAAAGACCTCCACCGCCGGGGCGCCGGACAGGCCGATGGCGGACTGGACGGCAGGCTCATCGGCGCGCAGGAAGGGGTTGGTCCGGCGTTCCAGGCCGACGGTGGTCGGGATCGTCGGCTGGTTCCGCTCGCGCAAGGCCCCGACCTCCTCCATGCGCTGGCGCAGGACGGAATTGTCCGGGTCGACGGTCAGGGCGAAGCGGCCGTTGGACTGGGTGTATTCGTGCCCGCAATAGATTCTGGTCGAGTCGGTCAGCGACCGCAGGGCTTGCAGCGACTCCCACATCTGGGCCGGCGTGCCCTCGAACAGGCGTCCGCAGCCGAGCGAGAACAGGGTGTCGCCGCTGAACAGCGTCTCCGCCGCCTCGAACCAGAAGGCGATATGGCCGCTGGTGTGGCCGGGAACGGCGATGACGCGGGCGGTCTGCTCCCCGAACACCGTGCGGTCGCCGTCGCCGAGCGCCACGTCCAGGTCGGGGATGCGGTGGGCGTCGGCACGGGCGCCGATCACGGTGACGCGGTGGCGGGCCTTCAGCTCGGCCACGCCGCCGATATGGTCGTTGTGGTGGTGAGTCAGAAAGATGTGCGTCAGGGTCCAGCCGCGCCGCTCCAACTCGGCCTGCACCGGGGCGGCCTCGCCGGGATCGACGACGCCGACCTTGCCGGATGCCGCGTCACGCAGCACATAGATGTAATTGTCGGCGAAAGCCGGAACGAGAATGACCTCCACGGCAGCGGACTCCCTGCTGTTGCGATACGAAACCCGTGTTACGCTTGGGATACCATGTACACAGATATCGTCGATCTGAGGGAGTTCTACGAGTCCGGATTGGGCAGGACCGCCCAGCGGATGATCCGCCGCCGCATCCGCACCATCTGGCCGGACGTGCGCGACCAGATCGTGCTGGGCATCGGCTACACCACCCCCTACCTGCGTCCCTTCATGGGGGAGGCGGACCGGGTGGTCGCCGTGATGCCGGCCAGCCAGGGCGTCAGCTTCTGGCCGGCGGAAGGACCGGGCATGGTGGCGCTCGGCGACGAGGCCGATCTGCCCTTCGGCGACAACACCATCGACCGCGTCCTGCTGGTCCATGGGCTGGAGGGGACGGAACAGCTGCGGCCGATGATGCGCGAGATCTGGCGGGTGCTGGCCGGCGGCGGACGGGTGCTGGCGGTGGTGCCGAACCGCCGCGGCCTGTGGGCGCGCGCCGACTGGACGCCGTTCGGCCATGGCTTTCCCTATTCCTCCTCGCAGCTGAAGCAGGTGCTGCGCGACACCATGTTCGTGCCGGAACGCACCCGCCACGCCCTGTTCATCCCGCCGCTGCGCTCGCATTTCCTGCAGAAGACGGCACCGGCCTGGGAAGAGGTCGGCGTGCGCTGGTTCAAGGCCTTCGCCGGGGTGACGATGATCGAGGCGTCGAAGCAGATCTTCGCCGGCGTGTCGCGCCGGGCAGCACACCAGCCGGTCAAGCGCCGGCTGATCGTGCCCCTGCCGGGCGGTGCGGCCCCCGCCGCAAGAAGCGGCAGCGCCCGCATCATCACCGGGCCCGGCGGCGATGCCGTGGACGGGCAGCAGCCCTATCCGCGGACCTGACGCAGCGCATCGGACAACCGGCTGCCCAGCCCGCTGCCCAGGCTTCCCGCCCGCGCCGCGATGGTCTGGCTCAGAGTCGCCAGCTCGTCCAGCGTGCGCGTCACCCCGCCCAGCGTCTGTTCGGCGTCGCCGATCCGCTGTTCCGCCGCCATCGCATCCTGGCGGGAGCGGTCGAGCGAGCGTGCCACCTCGGCGGTCAGCGTCGCCTGTTCGTCGATGGCGGCGGCGACGGTGCCGTTGATCGACTGGATCGAGCCGATGGTGGAATGGATGCGGCCAAGCGCCTCGTCCACCGCAGCCGTCTCCTTCTGCAGGTTGGCGACCTGGTCGGCGATCTGCTTGGTGGCGTCGGCGGTCTGGCGCGACAGGGCCTTCACCTCGTTGGCGACGACGGCGAAGCCGCGCCCGGCCTCTCCGGCCCGCGCCGCCTCGATGGTGGCGTTGAGCGCCAGCAGGTTGGTCTGGCTGGCGATGGCGTTGATCAGCTTCACCACGCTGGCGATCTGCTCCGCCGCAGACCGCAGGGAGTTCATCACGGTGGTGGCGCGGTCGCTGTCGGATGCCGCCGCGAGGCTGATCTCCCGCGCCTTGCTGGTGTCGCCGGAGATCTGGTCGGAGGTGGAGGCAAGACGGTCGAGCATGCCGGCGATGGCGCCGACCGATCCGTCGACAGCACGAGCGGCACCGGCCGCGTCGGCGGTCTGGCGCAGCCCCTCGGTCCCGGCGGTGCGGACGGAGGCGATCGCCGCCTCCAGCCGGCGGCCGGCATCGGCCAGATCGGCGGCCAGCCCGCCGACCTCGCGCTCCACCCGGTCGGACAGGTCGCGCATCAGGGCGACGCGGCGGGTCTCCGCCGTCTCGGCCCGCAGAGTCGCCACCGCCCAGTGGCGGGCGAGGCGGGCAAAGCGGCGGGCCTGTTCGGCCGGACCCGCGACGGCCAGCGCGCCCACGCGGTCGCCGTCCAGATCGATGGCGATGGCGTAACCCTCGCGCATCGTACCGCCCGACTTGGCCGCCTCCTCCCGGCTGACGGCGCGTTCGTCCAGCCGCCGCGCGACGATGTCGGCCGCGACCGGGTGGCCGGTGCCGATCCGCTCCCTCGCGGTGGAGGCGGCGACGGTGCCGCCCTTGCCGATGAGGGACACGACGGTGTCCAGTTCACGGCCGATTGCATCACAGAGATCCTGTGCGATGGTGGCGCTGATGTCCAAGGCGCTTCTCCCCTGTCTCCGGTTGGTGTTTCCCGGCCCTGCTCCGCCTACCGGGCAGAGAGCATTTGCAGGATTTTTGATTATCTTCCGACACTACACGCAACATTTACAAACGCAGAGTTGAAAGAATGACGCAGCCGACCGTTCTGGTTCTTCCCGGTCTGGGCAACTCCGGACCGGAGCATTGGCAGAGCTGGCTCGAAGGCCGGCTGCCGGCACTGACCCGCGTCGAGTTCGGCGACTGGGACGCACCGGAGCCTGACCGGTGGGTCGAGCGGCTCGATGCTGCGGTCCGCACGGCTCCCGGACCGGTGGTGCTGGTGGCGCACAGCCTGGCCTGCATCCTGGTCGCGCGCTGGGCGGCGGTTTCCGACGCCGCGGAGAAGGTGGCGGCGGCGCTGCTCGTCGCCCCGCCCGATGTCGAGTCGCCGGACCGCGTGCCGGCGGTGGTGCGCCGCTTCGCGCCGGTGCCGACCGATCCGCTGCCTTTCACCGCCGTGACGGTCGGCAGCCGCAACGATCCCTACTGCGCAGCCGCACGCGCCTGCGGCTTCGCCGCCCTGTGGGGCGCCGACTTCATCGATGCGGGCGAGGTCGGACACATCAACGGCGACAGCGGCCACGGTCCCTGGCCGATGGGCGAAACTCTGCTGAAGGACCTGCTGGCACAGCTGTGAAGCAACCCCTTGCCGCTGCGGGGGCAAGGGTGCGACACAGGGCATGTCGTCGCGCGCCCGCCAGCGGATTGGAGCTTATGACCGGCATTCCCATCGTCGAGGCCGCCCCGGCCAAGCTGAACCTGTACCTCCACGTCACCGGCCGGCGCGCAGACGGCTATCACGAGTTGGACAGCCTCGTCGCCTTCGCCGACCTTGGCGATGCCATCGCCCTGACGCCGGCCGCCGCAAGGCTCGCCCTGCGCGGCGCCGATCTGCCGCCGGCCGGCCCGCGTCTTGCCATCGCCGGCCCCTTCGGCCCGGACCTGATGGGTGGAAATCCGGCCGACAATCTGGTGATGCGCGCCGCCCATGCGCTGGCCGCCCGGCTGGGCCGGCAGGCAGACGTGATGATCGCACTGACCAAGGCGCTGCCGGTCGCATCGGGCATCGGCGGCGGGTCGGCCGACGCCGCCGCCTGCCTGCGGGCACTGGCCCGCCTGTGGGGGATGCCGACGGACGATCCGGCTCTGTTCGCGGTGGCCGCCGGGCTGGGCGCCGATGTGCCGGTCTGCGTCGCCGGGCGCAGCTGCTATTTCGGCGGCATCGGTGACGTGCTGGACGAAGCGCCGGAGCTGCCGGAAACCCATGCGGTTCTGGTCAACCCGAACCTGCCGGTGCCGACGCCGGCGGTGTTCAGGGCACTGGCCGCCGCACGCGCGGAAAGCGCCGCCCCATTCTCCGCCCCCGCCCGCTTCGCCCGCAAGCCGGCGGACGCCCGCGATCTGGCCGCGCTGCTGCTGGAACGGACCAACGACCTCACTGCCCCGGCCCTGACGGTCGCCCCGGCGATTGCCGACGTGCTGGCGGCGCTGGAGCGCAGCGCCGGTTGCCTGCTGTCCCGCCTGTCCGGCAGCGGCGCCACCTGCTTCGGCCTCTATGCCACGACGCAGGAGGCGGAGGCCGCGGCCAAGGCCATCGCAACGGCGGAGCCGGGCTGGTGGGTCAGGCCAACCCGCCTGCGCCCCACCCCGCCCGATGCCCCGGCCCTGCCGCGCGGCATCGTCGCCGATCCCGCAGCCGCAGTCCCACCCCCGGCCGTTCCCTTCCCGGACACCGGCGGATGGGGCATCGGCTGACAAGGGGGGACGCCGCTCAGGCCCGCATGTAGCCCCAACCCGCCGCCTGCGCCTCGGCGATGTCGAGGACGCCGGCGGGAACCACCGTCAGCCCCTCGGCGGTGCGGCCGGTCTTCGCCAGCGTGTTGCCGCAGACGCGCAGAAGCCGGTCGGTCTCCGCATCGGGCCCGTCCAGCGCAGCCGCCACGGCGCCGGCATTCACCACGATCCGGACCTCGGCGTCCGGCCGCGCCCTCAACAGGTTGCGGGCGTTGTTCCGAGCCCGCTCCAGCGCCGCCGGGGTCGGGGCGTGGATGACCAGACGCAGGGGCGCTTCGGGCTGCGACGTCATGGCGGTCATTTCCCCATGGCCGCGTCGTGGAAGGACAGGTCGAACAGCGCATCCACGTCGACCGGCTCGGTGATCTGGCCCAGCGTCTGCTGGAAGGCCTGCATCCGCTTGGTGGAGTCCAGGATCGCCCTGGGGTCGTCGACGAAGGTCGTCGCGTCGGAGGTCAGCGCCGCCCGCATCACATCGCGCTCCACCAGCCCCTTGCCGATGATGTCCGTCACCAGCTCCGCCGTGCGGTCGGGGTTGGACTTGGCGAAGGCGGTGGCGCGGATATGCAGCTTGACCAGATCGGCGACGGCGGCGCGGTTGTTGGCGATGGCATCCTCCGTCACCGCCAGGACGGCGCCCGGCTGCTTGGGGAACATGGTGCCGGCCTTGGCGATGATGGCGGCATCCGGCAGACGGGACCGGACCAGCGTCAGGATCGGTTCCAGGATCGAGGCGCCGTCGATGGCCCCGGTCAACAGCGCCTGCTGCAGCGGCTGTTCGCCCATGCCGACGATCTCGACCTCGTCCGCGCCGATATGGGCGACTTCCGCCATCCAATAGCGCAGAACCGTGTCGGGCACCGAACCGGCCGGGAGCGAGCCGATCTTGGGCAGCCGGCCGTTGGCGGCGCGGAAGGCCCTGATCCCCTCCGCCGGGCTGGCGGCGCCGGCCATCGCCTTGGCCAGCGGGCCGCGGCCGATCAGCGCCACCTGGTCGATGACGTTGGCGGCGACGACCTTCAGCTTCACACCCTTCGACCGCGCGATCATCGCCGGGCCGATGCCGACATATGCGACGTCCATCGTCCCCGATGCCAGCGCCTGGATCATCGCCGGACCCGACTGGAAGCTGGTGGTCTGCAGGGCCAGCCCGGCTTCCTTCGCCCATCCCTCCCCGGTCAGCACATAGAGCTGGGTCATCGGGATGATCGGGATATAGCCGACGCGCAGGGTGGTCGCTGCGAAGGCCGGCAGCGACGCGGCACCCCCGGCGGCAACGGCGCCCAATGCGGCGGCGCCCAATATGGTGGCGTCGGCCAGCAGCCGGCGGCGGGCGATGGGAAAGGCGGTGTTTGAACGGTTGTTCGTCGGCATTGCGGTCTCCCTTTGCCGGGCAAAGCTAGCCCGCCCAGCCGGGAAACTCAATTCACATCACTCCGGATGCAGGCTCCCGAATTTAACAAATGATTTGTGTTTTACTGTTCGCAATGCTGCCGGCGGCGCACCGGACCGATCAGCCACAGGTTCAACGCGAGGCTGACCAGGGCCGTGCCACCGATCACCGCCGCCATCGGCATGGCGGTGCCGTTGGCCATCAGCCCAACCACCCAGCCGGACACCGCGCCGATGCTGAACTGCAGCATGCCCGCGAGCGCCGATGCGGTTCCCGCCATCTGCGGGAAGGACTGCAGCGCCCCGGCCATGGAGTTGGCGAAGCAGAAGCCGGTCAGCGACATGAACAGGAACAGACAGCCGACCAGCCCCCACAACCCACCCCAGCCGCCGGCCACCGTGGCGACCAGCAGGATGCCGCTCGCAGCCGACAGCCAGACCCCGATCCGCAGCATCATGTCGGACCCGAAACGCATGACGGCGCGGCTGTTCAGCGTGTTGACGATGATCATGCCGACAATGTTCAGCCCGAAGAGGAAGCCGTAATTCTCCGGCTGCACCCCGAACAGCTCGATGTAGACGAAGGGCGATCCGGAGATGAAGGCGAACATCCCCGCATAGATGAAGGACGATCCCACCGCATAGCCGAGGTAACGGCGGTTGGTCAGCAGTGTGCGGTAGGACTCCGCCAGCACCATCGGGCGCAGGCTGGTGCGCCGCGTCTCGGGGTGGGTTTCCGGCAGGGTGGCGAGCGCCAGCATGGCGATGACGCCGAAAGCCGCCTGGGCCCAGAAGATCCAGCGCCAGTTCGCCCAGATCAGGATCTGCCCGCCGATCAGCGGCGCAATGATCGGGGCGGCACCCATCACCAGTATCATCATCGACAGCACGCTGGCGGCGCGGTCGCGCTCGAACACGTCGCGGATCATGGCACGGACCAGCACCGGACCGGCGCACGCCCCCACCGCCTGCACGAAGCGCCAGGCCGCCAGATGGCCGACATCGGTGGTCAGCGAGCAGCCGACACAGCCCACGGCATAGAGCAGGATGCCGGTCGCCACCGGGATCCGCCGGCCGAACCGGTCGCTCAACGCCCCCCACAGCAGTTGTCCGACGCCGAAGCCCAGGAAGAAGGCCGACAGCGTCCATTGCACCTGATCCTGCGGCGCATGCAGATCACGCCCGATCTCCGGCATGCCGGGCAGATACATGTCGGTGCCCATCGGACCGAACGACATCAACACGCCGAGCGCCGCGATGAAGAAGGGGCTTTCCGCAGGCAAACGGGAACGGACGGCGGCAAGGCGCGCGAGCATCGGCAAATCCGAATGAGAAGGGATGGGGAATCGGCCGGACAGAGTCCACAGCCTATAAGCTGATCCGTCACCCGCTCTGCGCAAAGTCCTGTCTTGTCATGGCTGCCTTGACCGCCGCGCGATGGGCCGAAGCCCCGACAATTCCGGCTTTCACCGGTTTGCGGAGCACAAATTTCTGGTTCCGGCGGCGGGCCCGTGTCTAAGATTGAGTCTGGATACCGGGTTTTCCACCCAGCCGGAGGCAGCGTCATGCCGCACCCCAACCGCCGGTCGGTCCTGTCCTGCGTCGCCGCTGGGGCCACCCTGGTCCTGCTGCCGCAACACACGCGGGCAGCGGATATGCGGCCGGGGCTGATTTATGCGGCGGGCCAGAAATTCGACAAGAGCTTCAACGAAGGCGCCTTCGCCGGGGCGGAGCGGTTCAAGGCGGCCAGCGGCATTCCGGTGCTCGAATACCTGCCATCCAATCCGGCGCAATTCGACCAGGGCGTGGCATCGCTGTTGCGGCGCGGTGTGACCGATCTGGTCGCCATCGGCTTCTATTATGCGACGCCGCTGACCCGGCTGGCCCCGGCGCATCCGGCGGTGCGCTTCACCCTGGTCGATGCGGTGGCGGAGGCGCCGAACATCCGCTGCGTCACCTTCAAGGAGCAGGAGGGCGCCTTCCTGGTCGGCGTGCTGGCGGCGCTGGCGTCGAAAAGCGGGACCGTCGGCTTCGTCGGCGCCTTGGACATCCCGCTGATCCGCAAATTCATCGCCGGCTTCGAACAGGGTGCGCGCCATGCCCGCGGCGATATCCGGGTGGTGGTGAATTTCGTCGGCACCACGCCCGCCGCCTTCAACGACCCCACCGCCGGGGCGGAGGTGGCGCGCAGCCAGTTCCAGCGCGGGGCCGACGTGGTCTTCGCCGGGGCGGGCGTGTCGAACTTCGGCATCTTCGCCGCGGCGAGCGAGGCGCGCCGGCTGGCCATCGGCGTCGACAGCAACCAGAACTATCTCTATCCCGGCGCCATCCTCACCTCGATGCTGAAGCGGGTCGATCTGGCGGTGGACTCGAGTTTCCAGGCCGCACTCCAGGGACGATGGAGCGCCGGCACGGTGGCACTGGGGCTGGCTGAGGGTGCGGTCGATTACGCAGTGGATGAAAACAACCGGGAGCTTCTGACCCCCGCCATGCTGGATGCGGCGGAAGCAGCACGCCGAGCCATCGTCGCGGGCCGCATTCCCGTGGCGGACGGCAGTTGAACCGGCGGTTGGTTTGCGATCAGGACAGGCTCAGGCCGGCGCCTCGCAAGGCTGCCATCCCAGCGCGGCGGACAGGTCGGCCCCCTTCAGCGTGGCGAAACTGGTCTTGATCGCGGTCAGGTCGGTGCCGCGCAGCACCACCCCGGCAAGGCTCGCGTCGCGCAGGTCGGCACCGGTCAGCCGCGCCTTGGCGAAGCTGGTCGGCCACAGGCGGCTGCCGTCGCCGCTGAGGTCGACCTTGCGGAACTTCGCCCGCCACAGTTTGGCGCCGGCCAGATTGGCGCCTTCCAGGTTGCAGCCGGACAGATCGGCGCTGGTGAAATCGGCATCGCGCAGGTCGCTGTAGGACAGGTCGGCCATCATCAGCTTGGCGCCGGAGAAATCCGCCCCGCGCAGCCCGCTGAAGCGCATCACCGCCCCGCACAGCAGCTGGTTGGCGAAATTGTAGCCGCGCAGGTCGATGCGCTGGAACTGGATGCGCTCCCCGCCCTTCCCCAGCTTCTCCACCCAGATTTGATGCTCGGCGATCAAGTCGGACATCCGCGCCGCGGTGGTGGTCAGCCCGGTGCCGTCCACATCGACGCCGTGCCGCTCAAGCGCCACCCGCAATTCCTCGTTCAGCCGGGCGCCGCACATCAGCACGCCGTCCAGCGTCGCCTTGCGCATGGTCGCTCCCGTCAGGTCAGCCCCGATCAGGATGGCGCCGCTGAGGTCGCTGCCGCTGAGATCCGCGCCTGACAGGTCGCTGCCGCTGAAATCGCATTGCGCCATCCGGCAATCGGTCAGGACCGCCTGGGTCAGGCTGCAGCCGACGAAGGTCGTGGTGCCGTCACTGTTGCCAGCGGCGCGGAGCTCGCCGGCGTCCAGCACCATGCCGCGGCGCAGGTCGGCGCCCTGCAGGTTGGCGTTCTGAAGTTTCGCACCGTCGACCCTGGCCCCGCGCAGATCGGCGCCTTGCAGCTGCGCGCCGGTGAGGTCGGCCCTGGACAGGTCGGCGCCATAGAGATCGGCCTTCGACAGCACGGTGCCGATCATCCGCGCCCGCGCCAGGCTGGCGCCCGTCAGCTTGGCACCCGACAGGTTGACGCGGTTGAGGCCCAATCCGGCCAAATCGTAAAAGCTGAGATTGGCGCGGCGCCCCCGTCCGGTCGGGTCGCGCAGCAGCCATTGCTGGTGCCGCACCAGCGCGTCGCGAACCGCCCGAAGGTAGCGTTCTTCCATCATGCGGCGCGTCGTTGCCCCGGCATTGCCGTCCCGGACACGCTGTCCCGGACTGTTGGCAACCGGGATGTTACCGAAACCGAATCGATTCCGGAAGGCATCTCCCCTCGAACCTGTGCCGGACCGGCAAGATTCCACCTGTCGCAGCCTCAGATCCGTTCCAGCCGGTTCCGCCGATCCTGCCCGACATAGGACGACCGCCATCACGGACGCGTGATCGACACCACGCCACGCTTGGGCCGGCGGCAGGACCGACCAATATAGTGGGTCTGAGACACCGAAAACCGAAAGCGGAGACCGGCGGAATGCCCGACTCGGACAACACCAACACGGCCAAGAGCGAGCAGGATTGGAAGCGGGAGCTGTCCCCCAACCAGTTCAAGGTCCTGCGAGAACACGCGACCGAATATCCCGGCACCAGCCCGCTGAACGACGAGAAGCGCCAGGGCGTCTACCGCTGCGCCGGCTGCGGACAGCCGCTCTATGCCAGCGACACCAAATACGAGAGCGGGTCGGGCTGGCCCAGCTTCTGGGAGCCGATAGCTGGGGCGGTGGAGACCTCCACCGACCACAAGCTGGCCTATCCGCGGACCGAGGTTCATTGCGCCAACTGCAAAGGCCATCTCGGCCATGTCTTCGATGACGGGCCACAACCGACAGGGAAGCGCTACTGCATGAACGGTATCGCCATGACGTTCGTGCCGTCGGGAAAGTCCGGCTGACCCACGGAACAATGACCGGGTGCCGGGTTCCTTCGTCTGTTCGGCGCCCGGTCATAAACCCTCCCCAAAAAGGTGGGTTTACCCCTAACTGAGCTAAAAATGACAACCTTGGAACAAAGCGCAATGGTATGATCCCTTTCGTGCGGCGGGTTGTCGCGAGAGCGTCGCGGCTCTCGGCCGTCCGTGGCACCATGCGTCGTCGAAGCGGCGCAGGCATTCGGTCCGGCTGGCGGAGGGCGAATGGTCATTTCGGCCGAGTTCCTGGGGATGCTGCTTCTGATCACCAGCGCCGCCGCGCTCGGCCTGTCGATCGTGATCGATGTCGGCCGCGTCAGCGCCGAAAAGGCGCGTGAGGCGATGAACCAGAGATTGTACGACAAGAAGCGCGCCGCGCTGGCCGAATGGCGCCAGAAGACGGAGCGCAAGCGCGTCGACCTGACCACCCTGCAGGCCCGCCTGACCGAATTCAACGGCCGGCGCCAGAAGGCGCTGACGGAGTTGCGGGCTCTGGAGTTCTCCAAGATCGAACTGGTGCACGAGCTGGGCGACCTGGAGTCGGACGGCGACGTCTATTGGGCACAGCTGGCGGTCGGTCCCAATTTCAACGAGCTGGACCGCAAGGACATCGTCTTCTCCCGCCAGATCTGGGAGTACCGCAACGTCGCCCACATCACCGCCCCCTCGGCCGAACAGGCGCATGCAACGGTTCGCGCCAGCTTTTCCCAGCGCAACGGCCTGATCTGTTCGCCGGTGGTGCCGCTGGCCCTCGCTCCCGATCCCGAGGCGGAGGCGACCGCAGCATGATGGGCGGCGGCATGATGGGAATGGCCCGATGACCGGCATGATGCTGTATTTCGCGCTTGGCCTGATGGTGCTGACCGTCCTGTCCAACCGATACTGGCGCCGCCAGCTGACCCTGACGCGGATTGCCATGTCCAAGCTGAAGGAGAGGGTGGACGACGTGACCAGGGAGGTGGCGGACATCGCCACCGACTATGCCCAGCTGGCCCAGCATCAGGCGGACATGGAAAAGCGCGTCCAGAAGGCGGAAATCGACATGCAGGCCGCCATCCTGGAACTGGATCAGAAGAAGGGCGCCCCCATGCAGCGCTACTTCGTGTTCGACCGGAACGAGCCGCGCCCCGGTCGCTTCTGGGAGGTCGCGGTGCGCTTCCAGCCGATGGCGGTCAGTTTCGCCGACCAGCGCGGCTATCGCGGCTGGACCGGCATCCGCCGCGTCCTGCTGGTCGCCGACGGCGAGCGTGACGCGCGCGAACGGGTGGCCGCCCGTTACCCCCGCAAGGCGGGTTTCGAAATCGTTGAGGTCGCCGGCTGCCGCCTGAACGGCCTGACGGTGAACCGCATTTCCGAACTCAGCACCTTCCGCAAGCCCGGCAAGCCGGAGGAGGAGGCTGCGGCCGCGGCGGCCCGTCCGCAACGCCGCACCTCGCCGGCCCAATCCTGAATCGGGTGCAGACGAGGCCGATCAGTCCACCGCGGCCTGGAACATATACCCCATGCCATGCACGGTGACGATTCGGGTCGGTTCGGCCGGATCGGGCTCCACCACCCTGCGCAGACGGCGGACCAGCCGGTCGATCGACCGGTCGTAGGGCACGGAATCGCCCCGCAGCGTCAGGTCCAGCAGATCGTCGCGGCTCAGCACCCGCCCCGGATTCTCGACGAAGGCCGCCAGCAGTTCGAATTCGGCGGAGGTCAGCCGCGCATCTTCGCCGCCCGGATCGCGCAGGCGGCGCTTGTCCAGATGCAGCTCCCACCCGTCGAACCGCTTCACCCGTCCGCCGGCCGGCCGGGTCGGCTTGGCGATGCGGCGCAGCAGGCTGCGGGTGCGGGCCAGGATCTCGCGCGGCTCGAACGGCTTGGTGATGTAGTCGTCGGCACCCAGCTCCAGCCCGATCAGCCGGTCCATCCGGTCGGAACGGCCTGTGATCAGAATGATGCCGATGTTGGAGGTAGCCCGCAATTCGCGCGTCACCGCCAGACCGTCCTTGCCGGGAAGCCGGATGTCCAGCAGCAGCAGGTCGATCCGCCCGCGCGCCAGCAGCGCCGAGAGCTGATCGCCGTCGCGCGCCAGCATCACCCGATACCCCTCGCCTTCCAGATAGGCCTTCAGGGTCTCGCGGGTGATGGGATCGTCGTCGACCACCGCGATGGTGTTCATTGTCCCCCGTGACGGAGTCCGATGGCCCGCGGATTGTCTGCCGGCCCCTCATACCAAAGCTATCGGTTCCGCCAACCGGACACAAGGTGGAGCGCACCGCCTCCTCACTGCTGGCATCCGCTGATTGTGCGGCCTGCACAGAAGGGGAAATGATGACAATCGCACCGAACTTGCCAGAAGGCGGGGACAATGCCACATTTGTACTCATGACAAATTGGACCCCGAACCTGGAGGGCCGCGCTGGCCCGCTCTACCGCGTCATCGCCGACGCGCTGGCCGACGACATCGCGGACGGCGCGCTGGCGGTCGGAACCCGCCTGCCCACCCACCGCGACCTCGCCTTCCGCCTCGGCGTGACGGTGGGCACGGTGACTCGCGCCTATACGGAAGCGGAAAAGCGCGGTCTGATCGGTGGAGAGGTTGGACGCGGAACCTTCGTCCAGGGTCAGCGCCCACCGGCGACGCCCCTGCCGCTCGGCTGGCCGCCGGCCGGAGAGATGTCCGCCGGGGAGACGGGCACGGAAACCGCCATCGTCAACATGACGACGGTCCACCCCGAACATGCGGTCGCGGTGCAGGCCTTCGGCCAGACGCTTGCCGCCATCGGAGCCTCCGGCCGCGCCGCGGCGCTGATCGGATACGGCCCGCATGCCGGTCTGCCCGACCATCGCACAGCCGCCGCCGCATGGCTGGAGCGCCAGCACCGGGTGCAGGCGACGGCCGACTCGGTGCTGCTGACCACCGGGGCGCAGAATGCGCTGGCGGTGGCGCTGGCCGCCGTCGCCCGCCCCGGCGACGTCATCCTGGCGGAACGGCTGACCAACATCGGCACCAAGGCGCTGGCGGCCACCCAGGGCTATCACCTGGAAGGGGTCGCCATCGACGAGCATGGGCTGGTGCCCGACGCCTTCGACAGCGCCTGCCGCCGGCTGGGACCGAAGGCGGTCTATCTGGTGCCGACCCTGCAGAATCCGACCGCGGTGGTGATGCCCGCCACCCGCCGCCGCGAGATCGCCGAGATCGCCCGCCGCTATGGTGTGATCCTGATCGAGGACGACGTGTTCGGCTTCATGGTGCCGGACGCCCGTCCGATCCAGACCATCGCCCCCGACATCACCCTCTATGTGTCGAGCGTGTCCAAGAGCCTCGCCGCCGGGCTGCGGCTGGGCTTCGTCGTCGCCCCGGCGGAGCTGCGCTCCCGTGTCGAGACCGCCATCCGCGCGCTGCAATATTCCGCCCCAGCCCTGCCGGCGGAGGTGGTGGCGCGCTGGATCCAGGACGGCACCGCCGACCGCATCGTCGCCACCCAGCGGGAAGAGGATCTGGCCCGCCAGCGGCTTGCCCGCTCCATCCTGCCGGCCGGCACCGTCTATGGCAGTTCGGCGGCACAGCATCTGTGGCTGGTCCTGCCGGAGCCCTGGCGGCGCGAGGACTTCATCGGCGAGGCGAGGCGCCGCGGCGTGATCGTCACCGGCGCCGACGCCTTCGCCGTCGGCCGCGCCAGCGCGCCCCATGCGGTGCGCGTGGGGCTGTGCATGCCCCGCAGCCGCGACGAGGCCGCCCGCGGCCTGCGCGCGCTGGCCGATGCGCTGGACGCGCCGGCGGCGGCGATGCTGTCGATCGTGTAGGGACGCGTCACACCAGCGCCTCTCGATCGTGACCTGTCAGGATCGAGAGCTTCGGCGGCATGGGCCGCCGCCGCGCCGGTCGGCGCGGATACCGGCGGTCATTGGCAAAGACCTCCGGTACTACGCCCCCTGCAGCATCCCCTGTACCGCGTCCATCGCCGCAAGCCCGCGGCTGAACACCGATTCCGCGGTCGCGGCCAATTCCTGCGCCTCGCCGCGGCGGCCTTCGCGCATGCCATCCTCCACCGCGCGCATCAGCCCGACGAAGCGGGTCAGGCCGAAATGGCTGGCTGCCCCGGCCAGACGGTGGGCGATGTCCTCGATCTCATCGTCGGGCGTATCGGCGGCGGTCAGACGGGGCAGCCCCTCCTGCGCTGAATCCAGCAGCAGCCCGCGGATGGTGGCGAAGCGCGCCGGTCCAAGGGAGCGGATGTAACGCTCCAGAATCTCGTCGCTCACATCCTCCTCCTCCACCATCAGCGGGCGGGCGGGGACCGCGACGACGGCTTCGTCGCCCGCCAGAACCTCACCATCGCCGCGTTCGGCGACAGCATTGGACAGGAGGTGCATCAGCCGTTCCGGGAAGATTGGCTTTTCGATCACCGCATCGATGCCGGCGGCAAGGTAGCGGGCACGGTCGGCGGCGAAGACGTTGGCGGTCACCGCGACGATCGGCACCGCCGCCCGGTCGGCATCCGGGAAGGCGCGGATGCGGCGCGCCACTTCGGGACCGTCGATGTCGGGCAAGCGGATGTCCAGAAGCACGGCGTCGTAGCGCCGCCGCACCGCCAGTTCCAGCGCCTTCTCTCCCGTTTCGGCGACGGTGATGCGGTGCCCGGCGTCGGACAGCAGGCCGAGCGCCACCTCGCGGTTGATCGCGTCGTCCTCCACCAGCAGCAGGGCCAGCGACCGCACCCGGCTGATCGGCAGAAGCCGGCCGGGCCGCAGTGCCGGCAGGGCGGTTTCTTCCACCCGCTGCAGGGGAATGGTGACAGTGAAGACGCTGCCCAGCCCGACCGCGCTGTCGACCCGGATGCTGCCCTGCATGGCGTCCAGCAGGTGCCGCACGATGGCGAGCCCCAGCCCACTGCCGCCGAAGCGCCGCGCGATGGTGGGGTCTGCCTGTTCCAGCTTCTCGAAGATGGCGGCACGGCGTTCCGCCGGCACGCCGATGCCGGTGTCGCGCACGGCCAGTTTCAGCATTTCGCCGGCCTCTCCGCTTCCGGAACGTTCCGGCGCCGGTTCGATATCGACACGCAGGTCCACGCCACCGCGCTCGGTGAACTTCACCGCGTTGCCGACAAGGTTCACCAGGATCTGGCGCAGCCGCTGGCGATCCACCACCACCAGTTCCGGCACGGTCGGCGCGATGTCGAGGTCGAGGTCGATCCCCTTCTCGTTCGCCAGTCCTTCCACTGTCGCAACGACCTCTTCCAGCACCGGCAGCAGGGCGCAGGGAGCGGGGTCGAGGTCGAGCTTGCCATCCTCGATCTTGCGAAGGTCGAGGATGTCGTTGACCTGATCGAGCAGCCCATGGCCGCAGCGCATGATCGACATGGCATAGCGCCGCTCGCCCGCATGCAGCTGCCCGGTCAGCAGGAGCCGGCAGAGGCCGAGGATGCCGTTCAGCGGGGTGCGCATCTCATGGCTGACGGTGGCAAGGAATTCGGTCTTGGCGGCGTCGGCGCGCTCCGCCCGCTCCTTGGCCTGCCGCAGCTCCTCGCGCGCCCGGCGCGACGCGGTGATGTCGTTGGCGACGCAAATGATGCGGCAGCGGCCGTCGCCCGACCATTCGAAAGGATGACGCTGCAGGGCGAAGACCGCACTCTCGCCATTGCGGGCCAGCACCAGCTCCTCCACGCCCAGCGAGCGCATGGCGCCGGGAACGCCGCCGGCCAGCGCCCGCCCGGTCTCGTGCCCCAGCACCGCGGTCAGGGTGCGGTCCTCGATGTCGGCGCGGCGGGTGCCGAAGCAATCCTCCGCCGCCCGGTTCCACAGCACGACGCGGCCGGTATCGCCCTCCAGCACGTAGAGCACGCTCGGCACATTGTCGATCACCGCATCCAGGAAGGCCTGCGTCCGGCGCAGCAGCTCCTCCGCCTCGCGGCGGCGGGTGATGTCGACCACCGAACTCAGCAGCACCTCCTCCCCCTGGAATTCGAAGGCGATGCCCGACAACAGGCCCCACAGCCGGCGGCCGGTGCGGGTCACCAGCTCCGTCTCGACGTCGAGCGCCAGACCGCTGGCGAAGACGTCGCGGACGAACTCCTCCCGCACCGCCGGGGCATACCAGACGGAGGCGGCCGGCCGGCCCAGCAGCTCGGCGGCATCGGCCACCTCGAACAGGTCGGCGGCGCGGCGGTTGACGAAACGGATCTGGCCGTCGGCGCGGCCTGAGATCACCAGCGGGACCGGTGCCGCCTCCAGCACCGTGCGCAGCCATTGCTCGTTGCGGCGCAACGCCTCGCTCTTGTCCTCGGTCTCCTGGATGTAGAAGCGGAGCGCGCGGGCCAACTCGCCGATCTCGTCGGCACCGGTCGCCGGCACCTCCGCCCTGCCGCCCCCGGTGCGGTCGCGGATCGCCTCGCTGACCGCCCACAGCCGGGCCAGCACCTTGCGCCGGACATACAGCACCGACAGCACCATCCCCAGCACCACCACCCCGACGGAGGCGAAGAACAGGCGGGTGTAGGTGGTGGACACCTCGATCACCTGCTGGCGGCTTTCCTCCGCCGCCTTGGTCTGCTCGACGAAGATGCCGGTGTTCAGGCCGGTGTTGATCAGAGACACCTGATTGGCGCGGTCGACCAGCCCGTTCAGGGCCTCCGACGCCTGCAGTTCGGCCTGCCGCTGGCGGAAGACGGAACGGTCGCCCTCCACCACCGCGCGCATGCCCTCGGCAAGGCGGGTCAGCCGGTCCGATACCCCATCCGCAAGGCCCTGCGGCACGGAGGAGACAAGGCTTTCCAGCTGCGCCGCCCCGCCATCGGCCAGCCGGGCCAGGGCGAAGCTGTTCTCGGCCTGATGGACCGAGGCGATCAGGAACAGCAGCCGTTCGGCCATCGCCAGCCAGCGTTGCACACCGACATCCTCGACCCCGCGCAGCCCCGGTTCCGCCAGGGCATCGGCGATCCGCCGCACGTCGCGGGTTCGGTCGGCCAGGGCGCGGCGGGCGGCGACACGGGCAGTCACGCCGCGGTCGATGGCGTCCCGCAGCCGCAGGATCTCGTCGCGCTGCTGCTTCAGCCCGACGATCCGCCTTGCCTGGGGAGCATCGGACGATTCCATCTCCGCCAGCAGCCGATCATAGCCGTCCAACTGGTCGGCCAACCCCTGCTTGATCGTTTCACGGCCGAAATTGTCGTCCGACAGCGCCAGCTGTTCCAGGGTCCGCATGATCCGCTGATGCTGGCGCTCCAGCTTGGCGGAGGCGACGACGGCGGGAAACTGCTCCGACGTCACCCTGGTGATTCCGGCATGCAGGCCGTCGAAGGCGCTGTAGGCGCCAAGCCCGATCAGGAAGGCGACCAGACCGTTGAAGGCGAGCGCGCCGAACAGACGCGTGCCGACGCCGATCCTCACCACGCCCGCCTTAGCGGCTTCGGACCTTCCGGCCCCCGCCTTGCTGCCGCCTGTCATTCCCAATCCTGCCCGCCCCATCCAGACGCCCAACCCGAACACCGACACCCCAATCGTTTGCGCGGCGCCGTGGGCAGCGTATCATAGCCTTGCCGTAGGATAAGGGGAGAAGGATGGGGCTGAAGCCTGTTGCCGCCGCGCTGGGACTGTGTCTGGCGTTCATTCCGGCAGTCGGCGCAACCGCCGGGGCGCCGCCGGACAGGCAGCCCGTGCCGAACGGCGACCGCCCCGTCCTGGCGGAGATCGAGCGGCGCGGGGTGGTCCGCTGCGGCGTGTCCTTCAATCCCGGCTTCGCCGCCAACGACGACAACGGACGGCCTGTCGGCTTCATGGTCGATCTGTGCCGGGCGCTGGCCGCCGCCGTCCTGGGCAAGGCCGACGCCGTGGAGATCCGCCGCCTGTCCAAGCCGCAGGAATTCGACGCCGTCGCCGCCGGCGAGGTCGACGTGTCCTTCGCCCAGACCTCCTGGACGCTGAGCCGCGACGCGACCTACGCCGTCGATTTCGGTCCGCCGGTCTTCCACGATGTGCAGGGAATAGCCGCGTGGCGCCTGACCGACGGCCGGTCGGCGCTGGACGGATCCGAACTGACGGTCTGCGTTCCCGCCGGAACCACCACGCAGGCCGAGTTGGAGGCACTCGTCGCCGGCGGAAAGCGGCCCTGGAAGCTGCGGAGCTTCCCCGGCTGGCCCGATGCGCTGGAGGCCTTCCTCAGCCGCGATTGCGCGGCGCTCAGCGCCGATCGGGCCCTGCTGACCACAGCGCTCCATATGCTGGAGTCGCCGAAAGAGGCGCCGGAGATCGCCGACGCCCCTCTGCCGTCACGAGAGCCACTGGCGCCGCTGACGCCGAACGCCGACCGCATGTGGATGGCGGCGGTGCGCTGGACCGTCTATGCGCTGTTCCTGGCCGAGGATGCAGGCGTTACAGGCGCCAATGCCAATTTCCAGCGGATCACCGGCGGCAGCGAGATGCGGCGCCTGCTGTCCGGCCTGCCGGAGATCGCGGCAAAGGCGGGGCTGCGTCCGGACTGGGCCTATCAGGTCGTGATGCAGGTCGGGAATTACGGCGAGATCTTCGACCGCAACCTGGGCAGCCGGTCGCCGTACAAACTTGACCGCGGACCGAACCGGCCCTGGACGCAGGGTGGGCTGCTGTACGCGCCGGTGTTCCAGTGATGGTGTTCCGATAGGGGAGCCCGAGGCCGAGCTTGCGCTCGTGCAAAGGCATGGCTCCCGTCCAAAAATATTATTCTGACCCAGTCCCGCAACGGCCGATACCCCCGACCATGGTCGGGGGTGACGCAGATGATTTGCTAGGCACACTATCGGTCAGAAAACCAAGGCTCAGGCTCGGTCATCAGTTCATATGACCGGAATGCACTGGGCGATCAAAACCAACCGATATGCATGACTATTCACTTGGGAGGGTGAAGACCATGGCCTATGCGGCTTCGTCGGACGATGCCGTCCGACCGATGACGGGCGAGGAGAAGAAAGTCATCTTCGCATCCTCGCTCGGGACCGTTTTCGAGTGGTACGACTTTTATCTGTACGGTTCGCTCAGCGCGGTCATCGCCGCGCAGTTCTTTTCCGGTGTCAATCCGACCGCCGCTTTCATCTTCGCGCTGATGGCCTTTGCCGCCGGCTTCGCCGTCCGGCCCTTCGGCGCCCTGGTCTTCGGCCGTCTCGGCGACATGATCGGCCGCAAATACACCTTCCTGGTCACCATCCTGATCATGGGCGTGTCGACCTTCATCGTCGGCATCCTGCCCAACTATGCCTCCATCGGCATCGCCGCCCCGATCATCCTGATCATCCTGCGCCTGCTGCAGGGCCTGGCGCTGGGCGGCGAGTATGGCGGTGCCGCGACCTATGTGGCCGAACATGCGCCGCATGGCCGCCGCGGCAACTACACCTCCTGGATCCAGACCACCGCGACGCTGGGCCTGTTCCTGTCGCTGCTGGTCATCCTGGGCTGCCGCGTGTCGATGTCGCCCGAGGATTTCAACGCCTGGGGCTGGCGCATCCCGTTCCTGATCTCCATCGTGCTGCTCGGCATCTCGGTGTGGATCCGTCTGATGCTGAACGAATCGCCCGCCTTCAAGAAGATGAAGGAGGAGGGCAAGCACTCCAAGGCGCCGCTGACCGAGTCCTTCGGTGAATGGAAGAACCTGAAGATCGTGCTGCTCGCCCTGTTCGGCCTCGTCGCCGGCCAGGCGGTGGTGTGGTACACGGGCCAGTTCTACGCCCTGTTCTTCCTGACCCAGACGCTGAAGGTCGATGCCCAGGCGGCCAACCTGATGATCGCCGCGGCCTTGCTGATCGGCACACCCTTCTTCGTGATCTTCGGCACGCTGGCCGACAGGATCGGCCGCAAGCCGATCATCATGGCCGGCCTGCTTCTGGCCTGCCTGACCTACTTCCCGCTGTTCAAGGCCATCACCCACTACGCCAACCCGGCGCTGGAGGAGGCCATCGCGACCTCGCCGGTGGTCGTGGTCGCCGATCCGAACGAATGCTCGTTCCAGTTCAACCCGGTCGGCACCAGCCAGTTCACCAGCTCCTGCGACATCGCCAAGAGCGCGCTTGTCCGGCGCGGCATCCCCTACACCAACGAAGCGGCTCCGACCGGCACCGTGGCCTCGATCAAGGTCGGCAGCACGGTCATCCCCAGCTACACCGCGGCCCCGCAGGCCAGCACCACCGTGTCGCTGAGCCACGGCCCGACCGCCTCGCATGCGCCGACCGATACCAAGGCCGCCGGCGCCGCCTTCGACAAGGGCCTGACCGACGCGCTGAAGACCGCCAACTATCCGCCGAAGGCCGATCCGGCCCGCATCGACACGGTGATGGTCATCGCCCTGCTGACCATCCTGGTCATCTATGTGACGATGGTGTACGGCCCGATCGCCGCGATGCTGGTGGAGATGTTCCCGACCCGCATCCGCTACACCTCGATGTCGCTGCCCTACCACATCGGCAACGGCTGGTTCGGCGGCTTCCTGCCGACCACCTCCTTCGCCATCGTGGCGGCGACCGGCGACATCTACTCCGGCCTCTGGTATCCGATCATCATCGCCGCCGCGACCCTGGTGATCGGCCTGCTGTTCGTCCGCGAAACCAAGGACGTGGACATCTACCAGCATGATTGAGCAAGGACGCAACCCGGCTGACTGACGGGCGGCGGAACGGACGGGCGGAGGGTTTCCCTCCGCCCGTCCGCGCATTTTCGTGATAGCCTCTGCCGCCATAGGGAGAAGAAGTCCAAAACGGGATGCGAAAAGCCCCATGGAAAGCTGGTTCATCCTGGCCGTGTCGATGGCCTATCTGCTGTCGCTGTTCGCCATCGCATGGTACGGCGACCGGACCGGCGACCAGGGCGCCGAACGGCGTACGCCCTGGCTCTATGCGCTGAGCTTCGGGGTCTACTGCACCTCCTGGACCTTCTACGGCGCGGTGGGACGGGCGGCCACCGGGGGCTTCTATTTCCTGCCGATCTATATCGGGCCGATCCTGATGATCGGGCTGGGCTGGCCGGTTCTGGCCCGCATCGTGCGGGTCGCGAAGTCGGAGAACGTCGTCTCCATCTCCGACTTCCTGTCGGCCCGCTACGGCAAGAGCCGCAGCCTCGCCGCCCTCGTCACCGTCGCCGCGGTGATCGGGCTGCTGCCCTACATCGCCCTGCAATTGAAGGCGATCAGCGTCAGTTTCGAGATTCTGGCCGGGGCGTCGCTGGGCACCGACCTCAACCAGATGCCAGGCGGCACCGCGCTGATGGCGGCCCTGCTGATGGCGGCCTTCGCCATCCTGTTCGGCGTGCGCAGCGTGTCGGCCAACGAACACCATCGCGGCCTGATGATGGCCATCGCCGCGGAATCGGTGGTGAAGCTGGCGGCGGCGCTGGCGGTGGGCGGCGCCATCGCCTATTCGGTCTTCGGCGACCCCGCCACCTTCTTCGAAGCGGCGGCGAATCATCCCGGCTTCCTCGACCTGATCCGGCTGGACAGCATCGGCGCGGACTGGTGGGTGGCCTGCCTGCTGTCGGCGCTGGCGATCCTGTGCCTGCCGCGCCAGTTCCACGTCGCGGTGGTGGAGAACACCCATGGCGGCGACGTGCGGTCGTCGGCCAAGCTGTTCCCCGCCTATCTGGTCGCCATCAACCTGTTCGTGCTGCCGGTGGCGCTGGCCGGGCTGATGCTGTTCCCGGACGGCACGACCAACGCCGACACCTTCATGGTCTCCATCCCCTTGAGCCAGGGCTGGCCGTGGCTGGCGCTGGCCGCCTTCATCGGCGGCCTGTCGGCGGCGACCAGCATGATCCTGGTGGAGATGGTGGCGCTCAGCACCATGATCTGCAACGACGTCGCCGTGCCGCTGCTGATGGCGCTGCGCCCCGACGACCGGCGGCTGCGCGACGACCCGGCGGGCATCCTGCTGCTGATCCGCCGGTCGGCGGTGATCGTGCTGGTCCTGCTGTCCTACGGCTGCTACCGGCTGATCGGCCCGGCCTTTCCGCTGGCGACCATCGGCATGATGAGCTTCACCGCGGTGGCGCAGTTCGCCCCCGCCCTGCTCGGCGGCCTGATCTGGAGCCGCGCCAGCCGTGCCGGCGCCTTCGCCGGCATCTGCGCCGGCTTCCTCGGCTGGGCCTACACCATGCTGCTGCCGTCCTTCGCCGATGCGGGATGGCTGGCCTCCAGCGCCCTGCGCGAGGGGCCGTTCGGCCTGACCGGCCTCAGCCCGGTGGCGCTGGCCGGCATCGCCGGCATCGACCCGCTGACCAACGCCGCGCTGTGGAGCCTGGGGCCGAACATCCTGCTGTTCGTGCTGGTCTCTCTGCTGACCCGGCCGTCGACGCTGGAGCGCCAGCAGGCCGCACGCTTCATCAACCTGCGCCGCTCCGCCGACGGCGAGCCGCACGGGCCGCGCGGCGCCACGCTGGCCGACCTGCACGACCTCGCCGTGCGCTATGTCGGGCAGGCCCGCGCCGATGCCGCCTTCTGCCGCTTCACCGGGGTGGAGGACGGCGACCTGCCGACCGCGCTGCTGACCCGCACCGACGGCGAGGCGATCCAGCTGACCGAGCGGCTGCTCGCCGGCGCCGTCGGCTCCGCCTCCGCCCGCGTGGTGGTGGCCGGCCTCCTGTCCGACCGCCGGCTGTCGCGCACCGACGCGCGGTCGATCATCGACGAGGCGTCGCGCGCCATCCTGAAGCAGCATGAGCTGCTGCGCGCCACCGTGGAGAATGTGCCGCAGGGCATCGCCGTGTTCGACGAGGATTGGCGCGTCGCCACCTGGAACAACCAGTTCCTGGTCCTGCTGGACCTGCCCGACGGCTTCGTCCAGGTCGGAACCTCGCTGCAGGAGATCGTCGGGCTGATCGCGCGGCGCGGCGAGTATGGCCGCAACGGCGAGATCGAGACCCTGCTGGAGCGCCGGTCCGACCCGCGCCGCCGCAACAAGCCCGACGTCTACGAACGGGTGCGTCCCGACGGAACCGTGCTGGAGATCGCCACCAACCCGATGCCGGGGCCGAAGCCCGGCGGCGGCGGCTTCGTCGCCGTCTACACCGACGTCACCGAACGCCACCGCGCCGCCGCCGCCCTGCGCGAAGCCAACGAGACGCTGGAGCGCCGCATCGCCGAGCGCACCCACGCCCTCTCCGAAGCCAAGGCGGAGGCCGAGCGCGCCAACCGCGGCAAGACCCGTTTCCTCGCCGCCGCCAGCCACGACCTGCTGCAGCCGCTGCACGCCGCCCGCCTGTTCCTGTCCGCTCTGGCCGAGCGCAACGGCGACAGCGCCATCCGCCAGATCGACACCTCGCTGCGGTCGGTGGAGCAGATCCTGGGCGACCTGCTGGACGTCTCCAAGATCGACAGCGGCGTGGTGAAGCCGAACCCCGTACCGATGCGCATCGAGGAGCTGCTGAAGCCGCTGGGCGAGGAGTTCACCGTGCTGGCGAGCCGCCACGGGCTGGCCCTGCGCGTGGTGGAGTGTTCGGCCATCGTGCACAGCGACCCGACGCTGCTGCGGCGCATCCTGCAGAACTACCTCGCCAACGCCGTGCGTTATACCCGGACCGGCCGCATCCTGCTGGGCTGCCGCCGCCGCGGGAATTTCCTGTCCATCGAGGTGTGGGACACCGGCCCCGGCATCCCCGAGCACAAGGTGCCGGAAATCTTCATGGAGTTCCGCCAGCTCGACAACGACGCCGACGACCGCGGCAAGGGTCTGGGGCTCGGCCTCGCCATCGTCGAGCGTCTGGCCGGCATCCTCGGCCATACGGTTCAGGTTCGCTCCAAGGTCGGGCGCGGCAGCGCCTTTTCCGTCCTGGTGCCGCTGACCGACGAGCCGGTCGCCGCCCGCGCCGTGGTGGTCCGCCCGCGCGGCCGAGACCTGAGCGGCGTCCTGGTGCTGTGCCTGGAGAACGAGCCGGCCATCGCCCGCGCCACCGAGGATCTGCTGTCCAGCTGGTCCTGCCGCGTCGTCACCGCGGCGGCCCCCGACCTCGCCCTGGCGAAACTGGAGGGTCGCACGCCCGACGTGATCCTGACCGACTACCACCTCGACCGCAGCCTGACGGGAGTGGAGGCCTTGGCGACCCTGCGCGCGGCGCTGGGCAGCGACCTTCCCGCCGCCGTCGTCACCGCCGACCGCGACGCCGCCGTGCGCGAGGACATCGAAGCGGCGGGATGCCGCCTGCTCTACAAGCCGGTGCGTCCGGGCGCGCTCAGGGCGCTGCTGGGGCAGTTGCTGGCGGAGGGGCAGCGGCTGGCGGGGTAAGGGTCTGCCCCTTCCCTATCCCTCACTCCACCGGCGGCGGCGGGGCGGACGACAGCGCCAACTGGCTCGCCAACACCGCGGCCTGGGTGCGGGTCAGCACGCCCAGCTTGCGCAGGATCGTCGTGACATGGGCCTTCACCGTCGTCTCGGCGACGTTCATCTCATAGGCGATCTGCTTGTTCAGCTTGCCCTCGGCGATGCCGGCCAGGACACGGAGCTGCTGGGGGGTCAGGGTGGCGGCGCGCTGGGCGGGATCGGGGGCGTCGGTCTCGGGACCGCCGTTGATCTCGGGCAGCCACAGCTCACCGTCGAGAACGGCGTGGATCGCCTCGACGATCTGGGTGTTGGGGGCGGATTTCGGCACGAAGCCGGAGGCACCGTAGTCGATGGCGCGTTGGATCGTCACCGGATCCTCGGACGCCGACACCACGATCACCGGAATCGCGGGATGTTCGGAGCGCAGCATCATCAGGCCGATCAGGCCGCTCATGCCGGGCATGTGCAGGTCGAGCAGGATGATGTCCGGCGGCTCCCCGGTGTCCAGCACGGGCTTGATCTGGTCGAACCGCGACGCTTCCAGGATCACGGCGCCGGGGATCGCCTGCCCGATGGTCTGGGTCAAGGCGGTGCGCATCAGCGGATGGTCGTCGGCGATCAGGATGCGGTGCGACATCGGCCTTCTTGGACTTTCCGGGTATGGACATTCCGGGTTTGAAACCGTCCCGGCAGTATCCGCTTGCAGCCGCCCGTTGACAACTGCGCCCAATGCCGCGCGTCGAAGTTTCCGATGGATTTTCCCTTATCCGTCCGCGGATGGGATGGCGCCAGCGCTGGTGCGTTCGTGGATGGCCTGGCGACGGAAGCGGTACAACTCCGCCGGACGGCCGCCGGTCTGGCTTTCATACTGCCCGGTGGGCTCGACGAAGCCGCCGGAGATCATCAGGCGCCGGAAATTCTGCTTGTGCACCCGCTCGCCAGACAGCGCCTCCACCACCAGCTGCAGCTGGTGCAGGGTGAAGGTCGGCGGCAGCAGTTCGAAGACGATGGGGCGGTAGCGCAGCTTGCCGCGCAGCCGTTCCAACGCGGTCGCCAGGATGCGCCGGCCGTCGCGCGCCATCGGCCGGCCCAGCGCCCGCGGCATCGGCCCGCCGACACCGACCGACGAATCGACCCGCGCGGCGAGGTCGCGGTCGCGGAAGGCCTCCACCACCAGCCCGGCTTCGTAGAGCAGTTCGAAGCGCTCCAGCACCCGTTCCATGTCCCAGTCCGCGCCGTCGAGGCCGAAGGCCATCTGGGCGCGTTCGGCCCGGCGCAGGCGGGTCTCCCCGTCGGGTGCCGACGCGATCCAACTGCCGAGCGCCGGGGCGATCACGCCGTCCAGCAGCGGCGGGCGCCGGTCGCGCCAGTCCTCCCACGGGAAATGGTCGTAGAGGTCGCGCCACTCGGCCGAGGCATCTCCGCCCAGCGGGCCGTCGCGGACCAGGGCGAGATAGCCGACCACGACCGAACGCGGGCCGCCGAACAGCTCATGCGGATCGCGATGGCGGTCGCCGAAGGTGTAGAGCTGCTCGACATAGCGCAGTGCTAGTCCCGACAGCCCTTCCGCCACCGCGCGGACGCCCTCCTGCAGGGTGCGGAAACGGTCGGGCTCGAAGGGCGCGCCGGGCAGGGCGTCGCGATGCGGCAACGGCTCGTCGCCGCGCCGGTGGTCTTCCGGCACGGCGAAGCCGCTGCGCACCGTCACGACGCGCGGCGTCCCGCCGGCCACCGCCACGATGGCGACCGACAGGCCGAGTTGCAGGGGCTGGGTCACGGGACGCCCCTCTCCTTGCACTGGAGGGGGGACGTCCGATGATCTGGGGTCAACGCTTGTCCAGCGGCACGAAGGGGCGGGCAGGGTTGCCGGTGAAGAGCTGGCGGGGGCGGCCGATCTTCTGGGCCGGGTCCTCGATCATCTCCTTCCACTGGCTGATCCAGCCGACGGTACGGGCAAGCGCGAACAGCACGGTGAACATGCTGGTCGGGAAGCCCATCGCCTTCAGGATGATGCCCGAGTAGAAGTCCACGTTCGGATAGAGCTTCTTCTCGATGAAATACTCGTCCGACAGGGCGATCCTCTCCAGCTCCATGGCGATGGCCAGATGCGGCTCGTCCTGGATGCCCAGGCGGTCGAGGACCTGATAACAGGTCTCGCGCATGATCTTGGCGCGCGGGTCGTAGTTCTTGTAGACGCGGTGGCCGAAGCCCATCAGGCGGAAGCTGTCGTTCTTGTCCTTGGCGCGGCGGACGAATTCGGGGATGCGGTCGACCGAGCTGATCTCCTCCAGCATCTTCAGCACGGCCTCGTTGGCGCCGCCATGGGCCGGACCCCACAACGCCGCGATTCCCGACGCGATGCAGGCGAACGGATTGGCGTGGGACGAGCCGGCGAGCCGGACGGTAGAGGTCGAGGCGTTCTGCTCGTGGTCGGCGTGCAGGATGAAGATCTTGTCCATCGCCTCCGACAGGACCGGATCGACCGTCCATTCCTCGCACGGCGTGCCGAAGGTCATGTAGAGGAAGTTTTCCGCGTAGGTCAGGTCGTTGCGCGGAT
Source organism: Azospirillum humicireducens (assembly GCF_001639105.2). NCBI lineage: Bacteria > Pseudomonadati > Pseudomonadota > Alphaproteobacteria > Rhodospirillales > Azospirillaceae > Azospirillum > Azospirillum humicireducens. Next base: position 2,932,904 of record NZ_CP015285.1, read on the forward strand.
ACATGAACGGTTCGCCGACCGTGTATTTGTGGGCCATGGCGGCCATCGTCGGCATCTTGGCGATCAGGCGGTGCGCGGCGATCTTGCGCTGGACCGGATCGAAGATGTCGGTCGAGTCGTGATAGAAGGCCGACAGGGCGCCGACGACGCCGCACATGATCGCCATCGGGTGGGCGTCACGGCGGAAGCCGCTGTAGAACTTGGCCAGCTGTTCATGCACCATCGTGTGATAGGTGATGGTGCGCTCGAAATCGGACTTCTGCTGCGGGTTCGGCAGTTCGCCGTTCAGCAGCAGGTGGCAGACCTCCAGGAAATCGCAGTTCTCGGCCAGATCGGCGATGGCATAGCCGCGGTGCAGCAGGACGCCCTCGTCGCCGTCGATGTAGGTGATGGCCGAATCGCAGGCGGCGGTGGAGGTGAAGCCGGGATCGTAGGTGAAATAGCCGGTCTCGGCATAGAGCTTGCGGATGTCGATCACGTTGGGGCCGGTGGACCCGCCCAGCAGCGGCAGCTTCAGCGTCTTGCCGGTGGCGTCGTCGGTCAGCGTGACGGTGCCGACCTGGATCACATCGCCGTGCGGGGTATGCTTGCTCGATTCCATGACCTTATCGCACTCCTTGCTGTCCGGCCGGGCACGGTCTCCGCAGCCGGACCTTGGTGGTTGGCCCGTTCTTCGCGCGCTTTGGCGCCCTGTCGGCGCCGCGCCGTCTTCTCCCGGTCTTCGAAGGATCGGTCAGGATCGGAACCCGCACCCGCCCGCTGTCGTTGACTCCTCCGGAAGATAGCAGAGGACATCATGACCGACACGCCCCAAACGCGCATCCCCTCCGAAGGAATGCCCCGTCCAAACAATCCCGTATCGGGCAAACCCATATCGGGCAAACCCGGTTCCGACACCCACGACCGGACGCCGGCGGGTGAACGCTCCCCGCGCGAGGACATGACCAAGACTCCCGGCGACGGCACCCTGCAGGACGCCACCCCGGCCGGCCTGTCGTCGAAGGAACTGCGGGAGCGGGCCGAGGACACCGACGGCTCGACCCAGCCCGGCACCGGCTGACGCCGCCCAGGCCCGTCGGAAGACCGCGGGGGACGGATCAGGCCGCCGGTTGCTGCACGCCGGTGCGCTCGCGCAAGGAACGCTCCAGACGCGCGGCCTCGCGCAGCAGCACCGGCAGAAGCTGGCCGGCCTGCGCGGTGTCGCCGTTGCGGCAGATCACCTCCATCCGCCAGGCGAGATGCATGACCGCCATCCCGCCGAAACTGCCGGCAAGGCTGGAGAGATCGTGCGCCTCCCCCGCCAGCGCCCGCATGTCGAGGGTGCCGGCCGGAGCCGTGCGCGCCATCGCCGACAGCCGTTCCAGCCGGCGGGACACGTCGTCGAGGAAGCTCTCGACGATCAGGCTGAGGTTGTCGGCACCCACCGTCGCGACCAGATCGGCCAGCACCGCCTCGTCCAGCACCTCGCCGTCATCGCCGCCAGCCTCTTCGCCAGTGCCGCCGGCACCATCGGCATCCGCCGCGGCGGGCAAACTGTCGGACCCGGCCTCCGCCATCCAGCGGTCCAACGCCGCCAGAAGCCCGGCGCGGCTGATCGGCTTGGTGAGATAGTCGCTCATGCCCGCGCGCAGACAGAGTTCGCGCGTGCCCGGCATGGCGTCGGCGGTCAGGGCGATGATCGGCAGGCCGGCGAACCGCCCGCCGCGGGCACGGATCGCCTGCGCGGCCTCCAGCCCGTCCATGCCCGGCATCTGCACGTCCATCAGCACCAGATCGACGCCGCCGCGGCAGGCCGCCGCCACCGCCTGCTCCCCATCCTCCGCCACTTCGACCGTGTAACCCAGCTTGCGCAGCAGGGTGGTGGCGAACAGCTGGTTGGTGCGGTTGTCCTCCGCCAGCAGGATGCGGCCGCTGCGCGCCGGCTCCTCGCTGCGGTCGGCGGGCTGCCCCTCGGCGGCCAGCCTGTCCGCCGAAGACGGCGGTGCCGCCGCCTGGAACAGGCCGGTCAGGCAACAGGCCAATGCACTCTGGCGCAGCGGACGGTTGAGGATGGCATCGACCAGTCCGGGGACCGTTCCGCAGTCGCCCCGCGCCGCCGGTCCCAATCCGGCGATCAGCACGCGTCTGGTGCCGGCCAGCATCGGATTGCCGGCAATGGCCGCGAGCAGGGCGTCGCCGCCCATGCCCGGCATGGTGTGGTCCACCAGCACCACGTCGAAGGGCCTGCCACCGGCCACCGCACGGCGCAGTTCCTCCAGCGCATCGGGGCCGTTGTCCACCGCCGTCGGGCGGGCGCCCAGGCTGTCGAGCATCGCCGCCAGCACCCGGCGGTTGACCGCCAGATCGTCCACCACCAAAGCGCGGCGCCCGGCCAGCGGCTGTTCGGCCGGCGGGAGCGCCTCGTCGAGCAGTGCCAGCGGCAGATCGACCTGGAAGCGGCTGCCGGCCCCCAGGCGGCTTTCCACCGCGATGCTTCCTCCCATCAGTTCCGAGAGCTGGCGGCAGATCGCCAGCCCCAGCCCGGTTCCGCCGAACTTGCGGGTGATCGACCCGTCGACCTGCTGGAACTTGTTGAACAGGGTGGGCAGCGCCTCTGCCGGGATGCCGATCCCGGTGTCGGTCACGGTGATGCGAAGCACCAGATGCGCCTCGGTGGCGTCCAGCGCCTCCAGCTCCACGGCGACCGAGCCCCGATCGGTGAACTTCACCGCGTTGCCGACCAGATTGACCAGGATCTGCCGGATGCGCGTGGGATCGCCCAGCAGGGTGCGGCGCAGGAGCGGGTCGATGTAGAAGCCGATCTCGATCCCTTTTTCGTGGGCGCGGGGGGTCAGCAGCTCCACCACCCCCTCCACCAGATCGGCCGGATCGAAGGGCAGCGTCTCGATGGTGACGCGGCCGGCTTCCAGCTTCGAGATGTCGAGGATGTCGTTGATGATGGTCAGCAGCGCGTTGGAGGAGCTGCGGATGGCCTGGGCGAACTGGTGCTGCTCCGCCGTCAGCGCGGTGTCGAACAGCAGCTCGGTCATGCCCATGATGCCGTTCATCGGCGTGCGGATCTCGTGGCTCATCGCCGCCAGGAATTCCGACTTCGCCTGGGTCGCCGCCTCCGCCCGGGCGCGCAGGGCATCGGCCTCCTCGCGGGCGGCGTCCAGCCCTTCGGCCAGCGCGCACATGTCGGCCGCCTGACGCTGCAGCTCCGCCTCGAAGCGCTTGCGTTCGGTGATGTCGGTGCGGGTGCACACCAGCGCCCCGCTGCTGGTCCGGTTCTCCGCCACCAGGATCCAGCGGCCGTCGGGCAGCTCCCGCTCGAAGGGCGGGCCGGGATTGCGGTGCTGGGCCAGCTCCGCCCGGATCCACGCCTCGTCGCTCGGACCGTCCGGGTTGGCCGCGAATTCGCCGTTGGCGATCGCCGTGCGCAGGATCTCCTCGAAGGAACGGCCAGGGGTCAGCAGTGGTGCGGTCAGGGGATGCGCGTCGCGGTAGCGCTGGTTGCACAGGATCAGCCGGTCGTCGGCGTCGAAATAGGCCAGCCCCTCCGGTACCGCCTCGATGGCGTCGTCCAGGGTCTGCTTGGCGAGACGGAGCTCCTCCTCCGTCATCTTGTCGCGCGAGATGTCGGTATGGGCGCCGACCATGCGCACCACCCGCCCCTCGGCATCGCGGATGTGGATGGCGCGGCTCAGGATGTAGACGGTGTGTCCCTGCTTGTGCCGGAAGCGCTGCACCGCCTCGAATTTCGGGATCAGGCCGGCATTGTAGGCCCGCACCATCTCCAGGGCCGCGGTCCGGTCCTCCTCGAAGATCAGGCCCGCCCACATGTCCAGGCTGTTCTCCAGCTCGTCGTCGCGGTAGCCCAGCTGCTCCTTCCAGGTCGGGGAGAACCAGATGGCGCCGGTGTCGAGCGCCCAGTCCCAGATGCCGTCCCGCGTCGCCTGGACGGTGAGGGCCAGCAGTTCGCGGTTCGACCGCAGTTCAGCCTCTTCCCGCTTGGCGTCGGTGATGTCCTGCACCACGCCCAGCAGCCCGATCGGCCGGCCGGCCTCCCCCCATTCGGCCATGCCGCGGATGAAGACGTGGCGCAGCGTGCCGTCGGGCCGGATGACCCGTGCCTCGGTCGAGAAGCCCTCGCCGGTCGTCCGCGCCCGCTGAACCAGGGCGGCGAGAGTCGGCAGGTCGTCGGGGTGGTAGGCGCCGCGCGACATGTCCACCGTCGGCGGACCGTCCTGCGGACTCAGCCCCATGATGCGGTAGACCTCGTCCGACCAGCGGCGGGTGTCGGTGACGAAGTCGATGTACCAGTGCCCGAACTGGCCGATCTCCTCGGCCAGATTCAACAGACGGGAGCGGTCGCGCAATTCCGCTTCCGCCAGCTGGCGGCGGGTCACCTCGCGGCGGAGCTCCAGCTCGTCCACCACCAGCCGGGCGAGCTGGGTCAGGGTTTCCGCCTCCCGCGCGTCGAACCCGCCGCGGGGAGTATCGTCGATCACGCACAGGGTGCCCAGCTTGAAGCCGTCCGCCACCAGCGGCGCGCCGGCATAGAAGCGGATGTGGGGATCACCGGTGACCAGCGGATTGCCGGCGAAGCGCGGGTCCTTCGTTGCGTCCGGCACCACCAGGACACCGTCGTCGAGGATGGCATGGGCGCAGAAGGCAAGGTCGCGGTGCGTCTCCTCGACGTCCAGCCCGATGCGGCTCTTGAACCACTGCCGGTTCCGGTCGATCAGCGAGACCAGCGCGATGCGCGTGCCGAAGAAATGCTGGGCAAGCCGGGTGATGTTGTCGAAGCCGGACTCCGCCGGGGTATCGAGGACGCAGTACGATTCCAGAACCGCCAGACGCCGCTCCTCGTCGCGCGGCAGCGCCGCCGGAACCTCGCCAGCCCTACGCCCGCTCACGCGGCATTCCCCTGGGCGGCAACCCCGTCGGCGGCGCGCCACTGCTGCAGCTTGCGGTAGATGGTGGAGGGGCTGATCTCCAGCATCAGGGCGGCGCGCGGCACGTCGTCGCCGCTCAGCCGCAGGGCCTTCAGGATCATCTCCTTCTCCACCTGCCACAGCGGAAGGACCGCGCCGTCCTCCTCCCGGACGCCACCAGCCGGGGCCCCGGCATCGGAGGAGGTGGCAGCGATCCCGGCGGCACCGGTCAGGGGCGGCAGCATCTCCGGCACCACCTGCGGTCCGTCGTTCAACACGACCACGTTGCGGAGGACATTCTGAAGCTGCCGGACGTTGCCCGGCCAGTCATGGGCGCGCAGCCGCGCCTCCACCTCCGGAGCGAAGGCGGCCAGGGACTTCCCCTCTTCCCGCGCGTAATCGATCAGGAAGGAGCGGGCGATCTCGATCACGTCGTCGCCGCGGTCGCGCAGCGGCGGCAGGGCGAGCGGAATGACGTGCAGCCGGTAGTAGAGATCCTCGCGGAACCGGCCGGCCTGCACCTCGGCCAGCGGATCACGGTTGGTGGCGGCGACGAAGCGCACATCCACCCGCTCCTCCCGCCCGCTGCCCACCGGATTGACGGTGCCGGTCTGGACGAAGCGCAGCAGCTTGCTCTGCAGCTCCACCGGCATCTCGCAGATCTCGTCCAGGAACAGCGTGCCGCCGTCGGCCAGCAGCGCCGCCCCCGGCCGGTCGCCCGCCGCTCCGGTGAAGGCACCCTTCACATGGCCGAAAATCTCCGATTCCAGCAGCTCCTTCGGAATGGCGGCACAGTTCAGCGCGATGAAGGCGCGGTCGCGGCGCGGGCTGGCACGGTGGATGGCCTGGGCCGCCACCTCCTTGCCGGTCCCGCTCTCTCCGGTGATGAACACGTTGGCCCGGCTGGCCGCCACGCTTTCGATGGTGCGGTAGACCGCCTGCATCTCGGGCGAGCTGCCGATGAAGCCGTGGAAGCGCCCGCGGTCGAGATCCTTGCGGTATCCCTCCACCATCCGCGCCAGCGTCCGCCGCTCCAGCGCGTTGCGCAGGGTCAGGTTCAGCCGGTCGGCATTGAAGGGTTTCACGATGAAGTCGAAGGCGCCCAGCTTCATCGCCTCCACCGCCAGATCGATGGAGCCGTGGGCGGTGATGATGACCACCGACACGCTCGGGTCGCGGGCATGCAGGGCCTTCAGCACCTCCAGCCCGTCCATGTCCGGCAGCTTCAGGTCCAGGATCACCGCGTCGGGCGGCGATGCCGCCGCCGCGTCCAGCGCCTCGCGCCCGCGGGTGCAATGCACGACCTCCTGGGCGTCCGCACGCAGGAACTCGATATACAGCTTGGCGAGCGGGACCGTATCCTCGATCAGCAGGATGCGGTGCTTCTTGGCGGAGGACACGGGCGCAGCACTCGGGCAATCGATGAAGAAGGACTGTTCGCCTGCAGTGTAACCCGGCGAAAGCCCTGCCGCCAGTCGGGGCGAGCCCACTTGCATATGACCTTCGACGGAGAACCTCCGCCTGCCACGATTCCGGAGTCTCCGCTTACGCCCCGCTGTCGATCAGGTCGGTGCGCCCGATCCGCCGCAGCGAGACCTGGACGCGGGCATTATGGTCCCTGATCTCGCGCAGGGTCTGCAGCGTGAACTCCACATGGGCGTCGGCCGCCGCACTCGCCGCATCCGCGTCGCCGGCCAGCACCGCATCGGCGATGGCCAGATGCTGCTGCAGCAGAAGCTCGCGCACCCCCGGCCGGGAATAGAGGTCGGCGCGGTTGTAGAACACGTCGTTGCGCAGCAGGTCGGACAGGGTCCGCATGATGTGCAGCATGACGACGTTGTGCGCCGCCTCGTAGACCGCCAGATGCAGGTCGGCGTCGGCCTCCGCCTCCTCCGAGCTGTCGTCCTTGCCGTGGGCGGCCCGCATGCGGGCGATGATGGCGCGGATGCCGTCGCGGTCGAGATCGGTCGCCCGCTGTGCCGCCAGCCCGGCAGCAGCCGCCTCGATGGAGCGGCGGAACTCCAGATAGTCGAAGGACGCATCCGGCTTGTTGCGCATCAGCGTCATCAGCGGGTCGGCAATCTGCGACAGGAAGGTGGCGACATGGGTGCCGCCGCGCCCGGTGACCAGCAGGCCGCGCTCCTCCAGCTTGGCGATGGCATCGCGCAGCGACGGGCGCGACACGTCCAGCTTCACCGCCAGCTCGCGTTCGGCCAGCAGCTTTTCCCCCGGACGGAGCGCACCTTCCAGGATCAGCCGTTCCAGATGCTCGGCAATGGCGTCGGCCAGCTTGGCCGGTTTGATCGTCCCCTGCATTGGATCGGCGGCCTCTCCCTTCACGTCTCGATGCTCTTCAATACCGGTGGACGGAACAGGCGTCCAGAGCAGTGGCAGACCGGCAGCGTCGCACCCCCCTACCAAAGTTGGTCGATTGGCAAACGATTCAGCCGTTGCACAGTCTGGTAAAATATTTTATCCAACGCCAACCGTATGGATAAGAGATGTCCACCGCTTCTCCGATGGCAAGGGTTCTTCCCCATGGCCGGCGGAGCGGAAAGTGCATCCAGACGTACCGGGACAGGACGGACCAGCACCCGCAAGGGCGCATCCGCACCGCGAGCTTGGGGCCGCAAGACCCCGGCGGCGGTGAACGCCTCCGTTTTGCCGAACATCCGGCCTTCCTCCTGCGCCACCATCCAGGCGCGGGCGGGCCGGATGCATGCAAAGGCGGACCTCCTTCTCCCGGAACGCCGTTCGGACCGACATCACTCCCCGAGAAGGAGACCCCTGACGATGAGCTGGTCGCAAGTCTACGACCCGATGAACAACATGTGGCTGTCGACGTTCTTCGCGTCGCTGCCGGTCCTGGTGATGCTGGGCGGTCTCGGCATCTTCCATATGAAGGCGCACCGCGCCGCCCTGCTGGGTCTGGCGGCGGCGTTGCTGGTGGCCGTCGCCGTGTTCGGCATGCCGGTGGCGATGGCGGGAAAGACCGCGTTGCTGGGTGCGGCTTACGGCCTGTTGCCGATCGGCTGGATCGTCGTCAACATCATCTTCCTCTATCACCTGACCGAGCAGCGCGGGCAGTTCAAGATCCTGCAGGAAAGCATCACCGGCATCACCAACGACCGCCGGCTCCAGCTTCTGCTGATCGCCTTCTGCTTCGGTGCCTTCTTCGAGGGTGCGGCGGGCTTCGGCACTCCGGTGGCTGTGACCGGCGCCATGCTGATCGGCCTGGGCTTCACCCCGCTGGCGGCCTCGGGCCTGTCGCTGATCGCCAACACCGCCCCGGTCGCCTACGGCGCGCTCGGCACGCCGGTGATCGCGCTGGCCGCCGTCACCGGCCTGCCCCTGCTCGACCTGTCGGCGATGATCGGCCGGCAGCTTCCCTTCTTCTCGGTGCTGGTGCCCTTCTGGCTGATCGTCGCCTTCGCCGGCTGGCGCGGCATGGTCCAGATCTGGCCGGCCATCCTGGTCGCCGGCGTGTCCTTCGCCGTTCCGCAGTTCCTGGTATCCAACTACCACGGCCCCTGGCTGGTGGACGTCGCCGCTGCCATCGTCTCGCTGGTCTGCGTCACGCTGTTCCTGAAGGTCTGGCACCCGAAGGCGATCTGGCACACCGCCGGCGGGGCATCCGCCCTGACGCAGGCCGTCGGCGCCGCGGTGGTCCAGGGCGAGGCGCGCCGCAGCCACGGCTACAGCGCCGCCGAGGTCCGCCGCGCCTGGACGCCCTGGGCGATCCTCAGCGTCGTCGTCTTCCTGTGGGGCATCCCGGAGGTCAAGGCCTTCCTCGACGGCATCTCGATCTTCAAGTTCCCGATCGAGGGCCTGCACAACATGATCCTGCGCGTTCCCCCGGTGGTGCCCAAGGCCCATCCGGAGGCCGCCGTCTACACCCTGAACTGGCTGTCGGCCACCGGCACCGGCATCTTCATTGCCGCCGTCATCTCCGGCTTCGTGATGGGCTACTCGCCGGCCGCGATGCTGAAGACGTACGGCCACACGCTGTACGCCATCCGCAACTCGCTGTTGACCATCTCCGCCATGCTGGCATTGGGCTACACCACCCGCTTCTCGGGCCTGGACACCACGCTGGGCCTCGCCTTCGCCAACTCCGGCTTCCTCTACCCGTTCTTCGGCACCTTCCTGGGCTGGCTGGGCGTGGCTTTGACCGGGTCGGACACGGCGTCCAACGTTCTGTTCGGCAGCCTGCAGAAGGTGTCGTCGGAGCAGCTCGGCCTGCCGCCGACGCTGATGGCCGCCGCCAACAGCTCGGGCGGCGTGATGGGCAAGATGATCGACGCCCAGAGCATCGTCGTCGCCGCCGTCGCCACCAAATGGCACGGTCATGAGGGCAAGATCCTGCGCTACGTCATCTGGCACTCGCTGGCGCTGACCACGCTGGTCGGCCTGCTGGTGATGGCGCAGGCCTATCTGTGGCCCTTCACCGAGATGGTCATCGGCCGCTGACGCGGCCTTCCCCCCACCAGCAGGAGCCGCCGCCGATGCTGCCTTCTCCTTACGACCATGTGCTGGCCGAGCTTCAGTCCGTCATTCCTGATGCGCGGCTGATCACCGATCCGCTGCGCACGCTGGCCTACGGCACCGACGCCAGCTTCTACCGCCTGATCCCCAAGATCGTGGCGCTGGTGGAGACGGAGGAGGAGGTGGTGCGGCTGCTGCGCATCACCCGAGGCCACAAGGTGCCGGTGACCTTCCGCGCCGCCGGCACCAGCCTGTCGGGGCAGGCGGTCAGCGACAGCGTCCTGGTGGTGCTGGGCGACGGCTGGCGCGGCTGCAGCATCGGCGCCGCCGCGGCCACCGTCACCCTGCAGCCCGGCGTGATCGGGGCGGAGGCGAACCGGCGCCTCGCCCCGCTCGGGCGCAAGATCGGTCCCGACCCGGCCTCCATCGCCACCGCCAGGATCGGCGGCATCGCCGCCAACAACGCCAGCGGCATGTGCTGCGGCACCGCCCAGAACAGCTACCGCACGCTGGAGTCGATGCGGCTGGTGCTGGCCGACGGCACGGTTCTGGACACCGCCAACCCGGACAGCCGCAGCCGTTTCCGCGACAGCCACAGCGCACTGCTCGACCGGCTGGCGGAACTCGGTGCCCGCACCCGCGCCGACGCGGCACTGGCGGGCCGCATCCGCGACAAGTTCCGCATCAAGAACACCACCGGCTACAGCCTGAACGCGCTGGTCGACTATGAAGACCCCATCGACATCCTCCAGCACCTGATGATCGGGTCGGAGGGGACGCTTGGCTTCATCTCCGCCATCACGCTGCGCACCGTGCCAGAGCATCCGCACAAGGCCAGCGCCCTGCTGTTCTTCCCCGACATCGGCGAGGCCTGCCACGCCGTGTCCTTGCTGAAGGCCGCCCCGGTCGATGCGGCGGAGCTGATGGACCGCGCCTCGCTCCGCTCCATCCAGGACAAGCCGGGCATGCCGCCGCAGATCCGCGGCTTCAGCCCCGAGGTGGCGGCGGTGCTGGTGGAGACCCGTGCCGAGAGTGCCGCCGCCCTGGAGGCCAATGTGGCGGAGATCGCCGCCGTGCTGGCCGACTGCATCACCATCGGCGACACCCGCTTCACCACCGACGCCAAGGCCTGCGAAGGCTTCTGGAAGATCCGCAAGGGCCTGTTCCCGGCGGTCGGCGCCATCCGTCAGACCGGCACCACCGTCATCATCGAAGACGTGGCATTTCCCCTGCCCCGGCTGGCCGAAGCGACGCGCGAGCTGCAGGCGCTGTTCCTCCGCCACGGCTATCACGAGGCGATCGTCTTCGGCCACGCGCTGGAAGGAAACCTGCACTTTGTCTTCACCCAGGCCTTCGATACGCAGGAGGAGATCGACCGCTACCGCCGCTTCATGGACGAAGTCGCTATTCTGGTGGTCAGCCGCTATGACGGCTCGCTGAAGGCGGAACACGGCACCGGCCGCAACATGGCCCCCTTCGTCGAGATGGAATGGGGGCCCCAGGCCTACGGGCTGATGAAGGAGATCAAGCAGCTTTTCGACCCCGACGGGCTGCTGAACCCCGGCGTCATCCTGAACGGGGATCCCGAGGCGCACCTGAAGAACCTGAAGCCGCTGCCCCCCGCCGACCCGCTGGTCGACACCTGCATCGAATGCGGCTTCTGCGAGCCGACCTGCCCCTCCCACCGCCTCACCCTGTCGCCGCGCCAGCGCATCGTCGGCCGGCGCGAGATGGCGCGGCTGGTGGCTGCCGGCGACGACGCCCCCCGTCTGGCCGAGATCGCCACCGCCTACGATTACCAGGGCATCGACACCTGCGCGGCCTGCGGCCTGTGCGCCACCGCCTGCCCGGTCGGGATCGAGACCGGGCTGCTGATCAAGTCCATGCGCGGCGGTCGCCGCGGCGCGGTGGCCCGCAAGACGGGGGCGCTGGTCGCCGACCATATGGAAGGCACGCTGGGCCTCGCCCGCACCGGCCTGCGGCTGGCCGACCTCGCCCGCCGCACGGTCGGGCATGGTGCCACCCAGGCAGCGGCCCGCATCCTGACCGGCGGCAACCTGCCGGCTTTGCCCCGCAGCATGCCGACCGCTGCGACCTTTACCGCACACTCGGACATCCCCAGCGACGACCTGCCGACGGTGGTCTACGCCCCCAGCTGCGTCAGCCGGACCATGGGTCCCGCCGCCGCGGACCCGCAGCAGCGCCCCCTGCCCGAAGTCGTCGAATCGGTGATGCGCAAGGCCGGCTTCCGTATCCTCTATCCTGAGGCGGCGGACGGCCAGTGCTGCGGTATGCCGCTGGAGAGCAAGGGGTTGACCGAGGCGGCCGACGCCAAGGCGGACGCCATGCTGGCCGTGCTGTCGAAGGCGAGCCGGGGCGGCCGGTATCCGGTGGTGATGGACACCAGCCCTTGCGCCCTGCGCCTGAAGAAGCGGCTGACCGACGCGGGCTTGCGCATCCTCGACGTTGCGGAATTCCTCAGCGAGTTCGCCCTGCCCCGCCTGGACATCGCGAAGACGGCGGAGCCGGTGATGCTGCACCTGACCTGCTCCACCCGCCGCATGGGTCTGGACGGGGCCTTGACCGCGGTGGCGAAGGCCTGTGCCGAGACGGTGGTGGTGCCGCCCGACGTCGGTTGCTGCGGCTTCGCCGGCGACAAGGGCTTCACCACGCCGGAGCTGAACGCCCACGCGCTGCGCCACCTGCCGGCCGCGGTGCCGGACGGCTGCGCATCGGGCTACTCCACCAGCCGCACCTGCGAGATCGGCCTGTCCGACAAGGCGGGCGTGCCCTACCGCTCCATCGTCTATCTGGTCGACACCTGCACGACGGCGAAGGTGGAGGAGAAGCTGCGGGTGGCAGAACCCGCCTTCTGAACGACGCTCCGCCATAAGAAGACGCCCAGCGAGGAAACGCCCGATGTCCGCAATCCCCAAACCCACCCGCGTCTATTACTTCGGCACCTGCCTCGTCGACCTGTTCTTCCCCGACGCCGGCATGGCGGGGATCGAGCTGCTGCAGTCCCAGGGCCTGACCGTCGTTTTCCCCCAGGGGCAGAGCTGCTGCGGCCAGCCGGCCTACAATTCCGGCTATCGGGCCGACGCCCTGAAAGTCGCCCGCGCCCAGTTGGAGCTGTTCCCCGGCGACGACCCCATCGTCGTGCCGTCGGGCTCCTGCGCCGGCATGATGAAGAAGCACTGGCCCGACCTGTTCCGCGGCGAACCGGACGAGGCCAAGGCGGTGCAGGTCGCGGCCCGCGTCTGGGAGCTGACGCAGTTCCTGGTCCATGTCCTCGACGTCCAACTGACCGACAAGGGGGAGCCGGTGCGCGTCACCTGGCACGCTTCCTGCCATGCCCAGCGCGAGATGGGCGTGGTCGAGGAGCCGAAGGCGCTGCTGCGCCAGCTTGCCAATGTCGAGCTGGTGGAGCTGAAGCGGGAGAAGGAATGCTGCGGTTTCGGCGGCACCTTCGCCGTGCGCCATCCGGAGATCTCCGCCGCGATGGTCGGCGACAAGGTGGCGGACATCGAGGGCACCGGTGCCGCCCGCGTGGTGTCGGGCGACTGCGGCTGCCTGTTGAACATCTCCGGCGCGCTGGAGGCCGGAGCCAAGGCCGCGCGGGGCCAGCACATCGCCCAGTTCCTGAAGGAGCGCATCCATGGACGGTAACGCACCGGATTTCGCCGCCGCCTCGCGCGCAGCGCTGGCCGACCCCCAGCTGCGCGGCAACTTCCGCCGCGCCATGGATGGCTTGATGAGCAAGCGCGCCGCCCAGTTCGCCGATGCCGGCGAATGGACTGGCGTGCGGGCGCTCGCCGCCTCGGTCCGGCTGCGCGCCCTGTCGAAGCTGCCGGAGCTGCTGGAAAAGCTGGAGGAGACCTGCACCCGCAACGGCATCACCGTCCATTGGGCCGCCACCACCGACGAGGCCAACGCCATCGCGCTCGACATCCTGCACCGGGTCGATGCCAAGCTGGTGGTCAAGGGCAAGTCGATGGTGACGGAGGAGATGCACCTGAACGCCGTTCTGGAAAAGGACGGCATCGAGGTGCTGGAAAGCGACCTCGGCGAATACATCGTGCAGCTGGACGGCACCATGCCGTCGCACATCATCATGCCGGCGATCCACCTGAACACCAAACAGATCGCCCATCTGTTCAAGCGCAAGATCAAGGACGCCGAGAGCCGCGAGGATGCGGCCTATCTGACCGACCTCGCCCGCCGGGTGCTACGCGCCAAGTTCCAGGCCGCCGATGTCGGCATGTCCGGCGTCAACGCCGCGGTGGCGGAAACCGGCACCCTCTGCCTGATCGAGAATGAGGGCAACGGCCGCATGTGCACCACGGTGCCGCCGGTCCACATCGCCTTCATGGGGCTGGAGAAGGTGGTGGAAAAGCTGGAGGACGTGCCGCCGGTGATCAGCCTGCTGCCGCGCTCCGCCACCGGCCAGCCGATCACCACCTACGTCAACATGATCTCCGGCCCTCGCAAGGACGGTGAGAAGGACGGCCCGCGCGAGGTGCATCTGGTCATCCTCGACAATGGCCGCTCCAGCATCTACGCCGACCCGGAACTGCGCGACACGCTGCGCTGCATCCGCTGCGGCGCCTGCATGAACCATTGCCCGGTCTACACCAAGGTCGGCGGCCATGCCTATGAGGCGCCCTATCCCGGCCCGATCGGCAAGATCCTGGTGCCGCAGATCGAGGGGTTGGCCAAGCGCGGCGCCATGCCCCACGCCTGCACCATGTGCAACGCCTGCGTCGAGATCTGCCCGGTGAAGATCCCAATCGTCGAGATCATGGGACGCCTGCGGGTCGAGGCAGTGAAGCCCGGCGGTGCGGTGAAGGACGGCGGCGCCAAGGCCAGCCGGACGGAAGCAATGGTGTGGAGCGGCTGGGCGGCGATGAACGCCTCCCCCACCGCCTACCGCGTCGCCACGCTGGCGATGAGCAAACTCGGCAATGCGGCGCCCTCGTCGCTGCCCCTGCTGAAGGAGTGGACGAACGTCCGCACCAAGCCGCGCTTCGCCGGCCGCACCCTGCACGACCTCGCCCGCGCCAAGGGGGTTCCCGATGTCTGACGCCCGCAGCTCCATCCTGACGAAACTGCGCGCCACCCGCGACGCCCACCCGCTGCCCCCGCCCGCATCGGACTTCGCGCCGATCGAGGCGAAGCGCTGGCCGCCGGAGGAGCGCCTGCCCCGCATCCGCCGCCTGATGGAGGCTGTGCATACGGAGTTCATCGACGCAACCGAGGCCGATTGGCCGGTCGTGCTTCGGGAGTTCCTCGCGCGGGAGGGGGTGGAGTCGCTGCTCTACGCGCCGGCGACTGAGGCGGGGAAGCGGCTGGTCGAGGGATGGGAGTCGGCAGCGAACCCCACCCTCATCCCCTACGACCGCCCGCTCGAAGACCTCAAGCCCCAGCTGTTCGAGTCCATCGAGGCCGGCTTCACCACCACCCGCGGCGCCATCGCCGAGACCGGCAGCCTGATCCTGTGGCCCACCGCCGAGGAGCCGCGCACGCTCTCGCTGGTCCCGCACATCCACATCGCGCTGCTGCGCACCGACGCCCTCTATGACACCTTCCTGCAGGCGATGCGCGAGCAGGGATGGGCACAGGCGATGCCGACCAACGTGCTGCTGGTGTCCGGCCCCAGCAAGACCGCCGACATCGAGCAGACGCTGGCCTACGGCGTCCACGGTCCGAAGCGGCTGGTCGTCCTGGTGGTCCATCCATGACCACCCGCCCAACCAACGAGCCGGCGACCCGGCTCTACGAGGCGATCCTGCATCTCAGGCGCCTCGGCCACCGGGTGGAGAAATGCGAAGGGCGGCGCGGGCGACATCGGCTGGATGGGGCCGAAATCGCCGACGCCGCCCTTCTGGAGCTGGCGATGACCCGCGTCCGCCGGGCGGCGCGGGCCGCACTTCCGGGTCAGGCCGGACGCACCGCCGCCGGGCGCGACACCGTCACCGCCGGCTTGCGGCCGTAGCGCTCGACGCTGAGGCCTTCCATGTCGATGTCGGTCTGGCGGCCGCTGACCAGGTCGGCCAGAACGCGGGCGGAGCCGGCGGACATCGTCCAGCCCAGAGTTCCGTGGCCGGTGTTGAGATAGAGGTTGCGGACATGGGTCGGCCCCAGGATCGGCGTGCCGTCCGGCGTGTTGGGACGCAGGCCGGTCCAGAATTCCGCCTTCGACAGGTCGCCGCCCTTCGGGAACAGGTCGCTGACCACATGGTCCAGCGGCCCGCGGCGCTTCTCGCGCAGGGTCAGGTCGAAACCGGTCAGCTCCGCCGTGCCGCCGACGCGGATGCGGTCGCCCAGCCGGGTGACGGCGATCTTGTGCGTCTCGTCCATCACCGTCGATTCCGGGGCGTGGGCGGCATCGGTGATCGGCAGGGTCAGCGAATAGCCCTTCACTGGATAGACCGGCAGGTCGATGCCGAGCGGCTTCACCAGCTTCGGCGAATAGCTGCCCATGGCGACGATGTAGCTGTCGGCGGTCAGCGTGCCTTCGTCGGTCAGGACGCCGGTGATCTTGCGCCCGTCGCTCTCAAGCCCGCGGATGGAGACGCCGTAGCGGAACTCCACACCGCGCTTGGCGGCATAGGCTGCCAGCTTGGCTGTGAACTGGAAGCAGTCACCGGTCTCGTCGCCCGGCAGATGCAGAGCGCCGACCAGCTTGTCCTTCACATGGGCCAAGGCCGGCTCGACCGAGGTCAGGCCGTCGCGGTCGAACAGGCTGTAGGGAACGCCATAACGCTCCAGCACCGCCATGTCGTAGCCGGCGGCGTCCATCTGCTTCTGGGTGCGGAAGACCTGCAGCGTGCCCTGGGTGCGCTCGTCATAGGTGATGCCGGTTTCGGCGCGCAGAGCCTTCAGGCAGTCGCGGCTGTATTCGGCGACGCGGACCATCCGGCCCTTGTTGAGCTGGTAGCTCGCCTCGTTGGCGTTGGCCAGCAGCTTCAGGCACCAGGACCACATCGCCGGATCCAGCTTCGGCCGGACCACCAGCGGCGAATGCTTCATCAGCATCCACTTGGCGGCCTTCAGCATCAGCCCCGGCGCCGCCCAGGGAGCGGAATAGCCCGGCGATACCTCGCCCGCGTTGGCATAGCTGGTCTCCAGCGCCGGGCCGGCCTGACGGTCCAGCACGGTCACCTCATGCCCGGCACGCGCCAGATAATAGGCGGTGGTGACACCGATGACGCCGCTGCCCAGAACGATCACGCGCATGAGACTGGCTCCCAAGGGGATGGATGACTTCGCTTGGAGTGGGTGGTTCGCAAGGGGCGTGCCAGAGGGGAAAATGGCGGATTTGCTGGGATCTGGGGGAATTGGCGGGGAGCGATGTGTATGCGTGGGTTTACAGGAAAAAGAGGATGAAGGCCATTTTTGTTGAAAAACAAAGACTTGAGTGCATGTAAAGATTTTGATACGGCGTAACGATTTCTATACAGTGGTTGCCAAGTGCCTCTCCCCCAGCATTGCCCCCCATGCGCATCGAAGTCACCTTCACCGACCGTGTCGGCATCGCCCATGAGATCCTCGCCGTGCTGGCGCTGCGCCGGCTCAACGTCGTCGGCGTCGAGGTCGATCCGCCGCTGATCCACATCGACGCCCCCGGCCTCGATCCGGCGGCGCTGCCCGCCCTGTCGGACGCGCTGCAACGCATCGCCGGCGTTCGGGCGGTGGCCGCCATCGACATGTTGCCGGGCACGCGGCGGCGGCTGCATCTCGACGCGCTGCTCGCCGCCCTGCCCGACCCGGTGCTGGCAGTCGACCGCGGGGGCCGGATCGTGGTGGCGAGCGCCGCCGCCGCCCAAGTCGCCGGACTGCCGGAATCGCGGCTGGCCGGCCGCGACCTCGGCGAGCTGTTGGACGAACCCGGCCTGACGCGCGAGTTGGCCGACGGCGGATTCCGCATGTCAGGCCGCGAGGTGACGCTGAACGGCCAGCCCTTCCTGCTGGAGGTGACACCCATCGTCGATGTCGAAGCGGCGGGCGCCGTGATCTCCCTGTTCACGCCGTCGCGCCTGGGCGAGCGGCTCGACGCCATCCAGAATTTCGACGATTTGGGTCTGGGCGGCGGCTTCGACCGCATCCTCGGCGAATCGCCACCGGTGCGGGCCCTGAAGGCGCGCGCCGCGCGCGTCGCCGCCATGGAGGCGCCGCTGCTGATCCTGGGCGAGACGGGGACCGGCAAGGAGCTGATCGCCCATGCCTGCCACCGCGCCAGCCCGCGCCGCGACAAGCCCTTCCTGGCGCTGAACTGCGCCGCGGTGCCGGAGAATCTGGCGGAGAGCGAACTGTTCGGCTACGCCCCCGGCTCCTTCACCGGGGCGCAGCGCGGCGGCAAGCCCGGCCTGCTGGAACTCGCCCATGGCGGCACCGTCTTCCTCGACGAGATCGGCGAGATGTCGGCCTATCTCCAGGCAAAGCTGCTGCGCTTCCTCAATGACGGCAGCTTCCGCCGGGTGGGCGGCGAGCGCGAGCAGAAGGTGGATGTCCGCGTCATCAGCGCCACCCACCGCTCGCTCGAGGCGATGGTCGCCGACCACAGCTTCCGCGAGGACCTGTTCTACCGCCTGAACGTGCTGACGCTGGATGTCCCGCCATTGCGGGAGCGTGGGCAGGACATCCTGCTGCTGGCCCGCCATTTCATCGCCCGCGCCGCGGCGCAGGCCCGCCGTCCGCCCGGCCGGCTGACCCCGGCGGCGGCGGCGGCACTGCTCGCCAACCGCTGGCCCGGCAATGTCCGCCAGTTGGAGAACGTCATCTTCCGCGCCGTGACCATGAGCGACGGCGGCGCGTTGGACGCTGCCGACCTGGAACTGGCCGGGGCCGGCATGCAGTCCGCCGAGTTGCAGGCAGAGGACGCCGAAAACTGGGAGGAGGCGGTGGACGGCTTCGAACGGTCGCTGCTGCGCCGGCTCTATCCGCGTTTCCCGTCCAGCCGCAAGCTGGCGGCGCGGCTGAACACCTCGCACACCATGATCGCCAACAAGCTGCGGAAATACGGCATTCCGGAGCGGTGACGTGCGCGGTCAGTGACCGGATGGCTTCGCCGGAGCGGCGGGCTTTGCGGCCGCCGGCTTCTCCGGGGTTTTCTCGGCCGGCTTCTCGGTGGCGGCCGCATCCAGCCCCGGCGGCGGACCGCCGAAGGTGATGGTCACTTCGGTCACCGGACCGGGATCCGGCTGGCTGTGGTGGAAGCTCACCACCTCGCCCGGTGCCAGCACGGGCGCAGACGGTTCGATGGTCCAGCTCTGCAGCGGCTTGTGCTCGGTACCGAAGGTGATGGCGCGAAGCGGCGGCAGCGCGCGCTCGATGTCGGTGGTGTTGGCGATCTCACCATCCAGCAGCAGGACGGTCTTCCCACCCTCCAGCTTCTGTTCGGAGCGGATGTTGCGCAGTTCCAACCCAAAGCCCGGCGGCTCGGCCGGCATTCCGATCGTCTCGTAGAAGAGGGCCGCGGGCGGCCAGCCGCGGACGATGGCCTCGCGGCCGAAATAGCCGCCGGCCACAGTCCCGGCGACGAGCACTCCGAGCACCGCGAAACCGATCACCGTGCTGCGCGCCGGCTTGGCGCGCGGTGCCTTGGGCGGCTTCGACTTGCTCTTTCCGGCCGCCTTCTCGGTGGAGTTTGCCGGCCTCGCCGGCCGGATTTCCGTCGGCGCGTCGGGAACCACCGGATCGGGGTCCGCCCGTTCCGGCATCTGCCACCATGTGTGGCCGCAGCGGGCACAACGGACCTTCCGGCCGTCGGTGCCGAGCGACTCGTCGGACAGGGTGTAGCGCGTTGAACAGGTCGGGCAGGAAACGATCATCGCGCCGTCGCAGAAAGGTTACCGCTTGCGTTATAGATAGGAGTGGCCGGCGGCGCAACCGACACCCGACGGACGGCAGCCTGCCCCCTCCCTCCCACGCTTGCGCGTGGGCCCCTCCCTCCCCCGCCTGCGGCGGTGGAGGGGAAGAAAGCGGCAGTTCCCTCTCCCTCGAAGAGGGGGAGGGTTAGGGAGGGGGCAAATGCCCCGGCCCCCTTACATCCCACCCGGATAGTTCGGCCCCCCGCCGCCTTCCGGCACGACCCAGTTGATGTTCTGGGTGGGGTCCTTGATGTCGCAGGTCTTGCAGTGGACGCAGTTCTGGGCGTTGATCTGCAGCCGCGGGTCGCTGCCGTCGTCGTTGCGGACGATCTCGTACACGCCGGCCGGGCAATAGCGCTGCTCCGGCGCGTCGTAGAGCGCCAGATTGACGCTGATCGGCACCGACTTGTCCTTCAGCGTCAGATGCGCCGGCTGGTCTTCCTCATGGTTGGTGTTGGACAGGTAGACCGAGGACAGGCGGTCGAAGCTGACCTTGCCGTCCGGCTTGGGGTAGGCGATCTTCGGCGCCTCGCTGGCCTTCACCAGGGTGGTGTGGTCGGCATGGTGCTTCAGCGTCCAGGGCGACTTGCCCTTGAGCGCCGTCTCGTAGGCGGCATTCGCCAGACCGGCCCACAGGCCCTTCTGGAAGCCGGGGCGGATGTTGCGGACGGCATGCAGCTCCGACCAGACCCAGGACTGCTTCAGCCGCTCCGGATAGGCGATGACCTCGGGGCCGTTGTCGTTGCCGCCGGCCAGATGGTCGAACACCGCCTCGGCCGCGACCATGCCCGACTTCATGGCGGTGTGGTTGCCCTTGATCTTCGGCACGTTCAGGAAGCCGGCGCCGTCGCCGATGAGGAGGCCGCCGGGGAAGGTCAGCTTGGGGATCGACTGGAAGCCGCCCTCCGACAATGCCCGCGCGCCATAGGCCAGACGCCGGCCGCCCTCGAAGGTCGGGCGGATCGCCGGATGGGTCTTGTAGCGCTGGAACTCCTCGAACGGGCTCATGTGCGGATTCCAGTAGTCGAGGCCGACGACGAAGCCGACCGACACCAGATTCCCTTCCATGTGATACAGCCACGACCCGCCATAGGTCTTGGGGTCCATCGGCCAGCCGATGGTGTGGACGATCAGGCCCGGCTTCGACTGCGACGGATCGACCTCCCACAGCTCCTTGATGCCGATGCCGTAGGTCTGCGGCTGGCAGTCGCGGCGCAGGTCGAACTTGTCGAACAGAGTCTTGGTCAGCGAGCCGCGGCAGCCTTCGGCGAAGATGGTCTGCTTGGCGTGCAGTTCCATGCCGGGCGTGTAGTTGCCGGTCTTCTCGCCGTCCTTGCCGATGCCCATGTCGCCGGTGGCGACGCCCTTCACGGCACCGTTGTCGTCATACAGCACCTCCGCCGCAGCGAAGCCGGGGTAGATCTCCACGCCGAGTTCCTCGGCCTGGGTCGCCATCCAGCGGGCCAGATTGCCGAGGCTGATGATGTAGTTGCCGTGGTTGTTCATCTGCGGCGGGGCGAAGGGCGACTTGTAGGCCTTCGTTTCCGTCAGGAACAGGAAATGGTCCTCGCGCGCCGGGGTGGTGAGGGGGGCGCCCTTTTCCTTCCAGTCGGGGATCAGCTCCTGCAGCGCATGCGGTTCGAAGACGGCGCCGGACAGCAGGTGGGCGCCGACCTCCGACCCCTTCTCGATCACACAGACGCTGAGTTCCTGCCCGGTCTCGACCGCGCGCTGCCGCAGACGGATCGCCGCGCTCAGGCCCGACGGGCCGGCGCCGACGATCAGAACATCGTATTCCATGACCTCGCGCGGTTCGCGTTCCATCACCAAACTCCCCCACCGTCTTGTTTTGGTACTGTTTCCCTCGGGACGCCCTATGGTGTTTTGCGGGCGCGTGCTTGTAGCACGCTTTGCACCGCACCCAAATTGGGTATCTGGACATGTAAGACCACACGATCTGTGGTAAGGTCAAACGATGATTGACGTATGCGACATCCTCGACGCGCTGCGCTGGCATGCCGATATCGGCTGTGACGAGGCCATCGGCGACGAGCCGACCGACTGGGCCACACTGGCCGCCCGGCCGGCGGCGCGCGCCATGCCTGCGGGCGCCAATGCGCCGACCGGTGTCGGAATGGGTGCCGCGGCGATGCGCGGCCCGGCGCCGACTCGGCCCCCCACCCCCGCGCCGCCGCGGCCTGCCGCACTCTTCCCCTCCCCCGACCAGCCGTTGGGCGCCAGCGAAGCCGGCATCCAGGCACGCGCCCGTGCGCATGAGGCGCAGACCCTGGAAGCGCTGGAGACGGCGTTGCGCAGCTTCGACGGCTGCCCGCTGAAGGCCACCGCGATGAACACCGTCTTCGCCGACGGCAACCCGCAAGCGCCGGTCATGCTGATCGGCGAGGCGCCGGGCGAGGACGAGGACCGGCAGGGCAAGCCGTTCGTCGGGGTCAGCGGCAAGCTGCTGGACCGCATGCTGGCGCAGATCGGCCTGGACCGCGGCAAGGTCTACATCACCAACATCCTGCCCTGGCGTCCGCCCGGCAACCGCAGCCCGACCCAGGCCGAAATCGCCGCCTGCCTGCCCTTCCTGGAACGGCATGTCGAACTGGTGCGGCCGAAGCTGCTGGTGGCGCTGGGCGGCGTGTCGGCCAAGACACTGCTCAACCGGCCGGAGGGAATCACCCGCCTGCGCGGGCAATGGCGGTCCTATGAGGGAACCGGTACGCCCGTGCCGCTGATGCCGATGCTCCATCCGGCCTACCTCTTGCGCAACCCTGTCGCGAAGCGGGAAGCGTGGCGGGACATGCTTGCGCTGCGGCAAAAGATCGACGAAGAAGACATAAAGTATTCATAAGATAAAAATCACCGCCGCAATCCAGCCGAAATCGTTCGTGTGACCGGCCAGGTTGCATGACACAAATGTAATCCACCCATACCAACAGGCACCTTCCCAACGGACTAAGGCCTTTTTTCCCCATGCCTTAAGCCGTTGTAGAGACTGGCGAATACCGGAACCGACACATTCCGCGCGAATCCGCTGCTTGCGGTTCTCGAACAACTGCGCTATTTCGGAAAAATGCTCCGGATATTTTGCAGTGCAGCATACCGGGCCGCGAACGCGGTCCCGCTGCGGCGGAACCTTCTGGGGGTGCTGGGTCTCGCGGTGGCTTACACCCTGGGACCCGACGGTGCGGTCGGGTTCCGGCCCGCTTGCGCCGCCCTCATCATCCACGCGCCGGACGGTCACGCCGTCGTCCCGCCCGGCCCGGATTCCGTGCCTGACCCCGATACCCCCGATTTCGGCGAGCCGGTCATTGGCTCCCCGGCCATCGGCCCCCCCGACCCGGCCAGTCCCGGCGACCCGGTTTCCGCTGCTGCGGCCGCCGATGCGCCCACCGGCGCGACCGGTTCCGCGCTGCTGCTCGCCCGCGATGACGAAGCCCGCGCCGTCCAGTTGGACGAGGAGGATGCCGGCCGCTACCGCCGAATCTTCGCACTGCAGGAGCGGGCGGACTGGGACGCCGCCGATGCCGAGATGGCGAAGCTGAAGGACCGCCGGCTGATCGGCTATGTCCTGCGCCAGCGCTATCTCCATCCCGACCGCCGTGCCGGCTACGAGGAACTCGCCCGCTGGATGCAGGATTACGGCGACCTCGCCGGGGCGGAGCGGGTCCACAGCCTGGCGCAGAAGCGCCAGCCCGCCGGCCAGCGCGCGCCGAAGCCCCCGCGGGGGGAGGAGCGCGTGCGCCTCGTCGGCTCGCTGGAACGGCTGGGCGGACTGCGCACGGTCGCCGCGACCGAGGAGGACGAGGACGACAGCGTCACCGTCGCCCCGCGCAGCCGCACCGTGTCGCGCGCCCGCAGCGACCGCGCCGCCGTGGCGCGGGTGGAGGAGTTGCTGCGGTCCGGCCGCGCCGGCCATGCGCTGGGCCTGCTGAACCAGGACGAGTTCGGCGGCAAGCTGGACACCGTGCAGTATGACGCCGCCCGCGCCCGTATCGCGGCATCCCTCTACTTCTCGGGCGAGACGACGCAGGCGCTGACGCTCGCCGCGGCCAGCGCCGCCCGATCGGGCGAGATGCTGCCGGAAGCCCACTGGATCGCCGGGCTTTCCGCCTGGCGGCTGAAGCAATTCGACCGCGCCGCCCGCCATTTCCAGGGCATGGCCGCCGCCGGTCCGCGCTCCCCCTGGAAAGCGGCTGCCGCCGATTATTGGGCGGCCCGCGCGCTGGCCCGCAAGCCCGGCAGGGAGAAGGCGGCGGCGGAGCATCTGACCGCCGCGGCACGCTATCCCCACACCTTCTATGGCCTGATCGCGCTCCGCACCCTGGGCACTCTCCACGATGTGCGCTGGCAGGCGCCGGAGCTGAGCGGGCGGACCCTGGCGGCGATGGCGGCCAAGCCGGCAGGGTCCCGCGCCATCGCCCTGCTGCAGGTTGGGCAGCGCGAGTTGGCGGGACTGGAGCTTCAGCGCATCCATCCCCAGGGCGACCCGCTGGTCGAACAGGCGATGGTGGCGCTGGCAGACCGTGCAGGAGTGGCGACCCTGTCGTTGCGGCTGGGCAATGCGGTGGCCGGACCGGACGGTGCGCCCTATGCCGCCGCACTCTACCCCCTGCCCCACTGGACGCCGCGCGACGGCTTCGCCGTGGACCGGGCGCTGGTCTTCGCGGTGATGCGGCAGGAATCGCGCTTCGACCCGCGGCTGGTCAGCTCCGCCGGGGCGACCGGGCTGATGCAGATCCTGCCCAGCACCGCCCAGCATGTGCGAGAGCGCCACGCCGACATCGGCAGCGAGGACGCCAACCGCGACGCCCTGTTCGATCCGTCCCGCAACATGGAGCTGGGCCAGCGCTACCTGACCGAGCTGCTGGGCATGCCGGAGATCGACGGCAACCTGTTCCTGGCCGCCGCCGCCTACAATGCCGGACCGGGCACGCTGGCGCGCTGGCGGCGGGAATTGAGCGACATCACCGATCCCCTGCTGTTCATCGAAAGCCTTCCCTTCGGCGAGACGCGCGACTATGTGGAGAAGGTGATGGCGAATTTCTGGATCTACCAGCTTCGGCTGGGCCAGGAGACCGCCTCGCTCGATGCCGTCGCCGATGGGAAATGGCCGGCCTACAGTCCGGTGGAGGTCCGCACGGCCCATATCGCGACCCAGGTCGCGGCCCAGCCGGACTCCCAGCCGGCGGTGAAGCCCGCGGTTCCGGCCGCAGTGACTGCCGCAGCCCCCGCCGAGAAGCCCGAGGCGGACGCCCCTGCCGGTCCGGTCCGGGTGGAGACGGTGGCGGAGCGGGGGGAGGCCAGCCCGATACCCTGACCGCCGGTGCGCCCTTGCCGGGCTCCGGCCCGACACGAGGACATGCCTGCCGCCATGCCTAAGATCGACGAGAGCCGCCCCTTCCTTCCCGTGAACATCGCGGTGATCACGGTGTCCGACACCCGCAGCGCCGCCGACGACCGCTCCGGCGACGCGCTGGCGGAGCGGATCGCCGGGGCCGGCCACCGGCTCGCCGCCCGGACCATCGTCCGCGACGACATCGCGGCGATCCGCGCCCAGGTTCAGGCTCACATCGCCGATCCGCAGATCGACGTGGTGCTGACCACCGGCGGCACCGGGGTCACCGGCCGGGATGTGACGCCGGAAGCGGTCGAGGCGCTCTATGAGAAGGCGATACCCGGCTTCGGCGAACTGTTCCGTTACCTCAGCTACGCCAAGGTGGGCACGTCCACCATCCAGAGCCGGGCAACCGGCGGTGTCGCCAACGGCACCTACATCTTCGCCCTGCCGGGTTCGCCCAGCGCCTGCCGCGACGCCTGGGACGACATCCTGGTCTGGCAGCTCGACAACCGCCATCGCCCCTGCAACCTGGTGGAGCTGATGCCCCGCCTGCGCGAGCATATGGCGTGAGCCGAGCTGGCATGAGTGGAGCGGCGGGCTTCTCGACGGAGGCTCTCCACGCCGCCCTGATCCGGCTGCCGCGCCTTGCCGACCTTCCCGCGGACGCGCTGGAGCCGATGCCGCTGAAGGGCGTCGCCCACGACCATGTCCGTCTGCAAGGCCGCCGGCTGATCGCCCGCATCCCGCGCTGGAGCCAGCTCGGCCTCGATGCCTGGACGGCGCTGGACCGGCAGGCCGCCGCCTTCCGGCGGGCGGAACCGTCGGGCCACACCCCGCGCTTCGCCGGCCTGCTGCCGCCGGGCGAGGGGCTGCCGCTGGGCGCGCTGGTGGTCGGCGAGGTGGAGGGACGAACCCCCGTCCTGCCCGGCGACATGCCGGCCATCGCCCGCGCGCTGGCGGCGATCCACCGCATGGCACCGCCCGACCTCTACGAGCCGCTGCCCGCCCCGCCCGATCCGGTCGCGGCACTGCTGGCCCAGGTGGAGCGTCAGGCGGAGTGGTTCGACCGCGCCGCGCTGGACGCCCGCGCCCGCGCCCTGGTCGCGGAGGAGCTTGCCGCCGCCCGAACCGGCGACCTCGCCCCGCCGCCGGAAACCCCGATGCCGCTGACGGCGGTGGGGGTGGATGTCCATCCCGGCAATTTCCTGATCGACGGCCACGGCAAGGCCTGGTTCACCGACCTGGAGAAGCTGCAGTACGGCCACCCCGCCAGCGACCTTGCCCATGCCAGCCTCTACAGCTCGACCAAATGGGACCCGGCGGTGAATGCGGAACTGACACCGGCCGACGTCGACGCCTTCGTCGCGGCCTGGGCGATGGCGGTTCCCGGCGACCTTGCCGACGAGGTGCGGCCCTGGCTGAAGCCGTTGCGCCGGCTGACCTGGCTGCGCACCCTGTCCTGGATGGCGCGCTGGACCGTGGAGGGCGCCACGCTGTCGCCGGGCATGCCGGAGCGGTTGCGCACCCATATGGACACCCACGCCACCGACATCCTGCGTGCCGACCGGATCGAACAGGTGCGGCGGGATTGGCATTGACGGGTGCGAAAAGGGAAGGGACGCGAAAGTCTCTTGCCCGCGCCCGGCCGGAAGTGATGGGATACCCGCTCGGAAAACGAGGTGACGAGAGCATGACGAGGGTCCGACACCGGTTGCTGCCGATCTCTCTGGCCGCCCTGCTGGCCGGAGCAATGCCGGCGCCGGCCTTCGCCGCCGGTCCGGCCGGCGAGAGCGCAGGCTCCGCCACCGGCAGCTATCTGGCCGGGCGCTACGCCCAGCACCAGGACGACTGGACGGCGGCGGCCCGCTTCACCGCCCAGGCGCTGGCCGCCGATCCGGACGATCAGGCCCTGTTGCGCCGCAGCTTCCTGCTGCGGCTGGGCGAAGGGCAGATCGACACCGCCATCGGCTATGCCACCCGCCTGCTGGGCGAACAGGGCGAGCCGCAGATGGCGCTGACCCTGCTGGCCGCCGATGCGCTCGCCAAGGGCAGGCTGGATGAAGCGGACGGCTATGCCGCGCGCCTGCCGAACGACGGGCTGGGCCGTTTCATCACCCCGCTGACCCGCGCCTGGCTGGCCGCATCCCGCGGCAGGACCGACGAGGCGCTGGCCGCGCTGGAGCCGCTGGCCGCCGTCCAGGGCTTCGGCGCGCTCTACAATCTGCACGCCGCCCTGATCCTCGACCTCGCCGGCCGCAGCGAGGATGCGGCGGCCCGCTACGTCAAGGTGACGGACACCGAGGCGCCCCTGCGGGTGGTGCAGATCGTCGGCAACTTCATGATGCGCACCGGCCGCAAGGACGAGGCGCGCAAGCTCTACGAAACCTTCCAGGTCAACAACCCGGACGGTCTGCTGGTGGAGCCGGCGCTGGACGCCATGGCGAAGGCGCCGTCCGACACCCGCCCGGTGCCCGACGCCCGTTCCGGCCTTGCCGAGGCGCTGTTCGACCTGGGCAGCGCGCTGCATCACGAGAATGCAGACGAGCCGGCGCTGCTGTTCGGCCGCATCGCACTGCATCTGCGCGACGATCTGGCGCTCGCCCATCTGCTGATCGGCGACATCGCAGCCTCCCGCGACCATCACGAGGAGGCGCTGGCCGCCTACCGGCTGCTGGTCAAGGACCCGCTGCTGGGCTGGACCGCCCGCATGCGCGAAGCCGACAGCCTCGCCCGCATGAACCGCAACGACGACGCCATCGCGATCCTCGCCGCGCTGTCGGCCGAACGGCCGGAACGCACCGACGCGGTGACCCGGCTGGGCGACATCTACCGCTACGCCAAACGGTACGAGGAGGCGATCCCCGCCTACACCACCGCTCTGGAGCGGATCGGCACGCCGCAGGAACGGCACTGGCCGCTGCTGTACGCCCGCGCCATGAGCTATGAGAAGACCAGGCAGTGGCCGAAGGCGGAGGCCGACCTGCAGGCCGCGCTGAAGCTGCGGCCGGACGAACCCTCCCTGCTGAACTTCCTCGGCTACAGTTGGATCGACCGGGGCGAGCATCTGGACAAGGCCAGGGCGATGGTGGAGCGGGCGGTGGAGTTGCGCCCGCGCGACGGCTACATCGTCGACAGTCTGGGCTGGGCGCTCTACAAGCTGGGCGATTTCGAGGGGGCGGTCACGAAGCTGGAGCGTGCCGTGGAGTTGAAGCCCGGCGATCCCACCATCAACGATCATCTCGGCGACGCCTATTGGCGGGCCGGGCGCCGCAACGAAGCCCGGTTCCAATGGATGCGCGCGCTGCGCAACGCCGACGAGGACACCGACAAGGCCGCCATCCAGGCCAAGCTGGACGAGGGGCTGGCCGACCAGAAGGCAGCGGCGAAGTAACAGGTTGATCGCCCTCTCCCGCCTCTTGCACAAACTTTGTTTGTGCTGACGGCCTCAGGCGGATCGAAGCTCCGCTAAGAGCGGGGAGAGGGAGACTCCCCGACATAGGGCTTGTACAGGCTGTCCGTCTGCTGGATGTGCTCCACGAACCAGTCCTTCAGCAGAAGGATCAGGTCGACTCGCAGCATGGTGGGGTTGTCGCCCTCGAAATCGCGGGCCAGCTTCTCCACCTCGTCGGCGAAATAGCGGTGGGCGGCGAGATGGCCGTCCAGCTCGGGATAGCCGCAGCGCTCCATCATCGCCTCTTCCCGCGCGAAATGGACGGCGACATAATCCCGGAGACTGGCGAGCAGGCTGGACAGTTCCTCCCGGTTGGCCGGGGTGATGCCGCTTTCCAGCAGACCGTTGAACAGGTCGAGGAGCCGCCGATGCTCGTCGTCGAGCACGGCCACACCGACGCTCATGGATTCGTCCCAGGCGACATAGGTCATCGCAGCGACCTCCCCCTCGCATCCCGCGAATTCAAGCGCCATCCGCCCTCATTCAAGCGGTTGCGGCCGGCCATGGCTGGGTTGTGGACATCTTGACAGGGATCCTAAAACCGGCAACCGTGCCCGTCCAAGCGGCAAATCCCCGCAGGGGGCGCGGCATGATGCGCCAAGCGCTTCTCAAACCGACCGAATCCCGCCCCACCAGACCAGAGTGACCGATGGCCCTGCTCGACGAGATCGCGGAGAAGAAACGGGCGCTGGACGCGGCCCGCCCCCTGCCGCAGGAGGTCGTGCATGGGATCGCCGACCGGTTCGAGCTGGACCTAACCGTCGCCGCCGCAGGGCTGGAGGAGGTGCCGGTCAAGCCCGCCGACGTCAAGGCGATCCTGGAGCGCGGCAGCATCCTGCGCCATCGCGCAGTGGAGGAGCAGCGCTTCGTACTGAACCATCGCGCGGCATTGGAGCTGATGGCGCGGCTGTCCTTCGATCCGGCAGGCGCCGTGACCGAACGCACGGTCGCTGCCTTCCACAGCGTGCTGCATCGCGGGATCGAGGACGAGGCCGGCAAGTACCGCAACGGCCCGCCGAAGGACGATCCGGCGGAGACGGCACCCGATCCGGCCAAGCTGCGCGTGTCGATGTCGGCGCTGTCGACCTGGATGCGCAAGTCGGACGCCGGTCCCGACACCGCCTTCGAAGCGCATCACAAGCTGAGCGCCATCCGCCCCTTCCACACCGGCAACCGGGCCACGGCGCTGCTGCTGTGCAACCTGATCCTGAACCGCGCCGGCTACCCGCCGGTGGTGGTCCTGGCGGAGGACCGCGGACTCTATCTCGACCTCGTCGAACGGGCCTGGGCGGTCGGCGACAAGACGCCCTTCCGCGACCTGATGATGCGCTTCCTGTCGCAGAGCCTGGATTTCTGCCTGCAGGCAGCCGGAAAGGGCGAGCCGGACGAGCCCGTCAGCCTGCCCTGACATTTGCGGCCCTGAGCTTTTCAGGCCGGCAGGCGCAGGCGCGAAGGCCGGTCCGGGCCGCTATGGATCAGCAGCGTGATCGGCAGCGCGTCGACCCGGCGGGTCTCGCCCGGCTCCGCCCCGGTGCCGGGATTGACCGGATAGGCCGGGAAACAGGAGCCGGCGAGGCTGAGGCGCAGCGCCGATCCCGGCGCCAGCGTGGCGCAGACCGCCCGCATGGCGATGGTCAGCGGCCGGGTCGGGTCGCCCGGCTCCACCCGCGCATGGCCCTGGGTCAGCGGCAGCACCTGCCCGTCGGGACGCACCACCGACAGCACGGCGCTGACGTCGAAGGACGGGGCATCCGCCTCCACCCACAGATCGAGCGCCACCCGCCCAGCCAGCGTCGACGGCTCCTCCAGCGGCGGGCTGGTGTAGGTCGCCACATCCGGCCGGCGGTCGACGGCGGCCCGGTCGACGCGCCCGGCGGCGGACGGCACCGCATGGCCGCCAACCGTCGGCACCGGCGTGCGCGGATCGTGCACCACCACATCGAGCGCCTCGAAATCGGGCATTTCCAGCCCAAGCCGGCCCCCCTGCCGGTTGGCGAGGCCGTCGCTGGCCAGATGCAGCACAGCCTCGGCGGCGGGCAGGGCGGGCAGGTCGTGCCAACGCCCGGTCTCCATGTCATGCAGGCGTACCGGCCCGCTGCGGTCGGCCCCATGCCCCTTCAGCACACGGTCGAACCAGGCAAGCTGCAGCGTGTCGAGCGTCGGCGCCTCTCCCGGTGCCGCGGCGGGACCATCGGCACCCCAGGGGCCGACCACCAGCCGCACCGGCGCCCTGCCCCGAGCGACAAGCCGGTCGGCCGCAATCAGGTCGTGGGCATCCAGCGTCCCGGACAACCTTGGATCGTACCAACCGCCGAGTTGCAGCACGGCGACATCGGCCGGCATGTCCGCCAGCATCGATTTCGGCGACAGGGCGTTCCAGGCCGGGCCGGGCAGCGGGTTGGTCAGCCAGTCATCGTAATGGGAATAGCGGGCATAGTCGCGCAGGGCCTGCGGCCGCGACGGGATCTCGTCGTCGATGGGCAGGCTGCGCGCCGCATCGGACAGGATGCGGTGGCCGGTTCCGTCCTCCACCCGGCGCGCCGCCTCGGCCGCGGCCCGCAGAGCCCAGCCCATGGCGTCGGCCAGCCGGAAGGCGCCGCCCTCATAGGCCCAGTCGGAAAAGACGTCCCAGCCGGCGAAGGCCGGCGCCACCGCGCGCAGGGCCGACGGCCGCTCCGCCAGCGCCAGCCACTGCGCCATCCCGGCATAGCCGCAACCATACATCGCCACCACGCCGGAAGACCCCGGCAGCGAGGCCGCCCAGGCGACGGCGTCGGCCCCATCCTCCCGCTCCGCCTCGAAGGGGCGGAAGCGGCCGTCCGACGTGCCGCAGCCGCGCGCGTCCTGCACCACCACCACATAGCCGCGCGCCGCGTACCAGCGCGGATGGGCGTAATGGCTGGTCAGCGCGGTGCGCCGGCCGCAGGCGACGCGCAGCAGCAGAACCGGCCATGTGCCGGCCGCGTCCGGCCGGTAGAGATCCGCATCCAGCCGCACGCCGTCCCGTGTCCGCATCGACACGGTCTCCGGCGGCCGGACCGGCAGCAGGTCATGTGACTGAAGGATCACCGGGGCCAGATGGGTCATGGCTGCTCGGGCTCGCTCGATGACGGACAACGAATAATGTGTCGTCGTGGCAAAGCCTGTGCCAGAGGGTCCGGGGCACCTCCCGCCGATTTTCAGTCGAAGATCCGCCCGCTCCGGATTCCCCTCTTCCCTTGCAGGAGAGGGGGAATCGCCTGCATGACCGTTGCCTTCCCCGGAGCGATCAGGTTTCGCCCATGCTCCACGCCTCTGCCTATTTTCCGGGCAATCTGCCCGATCAGGCGGCAATCAGCTCGAAGCGGTCGACGTCGACCATGCCGCGGTCGGTGATCTTCAGA
The DNA here is from genome assembly GCF_001639105.2 of Azospirillum humicireducens. Classification (NCBI taxonomy): domain Bacteria; kingdom Pseudomonadati; phylum Pseudomonadota; class Alphaproteobacteria; order Rhodospirillales; family Azospirillaceae; genus Azospirillum; species Azospirillum humicireducens. The sequence goes on from NZ_CP015285.1 coordinate 2,964,358, forward strand.
TGCGGGATCACCGGCAGCGGCAGGAAGGCCAGTTGCAGGAAGGGTTCGGCCAGCGGGCAGCCCATGGCGCGGACGGCGGCGCGCAGGGACCGCAGCTTCGCCTCCACCGTCTCGAACGGCTCCAGGCTCATCAGCCCGGCCAGCGGCAGGGCCAGTTCGCCCACCACCTTGCCCTCGCGCACGGCGACGAAGCCGCCCTGCAGTTCGATCAGCCGGTTGACCGCGATCCGCATGTCGGCGTCGCTGGCCCCGACCACGCAGATGTTGTGGCTGTCATGGCCGACCGACGAGGCCAGCGCGCCCTCCGGGAAGCCGAAACCCTGGACGAAGCCGCGGCCGATGTTGCGGTTGCTGCCATGGCGGGCGAGGACACAGATCTTCAGGAGGTCTCGCGACGGATCGGCCACCATCCGGCCGCCCACCGCCGGCACCTCGATCCGGCGATGTTCGGTCAGGATCTTCCCCGGCTCCAGCCCGATCACCGACTGGACAGACCCGCCGGCCGGCACGGCGAAATCCTCCTCCGCCACCGGCTCAAGCTTCACCGAGTCCAGCCCGACCGGCGTCACCGCCGGCCGGCCGCCGAAGCTGTGCGGACCGACGAGGCGACCATTGCGGATGACCCGGTTGACCGCACACTCCTCCAGATCGTCGAGCAGGACGAGGTCGGCGCGATGACCCGGCGCCACCAGCCCGCGGTCATACAGGCGGAAGCCGCGGGCGGCCGACCAGGTGGCGGCGCGGTAGACATGGGCGACCGGGGCACCCAGGCGGATGGCGCTGCGGATCAGGTGATCCATGTGCCCCTCCTCCGCGATGTCCAGCGGGTTGCGGTCGTCGGTGCAGAAGCCCAGGAAGGGCGAGGTCTCGGGACCGATGACTTCGGCCAGGGCATGGACGTCCTTCGACACCGACCCGTCGCGGATCAGCACCTGCATGCCCTTGCGCAGCTTCTCCATCGCTTCCGCAGCGCTGGTGGTCTCATGGCAGTTGCGGATGCCGCAGGACAGATAGGCGTTCAGTTCCTTCCCCGACACCAGCGGGGCGTGGCCGTCGATGTGGCGGCCGTCGAAGGCGGCCAGCTTGTCCAGCACCCCGTCCACCTTGTGGAAGACGCCGGGGAAGTTCATGAACTCCGCCAGCCCCAGCACGCGGGGATGGTCCATGTGGCGGATCAGGTCCGGCGCCTCCAGCCGCGCCCCGGATGTCTCCAGCTCCGTCGCCGGCACGCAGGAGGACAACTGCACGAACAGGTCGAGCACCGTCCCGCCGGCACTGTCCAGGAAATAGCGCAAGCCTTGCTCGCCCAGCACGTTGCAGATCTCGTGCGGATCGCAGATGGCGGTGGTGGTGCCGCGCGGCAGGACGCACCGGTCGAATTCCTGCGGGGTGACGCAGGTGGATTCACAATGGAGGTGGGTGTCGATGAAGCCGGGAACCACGGTCAGCCCGCGCCCGTCGATCTCCTCGACCCCATCGTAGGACTCGTAGGTGCCGACGATGACCTCGCCGCAGACGGCGATGTCGCCTTCGGCGATCTCGCCGGTCACGACATTGAGAAAGCGCGTGTTCTTGATGACCAGATCGGCCTTCGCCTCGCCCAGCGCCTGCCCGATGCGCGTCTTCAGATCGTCCCGGCTGATTGCCATAACCCACCCCGACTGTCGTCCATTCAAGCAGGCAAAGTGGCTTGCACCGCCTTGCGGTGCAAGCGGGCATCGTCCCCGATCCCGCCTGCCGGCTGCCGAAAGGGAGAACGGGCCTGTTCCAGCGCCAGGGCGGCGAGGATTCTCGCATTGTGCAGGGCCAACCCTTCCGCCACCGTGCGATGCATGTTGGTGTGCCGGAACCAATGGCAGGCATGGGTCAGCTTCGGCCGGAAGCCGCGTGCCAGCTTGTGCGGTCCACCCCGGCCGCCATCCACCGCATCCAGGCCGAGGGCGATCGCCCGCTCGACGGTCCGGCAATAGCAGGTCTCGAAATGGACCAGCCTCGCCTCCTTCCGCGCCCCCCAATTGCGAACATAAAGACGGCCATCCCCCTCGACAGTCAGCAGCGTACCGACCGCGACACCCCCGGCTTCGGCAAAGGTCAGCGTCACGGCATCTCCCAACGCGGCGCAGAGCCGATGGACGAAGTCGGCGGTCAAGGGCTGGCTCGTCCCCCGGCGGGCATGCAGATCGTCGAAAAGCCCAAGGAAAAGCACGACATCGCTCTCGCCCACCCTGCTCCCCGGCACGTCGCGGAAACGAACCCCGCTCGCCAGCACCTTCCGGCGCTCCCACAACAGGGTGTCGCGTCGGTGCTTCGTCAGGCTGGCGGCAAAGTCGCCGAAATTCCGGTATCCGGCGTTCCTCCATTCATAGTCCACCGCATGCCGGGTCAGCCAGCCAGCCGCCTCGAAACGGCAACGATCGGTCTCATCCGGAAAACTCACATGAATGGAGGACAAGCCGTCACGATGGGCAAGCGTCCGCATCGCACCGATCAACGCATCCGCAGTGCCCGGCGGCGCCCCCTGCCGCAGCAGCAGCCGGGGGCCGGCGACCGGCGCATAGGGAACCGCCGACACCAGCTTCGGGAAATAGCGGCCGCCGGCAGCCTGATAGCCGTCGACCCAGACCTGATCCGGCCAATGCTCGTCCGTGGAACGGTCGCGCAGATAGAGCGGAGCCGTACCGACCACCCGTCCGGACGCCTCCCGCACCATCAGATGAACGGGATACCAGCCCGCCGCCGGCCCGGCCAGCCCGCTGTCCTCCGTCGCTTTCAAACAGGCATGGCTCAGAAACGGCCCATGGCCTGCAGCGCAGGCATCCCAGTCCAGCCGGTCGATGCCGGAAATCCCCTGGACCACCGCGACCGCCGGCGGAGCGGAAGTCGGCAACCCGACCGCCGGCACGTCGCCGTCCGTGAACCGGTTTCCGCTCCCCGCGTTATTCGCCGTCATAGCGCGGCGCCACCGGCAGGCGCACGCTGACCGTCGTGCCCTCGCCTTCGCGGCTGCGGATGTCGAGCGTGCCGTTCAGCAGATCGACGAAGGAGCGGACCAGCGGCAGGCCCAATCCCGTCCCGCCGGACCGGCGGGACAGCTGGCTGTCGACCTGTCCGAAGGGCTGAAGCGCCACGGCGATGCCCTCGGCATTCATGCCGATGCCGGTGTCGGCGATCTCGATCAGGATGCGCCCGGCGTCCGGGCGGACGCGCAGCGCGATGCGACCGCCGGCAGGGGTGAACTTGACGGCGTTGGACAGCAGATTCAGCAGGATTTGCTTCACCCGCACCGGATCGCCCAGCAGATGCGGGGTATCGGGGGCGATGTCCTGCGTCAGCACAAGGCCGCTTTCCTCCGCCCGTTCGGCGATCAGCAGCAGCGAGCTTTCCACCGCGTCGCGCACGTCCATCGGCTGCGGGTGCATCTCCAGCTTGCCCGCCTCGATCTTGGCGACGTCCAGGATGTCGCTGATGACGGCCAGCAGATGCTGCCCCGACTTGCCGATCACCTTGGCATAGTCGAGGTATTTCGGGTGGCCGAGCGGACCGACGATCTCGCTTTCCATCATCGAGGAAAAACCGATGATGGCGTTCAGCGGAGTGCGCAACTCATGGCTCATGTTGGCCAGGAACTCGCTCTTGGCCCGGTTCGCCAGTTCGGCCTGCTCCTTGGCCTGGATCAGCGCCTGCTCGGCCCGGCGGCGTTCCTGGATTTCCTGCATCAGCGCGCGGGTACGCTCGGCGACGCGCATCTCCAGCTCGTCACGGGCCTGCCGCAGGTCCAGCTCCGCCCGCTTGCGCCGGGTGATGTCCTGGCCGACACACAGGATTCCCGGCGGCACGCCGTCCGCCTCCGGCAGGCGGTTCAGGTTCCACAGGAACACCCGCTCGCTCATGCCGTCCTGCTCGCGCAAGGCCTGCTCGAAGTTGCGGATTTCGGTGCCCTCGCCGGCGATGGCGAGTTGGGCGGCGAAGGCGCCGGTCGGTCGCCCCCCCATCACCTCCGTCCAATGGCGGCCGATGGCGCCGCCGTCGCCGATGCCGAAGGCGCGTTCGGCCTCCCGGTTGGCCTCCTGCACGCGACCGTCCTCGCCCAGAACCAGGATGATGCTGGCCGCGGTCTGCACCAGGGACCGGAAACGCGCTTCTCCCGCCCGTGCCTCGCTCTGCCGCAGGGCGGCCTCCAGTTCGGCCACGCGGGCTTCGAGACGGCTGACGGTTGAAGCCGCTCCGGGAGAGGCTGCATCCATGAATGCGGCCCGGTCGGTCACGCCGCGGCGTTTTCCGGCTGCATGATGTCGCCCAGCTTCACCAGCAGGAACTCCAGATCCTCCGGCGCCAGATCCTCGTACTGGGTCAGGATGCGCTCGATCACGCGGCGGCGATGACGCTCGCGGTCGCCGGGTTCGCCGTCATAGGGCGTCTCCTTCAGCACGTCGATGGCGATTCGGCAGGCCGGCAGCAGGGCCGGCGGCAGCTTCGCCTTGTCGTACAGCGACTTCAGCCCCAGCCGGCCGGCATCGTGGATCAGCAGGCGGGCGTTGGTCAGCGGCACGTTGGCCATGCGCGACATCGCCATCTCGAAGAAGGCGATGTCGCCGGTGCACAGCGAACGGACCAGCAGCGAGGGCGTCAGGCGGCCGGTCCGGGCAAGCTGGCTCACCAGCCGGTCCAAGGCGCCCTCGTCGCTCTCCCCGGTGAACAGGGCAACGGTCGCCCGCTCGCGGCTCTGCAGGATCAACTCCGACGCGATCTTGGCCGGCAGTTCATGGTGGGCGACGAGATGCTGGCGCAGCCGTTCCGACACCACGGCGACCAGCCGTTCGGCGATGGTGATCGGAAGCCTGGAGCGGTGGACCAGCGGATCCTGCACCGCCTCGCTGGCCCCGAAGCGGTCGATGACGCGGCCCAGACTCTGCTCGCCCAACTCCGCCCCTTCGTTGGCGACCAGGGCAGCGACGGCGCGTTCGGACCCACTTTCGATCAGCGCGTCGGCGACCGCCGCCGGCACGGTCGGACGTTGGGCGATGGCGGTGCTCTTGGCCTCGGCCCCGGATCCCCCGGATCGCACGATCTCGACCAGATCGGCCGGCGTCAGCACGGTGGAGACGCTGAGGACCGGGATCGCCACCGCCTCCACGTCGCGGGCAAGGGTCAGCGCCACGTCGCGCGGCAGGGACGGGCTGGATTTCAGATTCTCGGCCAGGGTCTGGCGGACGCGCAGGACCGTGTCGTTGACCATCAGGCGGATGATGTCCTCCGCCAGCTTGTGCTCCGCCTGCGACAGCTCGGGGCTGTCGAACTGCTGGGCCAGCTTGGCGGCCAGATCGGTCCGGCTGGTGGGTGACGGGTCGGCCAGCAGCCGCACCACGTCCCCCTGGGTCAGATGACCCGAATTCATACCGTCACTCATGGGTCCGTGACCCTTCCTGCCCTGGTCCGTCTCCAAATCGGTCGCGAAGAGGCGATACCCGCGCGGATGTGGGCGGAGACTTGTCCACACGATCAAGGATCTTCCGAAACGGTTGAACCTTCCTTAACGCCGGCGGGTCATAGATCGTCGGACGGAGGGCGGCTTGCGGGCCACGGGCGGGGGATCAGAGCAGTTCGACGAAACTGGGCGGTTCCGGCAGGACAGCGCGGCGGCGCCGCGCACCGCGCAGCTGGATGGCGACCTCGGCGATCTGTTCCTCCACCGAGATAGGGCGCTGGGAGGCGACCTCCAGCCCGCGGTCCTCATAGACGTAGGCGTCGGGATGCGCGTCGGCCCAGCGCCGGATGGCGGCATCGCGTTCGCGCAGCAGTCCGACGATGGTCGGGCGGAACAGCCGCATCATCGCGGTGATCCAGCGGTTGGCCGGCCAGGACGGGCGGGCATGGTCGATCTCGAAGGCGTCGAGCATGGCGATCACGTCGTCGGCCCCGTACCAGGTTTCCCCCGTCACCCAGCGGTTGGTGGTGAACAGGCGCACCGGCTGGCCGGCGACGTCCATGGCGATGCCGATCAGGTGCGACAGCGCGTCGTTGTCGTTCTCCGGCGGCTGGAAATCGGGCAACGGCGCCGGCCGCAGGCCGGACGGCATGCCGTGGGGCCGCAGGAAGGTGTGGAAATGCCCATGCTCCCCATTCGGCCGCTCGCCTTCGGGGTGGCAGTGGTAATAATACTGCGCGTGGAACTCGGCATCGTAGACGTCGCCCGGCGGATAGTGCTTCCACTCGAAGAGCGTGCCGTGGCCGCGTAGAAGCTCGCCCACCACCGTGTCCCCGGTCTTGGCCAGCACGCGCTGGCACAGGCGTACCTCGCGCCCCGCCTCGGCCATCGCCTCCAACTCTTCCCGGGACACCTCCGACCAATCCGTCATCGCCCGATCCTGCGCTGCGCGAACACCCCTATTACGTACGCGGATATGCGGGCGTGGCAAGGTCTTTTCGGACTTCGCACCTGCGGTCGCCGTCGGGCCTGCGCTTGGCCGGTCAGCCGCCGGACGGAAGGAAACGCTGCGCCAGGGACCAGCTCACCAGATCGCCGGTGACTCGGCCCAGCGCCTCGTCGAAGGCGGCGACGATGTCGGTGAAGGACCGGCCGCGCACGGGGGCCGACGCCTCGAAGGATTCTCCCGCCTCGATGGTCCGGCGCGGCATGGCGACCAGTTTCGCCGACAGGCGCACATGCACCCGGTCCGGCATGGCGGCCCCCGGCGTCGTGTATTCCGCCTGGAAGTCGCGCAGCTCCGACTTCAGCACATAGTCGGACCGCAGGCCCACCGTGTCGCGCCCGACCGAGACGATCCGCCCGCTGTCCTCGAAGGTCTGGACGATCAGCCCCTGCACCATGTTGGGGGCGCGGTCGGCCCAGGACACATCGGCGAAATAGTCGAGCGAGGTCGGCGTGCGGGCCAGCGCGATGCGCGGCGTGTCGATCCCGGCGGCGGCGGCCGGCGTCTCCACCAGCAGCTGCCAGTCGGCCTTGGGACCGGCGGCGATGCTGGCGCGCGGGGTCAGGGTGTAGAGTTGCGGCGCCGTCGGATTCAGCGTGGAACAGGCGGCAAGCCCCAGCAGCAGGATGGCCCCCGCCACCGCGCACAGCATCGACGACACCCCCCCTTCGCCCGTCCTCTTCCGCAAGATGGCCGTCCCCGTCATTTCCCACGCACCTCCACACCCTGCCGCGTCCCGCCGAAGAGGAAGTTCGACGGGTCGTTCTCGATCCGCGTGATCACCCGCGACAGCTGCCCGGACAGGTCGCGCAGCTGGGAGATCAGCAGAGTCAGATCATACAGTCCGGTGGCGGTAAAGTCCCGCACCGGCTCGCGATTGTCGGCCATCAGACCGTTCAGCGTGTCGGAGGTGCGCTTCAGCGACCGCATCAGCTCGCGCGTTTCCCCCGTCAGCTGTCTGGCGCTGCCGTCCACCGTCGCCAGCGTTTCCCGCGCCTGCGCCAGCGTGCGGTCCAGCTGCGGCCCGACCGTCTCGAAGCCGTTCAGCGTACGGCGCGCCTGGGTCATCGTCTCCTCCAGACCGGCGCCGGCGCGGGCGAGTTCGCCGCTGAGGATGCGGGCGTTGTCCAGGATCTCGCCGATGGCCTTCTGGTTCTCGCCGTTCAGCAGTTCGCCCAGCCTGGTGATGACCTCCAGCGAGCGGTTGACCAGTTGCGGCGCGCTGTCCACCACCGCGGTCAGCGAGCTCGGCCTCGACGGGATGGTCAGCACACCGTCGGCATCGGTTGCGGTCAGATGCTTGCCCCCCACCGTCCCGCCGGAGATCTGGACATAGGCGCCGCCGGTGATGCCCTGCACCTCCAGCGAGGCGATGGAATCGGCCATCACCGGCGTGCCGTTCTGCACCAGGACGGTCACCCGCACCCGCGTGACGTTGTCGGGGTCGAGCCGGATGTCCGACACCGTGCCCACCGGCACGCCGCGGTAGCGTACCGGGCTTCCCTGCTGCAGCCCGGTGACGGAGCCGGTGAAGTAGATCCGGTAGGTCTCGCGCGTCTCGTCGAGCTGGACCTTGGCGATCCAGGCGGTGAAGACCAGCAGGCCGGCGACCAGCGCCAGCACGAAGCTGCCGACAAGGATGTAGCTGGCGCGGGTTTCCATGGCTTGCCCCTACCCTTTCGCAAGCTGTCGAGCTTGGTTGCGTTCTTTGGCGTCCAGCGCCGCGCGGCCGCGCGGCCCGTGGAAGTAATCGCGGATCCAGGGATGCGGATCGGCCAGATGCTGGGCCAGGGTTCCCACCCGGATCCTGCGGTCCACCAGCACCGCGATGCGGTCGCAGATGGAGGTCAGGCTGTCCAGATCGTGGGTGACCATGAAGACGGTCAGTCCCAGGCTGCGCTGCAGCCCCTGGATCAGCGTGTCGAAGGCGGCGGCGCCGATGGGGTCGAGGCCGGCGGTCGGTTCGTCGAGGAACAGGATGTCGGGGTCGAGCGCCAGCGCGCGGGCCAGACCGGCGCGCTTGATCATCCCACCCGACAGCTGGGCCGGATGCTTGGTTCCGGCATCGGGCGGCAGGCCGGCCATGGCGATCTTCACCCGCGCCACCTCGGCGATCAGCGCCGGCGGCAGATCGGTGTGCTCCTTCAGCGGCAGCATCACATTCTCCGCCACCGTCATGGAGCTGAACAGCGCACCATTCTGGAACAGGACGCCGGTGCGGGCCTGCAGCGCGGTGCGCTCCGCCCGGTCGAGTTCGGCGGTGTCGTGGCCCAGCAGCTCGATCCGCCCGGCGGACGGTGCGATCAGGCCAAGAATTTCCTTCAGCAGCACAGACTTGCCGGTGCCGGAGCCGCCGACGACGCCCAGCACCTCCCCCCGCTCCACGTCGAGGTCGAGCCCGTCATGGACGGTCTGCGGGCCGAAGCGGGTGACCAGCCCCCGCACCCGGATCACGGCAGGCGCGTCCATCACACCCCCAGCATGGAGAAGACGACGGAGAACACCGCGTCGATGACGATCACCAGGAAGATGCCCTCCACCACCGCCTTGGTGGTCATGATGCCGACGCTCTCGGCGCTGCCGGAAACCTTCAGCCCCTCGTAGCAGCCGACCATGGCGATCACCAGCGCGAAGACCGGCGCCTTGATCAGCCCGGCGAGCACCGTGTTGATGCCGACAGCGCTGTGAAGCTGGCGGATGAACTGCCCGAAGGTGATGTCCAGCGTGGCGTAGGCCATCACCGCTCCGCCGAACAGCCCCATGACGTCGGCATAGAAGGCCAGCAGCGGCAGCGAGATCATCAGGGCCAGCGCCCGCGGCACCACCAGCAGTTCCACCGGGTCGAGGCCCATGGTGCCGATGGCGTCGACCTCCTGGTTGACCTTCATGGTGCCGATCTGGGCGGTGAAGGCGGAGCCGGAGCGGCCGGCGACGATGATCGCCGTCATCAGGATGCCGATCTCGCGCAGGACGGAGATGCCCAGCAGGTTGACGACATACAGCTCCGCCCCGAAGCGCTTCAGCTGGTCCGCCCCCTGGAAGGCCAGCACCACGCCGATCAGGAAGGACAGCAATCCCAGGATCGGCAGGGCATTCAACCCGGTCTGCTCGATGTGGAACAGGACGGAGGTCAGGCGCAGGCGCGACGGGCGCAGGATCAGCCGGCCGAAGGTGACGGTGACGAGGCCGAGGAAGCCGACGAGGTCCCGCAGCTCCTTGCCGGCGTTGACCGTCGTCTGCCCGGTGCGGATGACCATGTCCATGATGGGGTGATGGTCGCGCTCGATGGAATGGGGCGGCGCCTTGCCGGCACCGCGCACCGCGCCGAACAGGGCGGCATGCTCCGGCTTCAGGCCGACGATCTCCACCGCATGCCCTTCCGCCGAGAGACGGTCGGCCAGGCGGTTCAGCAGATAGGCGCCGACGGTGTCGAGAGCCTCCACCCGCGAGAGATCGAGCCGCACGGCGGCACCGGCCTGCGGCTTCCGCACCCGGTCCAGCGCGTCCGACGCCGCCCCGGCCGCATGAAGCGTCCAGCGTCCGGCGGCACCGATCCGCCACCCGCCGTCCTGCGGCCCGGCATCGATCCGGGCCGTCTCCGCCGCCGTTCCGTCCTTTGCCAAGGTTTCAGCCACAGGTTCCGCCGCACGCATCCGCACTTCGCCCGGTGCGTCTGGCCGACCGGTTCTTGTGGAACGTGGCCGAGCACCGCCGGATGGTCAACCCCATGCGGCATCTCCGCGCGACACGGCGGCCATGTCCGGCGCACACCATCGCGTCCGATCGCGCCTTTTCGCGCAGGCGGGCAGCCGCTAAAGTGCCGGGCTGCGGCCCCGGCTTTTCAAGCCGGCACCGGACCCTCTACGGACACGATCCTCTATGAACCTGAAAGACCACATCCGCGGCATCACGGATTTCCCGAAGCCCGGCATCCTGTTCTACGACGTATCGCCGCTGCTGGCGAACGGCGCCGCCTGGAAGGCCGCCATCGACGAACTGGCCGACGCCGTTCGCCCGCACAAGCCGGACCTTCTGGTCGGGATCGAGTCGCGCGGCTTCCTGGTCGCCGCTCCGCTGGCGCTGACGCTGGGCATCGGCTTCATCATGGTGCGCAAGCACGGCAAGCTGCCGGGCGACAAGATCGCCCATTCCTACGATCTGGAATACGGCACCGACACCATCGAGGTTCAGGCGGACGCGGTGAAGCCCGGCCAGCGCGTCGTGGTGCTGGACGACCTGCTGGCGACCGGCGGCACCATGGCGGCGGCCATCAACCTGTTGCGACAGGTCGGCGCCGACGTCCGCGCCGCCGCCTTCCTGGTGGAACTGACCTTCCTGAACGGCCGCGACCGCATCGACGTGCCAAGCGTCTCGCTGATGGCGTATGACGAATAGATTTTGGCGACTGTATCGCTGAGCTCGATCGCTCTTCGAAGATCGGTCATCCGCCGTTTCATTGCGGCGGATGACCGGATCCAAGCAAGGTGTTTTCTGGGCAGCTTTTAAAGGAACCGGCAATAGCCTCGGCATCGCCGGGAATTTGCGGTCCTCAAGTGCCTTCTCGGCAGAAACTCAACTCCCTCAGATTACGAAGATGCTCGAGGCCGTGACGCTGGAATTTGCGAAGCTCGCTATTGCGATGGCGGAACCGGAACCGGAACCGTCCGCGTCGAAGTACAGAGTTCGATTGGACGAGTTGAACACGAGAGACTGATTGGCGTTCGTTGCGGCATTTACAGCAAAACGGCTGGCATCCAGCTGTCCCAAAGGCAGGTATCCGAAACCGGCAGAATCCAGTTCGACGATGTCCGTGCCCGGAAGGAAGTCGGCGATCACGTCCTGACCCGCTCCGGCGGAAAGGAAACGGAAACTGTCGTTTCCGGCACCCCCTGTCATGGTATCGGCTCCCAATCCACCGATGAGCGTATCTGCGCCCGCATTGCCATTCAGAACATCGTTCCCGCCGTCGCCATTCAGCAGATTCGCGCCGCCGTCCCCAAAAAGCGTATCCGCGAACGACGAGCCGACCAGGTTCTCGATGCCAGTCAGAACATCGCCATCGGCATCTCCGCCAACCGTTGCCCCGGTATAGAGATTGATTCGGACACCGCTACTGGAAGCGCTGTATATGGCGAAATCTATTCCATCACCCCCATCCAGAAGATCGGCACCACTGCCGCCGATCAGCGTATCGTCGCCGAATCCACCGTAAATGCTGTCCACTCCGCCGCCGCCACTCAACAGATTGGCTTCGAAATCGCCAACTAGGGTATCCGCGAAGCCGGATCCGATGAGGTTGCGGATCTCGATCAGAACATCGCCCTCGGCGTCACCCCCCATATTGACGCCGGTGACCAGATTGACGGCGACGCCCTGCAGCGACGCCGAATAGCTGACGGTGTCCACACCGCCGCCACCGGTCAGACGATTGGCGGCGGCGTCGCCGGAAAACACGTCGTCGAACGGAGTTCCAATGATGTTTTCAACCCTGACCAGCAGGTCATTGCCTTCGCCGAAGGCCGTTCCGTTGCGCAAATCGACTGTGACCGGCCCATCCGCCAGGGAAAAGTCGACCGTATCCGAACCATCGCCACCATCGAACATATCGTTGCCCGACAAGCCGCGCATCAAGTCATCGCCGCCCAACCCAATGATCGAGTCGTTCCAGGATGTTCCATTGATTCGATCGTTACCGGGCGTACCATATATTACGTTGAAATCATCGTTGACGATAACTCCCACGGCCTGATCCTTGATCAGCGATGCACCCGAGGCGTTGAGAAGTTTGACGACGAATGTCTCGTCGGATTCCAGAGACGTATCTCCCGCCACGTCGATGGTGATCGTCTTGGAAACCTCCCCTGCTGCAAAAGACACCTGCCCCGCAGGCAAGGCGCCGCCGAAATCGGTTGCATCGACGCCTCCACCCACAACGCCATAGGAAACGGTCGCAGCCCCATTCAGTTCGCCATAGCGCTTGATGACGAACGAAAACGATGTGACTCCGCTGTTCCCTTCCTCCTTCACCGCGGACAGCGGTTCGATGTCGATACCTGTGAAGTATTTCTTTGCGTATACCCCATTCTTGTCTCCGTCCTGCCCGTTCGATTGCCATGTCACGACAAAGTCGTTCAATGAATTCATTGCAATACTGGGCGATGTCTGATCATTGTTCGTATAATCGTTCAGACGGAATTCACTGCCAAATTTGTTTCCATTGGCATCGAATCGCTGCGCGTAGACACCAAAGCCACTGCCATCCTGGTATCGCGACGCCCATGTGACAATGAACTCTCCAGTCGGAGCCATGGCCACCTTGGCAGCAGCCTGCGAATCGGTCGAATAGGTATTGACCTTGAACTCCGAGCCGATCTTTGTCCCATTGGCGAGAAAACGCTGCGCATAGATGCTTGACTGCGATCCGTCTTGAGCGGGAATCCACACACCGTTTTTATTGAGATTACCAGACGTCCAGGTGATCACGAAATTGCCATTCGCGTCAGTGGCAACATCGCTCACCATTTGGGAATTTGAAGTGTAGGTGTTTACAAGAATATCGCCGGTGGCAGGAGTTCCGTTTGCATTGTAAACCCTTACATATATATCTGCTGCATTGTTATTGATAGTGGTATTTTCCGTCGAGGACCATGTGACGACAAATGATCCATCCTCCCTTATGGCAACCCGCGAAAAATTCTGATGATCTCCCTTGATGACAGAATCTTCTACGCCGGTTCTGACATTGACTCTGAACTCTACACCCGATGGTGTTCCGTCACTGTTGTATCTCTGCCCATAAACTCCGAAGCCGTCTCCATCCTGTTCCATGGAGGACCAGACAACGACAAACTGGCCAAGGTTGTTCATCGAGACATGAGGTTGCATTTGCATGTCTTGCACATAGGTGTTCACCCGGAAATCGGTACCAACCGGAACACCGGACGCATTGAATCTTCTTGCAAATATTTCATTGGTCCCGTTTACCGTCGCCTGGGCGGTCCAGCTGACAACAAATTCCCCGCTATCATTCATGGAGACAGCGGGCGAGATCTGCTGTGCATATGAAACGTCATTTACTTGAAATTCGTTTCCAATTGGCGATCCGGCAGCACTGAATCTCCTGGCAAATATTGTATATGTGTTGTTCTCTCCCAATTGCGTCCAAACGACAACATAGCTTCCATCCGCCGCGATCGCCGATTGCGGCTCGTACTGCGAGAATTGCGTTGTGCCATTCACAAGAATATCCGTCATTTCAAACCTCTTATAGGAAATTCATCGACGCGTAGGATTACCATAAATTGCGTGTGCGGACAATTTTTCCTTATATAAATCGGAGCTAAAATCCAATTTATCTCTATCTTAGTTAGAAAACTAATTTTCCAACTCCGGCTCGAGCAGCAAGATACCGCTGGTTTTCTCGGGACCGCGTCATGATAGGAATTGCAAGCCTGCAGATCGAAACCAGTCCCGGATTGAAGGAAATCCCCCCTGCCACCTGTCGCATGGGGAGGGATGATGGAGACTCTACACCCTGAAGCATGCGGAATCGGTCGCTCCGGGATCATTGGCCCGCCGGAGGGAGGAGGCCTGACTGTCGTCCCCCCGCCTCGAAGGAAAGAGCATGCCGCCGCCGGCTGGGACCGGCAGGGCGGTCAGCCTCGACCGGTTGACAGGCGCCGCCGATGCCCGAAAGGCGGGCCTCAGGCGGTCTTCCACAGCGTGATGATCATGACACCGGCCACCGTCAGGGCGGCACCAGCCAGTTGCAGCCAGCCCATCGGCTCGGCCAGCACCAGATAGCCGAAGACGGCGGCGGCCACCGGGCCGATGGCGCCGCTCAGCGCCACCAGATTGGGGCCGACCCGCCGCAACGCCTCCGCCGTCATCAGCACGGGCAGCACCGTGCAGACCACCGCCATCACGGCCGACAGGCCATAGACCGGCAGCGGCAGGTCCAGCGCCGACAAGGGCCGCAGTACGGCGAATTGCAGGATGCAGCACAGGCAGGCCGCCGTCATCGCATAGGCGGTGAAGCGCATGGACCCGATCCGCTGCACCACCCGGCTGCTGCCGACCAGATAGACCGAATAGAGGAAGGCCCCCATGAAGACCAGCGCGGCCCCGGCCATGAAATTGGGATGGCCGGTCCCGATCTCCGACCACACCACCAGCGCGACGCCGGCATAGGAGACGACCAGCGCCGCCACCTCGCGCAGGCCGATCCGCTTGCCCAGGAACATGGCCGACAGCACCACCACGATGGTCGGGTAGAGGAACAGCAGCAGCCGCCCCATCCCGGCCGAGACATAACGCAGCCCCAGGAAATCGCAGAAGCTGGCGGCGTAATAGCCGGTGACGCCAAGCCCGATGGTCAGGGCAAGGTCACGGCCGGCAATCGACGCACGCTCTCCTTTTCGGGAGCCCGACCACAGTGCCATGCCGAGGAAGAAGGGCAGCGCGAAGACCATGCGCAGCATGATCAACGTCACCGGATCGACATTGTAGCGGTAGGCCAGCTTGATGATGACCGGCCGCAGGGAAAAGGCCACCACCCCCGCCACGGCAAGCCCGAGCCCGGCCAGAAGCTGGACCGGCGGCAGGACGGACACCGCGGCGGCGCCATCGGACGGCAGGCTGGCGGACGGCAGGCTGGCCTGGGATGCGCTGGTCTGGGACAAGGCGTTGGATCCGGTGACGGGAGAGGGAACGCCATTCAAGCACTCCCTCTCCCGTTTGGCTCGCGCCAAGGCGGCGGACGGTCATGCCCTCCGCCGCACCCAGGATTGCACGATCCGCGATGCTGACGATGAAGCCTCCGGACGGTCAGGCGGTGGGCGTCGCCGCGACGGCGGAGCCGCCCATCGGAGCAAGGCCGGTAAAGGCGATCCGCGCCTGCTGGCCGATGGCGATGGAATGCACGCCGGTCAGGGCGCCGGTGGACACCAACTGCCCCGCCTTCAGCGGCCGGCCGAGCCGCGCCGCCATGCCCAGCGCCACCGCCAGCGCCGCCGGGATGCCGCCCGGCAGCTTGGCGCTGCTGCCGACGCCCACGCTCTGGCCGTCGATCAGCACCTCGGCCCGCAGAGCGTCGGCTCCCTCGACGGCGCCGACGATCTCCTCGCCGACGATCAGGCCTGTGTTGTTGCCGAAAACAGCGGTCGAGGCGGTCGGCCCCAGCTCATTGACCGGGGCCAGCGGACCGCCGGCCACCTCGATCACGGCATGGATGGCGGCGATGAAGGCCGCCGCCTCAGCCGGGCTGTAGTCCAGCTTGTCGGCCGGAGCGTCGGCGGCGATGCGCACCGCGAACTCCGCCTCAACCGCGCCGAAGCCGCCGGGAATGACCGGGAAGCTCAACGGTCCGCCATCGGCGGTCACCACCGTGCCGGCAAAGATCGGGCCGATGTAGCGCATGGCACCGAGCGTCTCCTCCAGGGCCGGGGGAACCCGCGCCACCTTCCAGCCAACGACCTCGTCGGGCCAGGCTGCGGTCGCCGTCGCCTGGATGGCGTAGGCGGTGGCGAGATCGGCGGGCAGCGGGCCGGGGAAGTCGGCGAGGCCGGTGGCGCCGCGGCGGGCGGCGACGAAGCGTGCCGCGATTTCGGCGATCACCGGATCGGCCAGGGTCGGGGCGCTCAGCCCGACGGGATGCGTGACGGACATGACAAGGACTCTCCACTGAGGGGTGCGGCGACTGTAGCGGTCCCGGCCGGTCCGGGAAAGTGCACCGCACAAGACCGCGTCCCGAAAGGCGGGGTGGACGGACCATCCGCTTGGGGTGACACTGATGACGTCCTTGCCGCGGGAGAGGCCATGCACTCCGACACCGACGCCGCCACCAGCCAGCTGTTCGGCCGTATCGAAGCGAAGCGCGACGATCTGGTCGCGCTGACCCAGGCATTGATCCGCATTCCCACCGTCAACCCGCCCGGCGACGTCTACACCGACTGCGCCGAGCTGATCGGCCGCCGGCTGAAGGCGCGCGGCTTCACCGTGGAGTATGTGCGCGCGGAGGGGGCGGCCGGCGACAGCGACCGCTATCCGCGCACCAACGTCATCGCCCGCATCGAGGCGCCGCGGCCCGGCCCTTGCGTCCATTTCAACGGCCATATCGACGTGGTGCCGGCCGGTCAGGGCTGGACCGTCGATCCTTTCGGCGGGGTGGTGACGAACGGCCGGGTCTATGGCCGCGGCGCCTGCGACATGAAGGGCGGCATCGCCGCCTCGATCATCGCCGTCGAATCGCTGCTGGAGGAAGGGCTGCTGACCGCCGGCGCCCTGGAGATCTCCGGTACGGTCGACGAGGAATCCGGCGGTTACGGCGGTGTCGGCCATCTGGCCAAGCTCGGCTATTTCTCCCGGCCCAGGGTCGACCACGTCATCATTCCGGAGCCGCTGAATGTCGACCGCGTCTGCATCGGCCACCGCGGCGTCTGGTGGGCGGAGATCGAGACCAAGGGCCGCGTCGCCCACGGCTCCATGCCTTTCCTCGGCAACTGCGCGGTGCGCCACATGGGCGCCGTGCTGCACCGGATCGAGACCGAGCTGATCCCCCGCCTCGCCGCCAAGCGCACCGACATGCCGGTGGTGCCGGAAGGGGCACGCCAGTCCACCATCAACATCAACGCCATCCATGGCGGTCAGCGCGAGGACCATGACGGCCTGCCCAGCCCGATGGTGCCCGACCGCTGCCGCATGGTGATCGACCGCCGCTACCTGATCGAGGAGGACCCCGAGACGGTCCGCGGCGAGATCGTCGCCATCCTGGAGGATCTGCGCCGCAGCCGCCCCGGCTTCGAATACGAGCTGCGCGAGGTGCTGGCCTTCCTGCCGACGATGACCGACGCCGACGCCCCCGTGGTGCGGGCGGTGGCCGCCGCCATCGAGACGGTGCTGGGCCGCCCGGCGCAGCATGTCGTCTCCCCCGGCACCTACGACCAGAAGCATGTGGTGCGGGTGGGGCAGCTGAAGGACTGTATCGCCTACGGCCCCGGCATCCTCGACCTCGCCCACCAGCCCGACGAATGGGTAGGCATCGACGACATGGTGCAATCGGCCCAGGTGATGGCGCTGGCGACGCTGGGGTTGATAAAATAAGGTTTGAAGGGATAGGCAGCGCCCCCCGGCGGGACTTGAACCCGCGCCTCACGACCCGCCGTCGTAAAACGACGTGTCGTGCGCTCTAACCGCTGAGCTACGAGAGGCTTGCGGGTGGCGCTGCAACTTTGTTAATAAAGAACGCCTGTCTGGATTGTCAAGCTTTTCCCGAATAAATTTTCCTCGCACCTAAAAACAGAAAAGCCGAACGAATGATCGAAGACCTAACCAATGCCGTTGCTTATGTTTCAAAGAACAAAGACGCATTCACCGTAGCATTGAGCATTCTGGGACTGGTCGGAATATTGTTTTCATGGCGATCATCGAATGCTGCGAAGCGTTCGTCAGACGCGGCGTTAGAGCAGGCGCGTATTGCAAATGACGGGAAGATAACCGACCGGCTTGCAAAAGCAGTCGAACAACTTGGAAGCGAAAAACTACAAGTCCGGCTGGGCGCCATCTACGCGCTGGAACGCGTCGCCCTGGACAGTCCGCGCGACCATGGGACAGTCTTCGAACATTTGGCGGATTTTGTGCGGGAACATTCCAAGATAAAGCACAAACCCGGTGCCACCTTCATTGACGAAGACCGGTCGCCGGCCAAGGACGATTCGGGCCGAAGGGATGTCTCACTCATACTTAAGGTCATAGGCCGCCGGAATCGCAAGAACGATAAAAATATTCTTATAGATCTCTCCAATTGCGACCTAAAGAAGCTTCGCCTTTCCCGCGGAGATTACTCGTTCGTCAATTTTTTTGGATCCGATCTCAGCGGCACCACCTTTCATGAATGCAAGGTGCAGTACGTAAATTTCATCAAAGCAAAACTCCATAATGTCTCCTTCATCGGAGCTGACCTGTATCAGGCTAATTTTCATAACGCTGATCTTCAGGAAGTGGACTTCAGCCACGGCCTCATGGCCCGTTGCAGATTCATAAAAGCGCGGATCATAGACTGTAATTTCCTGAATACCGATCTGACTGGGTGTACTCTGCTCGCCGACGAATTGAGGGGTAACAAATTCCGAGGAACGAAGTTTTCATATTCTGAGATAAGCGGATTCGACTTCGCATCGAATATACTTGAAATGGTTTCCATGAACCATGCTTCCCTCAAGGAGTGCAACGCACAAGAAGCAAAGCTTCACGATATCGATCTGTCTGATGCCTTCATCATCAAAGGAAATTGGGAAGGCGCCAAACTTCATAGAATGCAAGCCCGACGCGCAAAATTCATGGCCGTCAATCTAAACAAAGCGAAGATGAGCAATTCAAACCTATCCGACGCCACATTCAAGGAATGCAAAATGCATCAAGCCAATCTTACTGCGGCAAACAAGGATAATACCATCTTTGATAAAAGTGACAGTGAGCATCATGTGAATAAGTATAAAGTCAAATAAGGGACCGATCACACCTCATCCCGCCGCCACCGCATGGACGGCGCCCTGCCGGTCCAGCAGCCGCTCCACCTCCTCGGCCGGGACGGGACGGCTGAACAGGAATCCCTGATAGCTCTCGCAGGAGAGATCGCGCAGCAACTGCAACTGTTCCTGCGTCTCCACCCCCTCGGCGATGACCGACAGGCCCAGGCTTCGGCCCAGCCCGACGATGGCGCGCGGGACGGAGACGTCGCTGGCGCCGGTCGACAGGTCGTGGATGAAGGAGCGGTCGATCTTCAGCTTGTCGATCGGCAGCCGGTGCAGGTAGCTGAGGCTGGAATAGCCGGTGCCGAAATCGTCCAGCGCGATCAGCACGCCGCGCTGCTTCAGCGCCCCCAGCGTCGCCGCCGCCGATTCGACGTCGTCGATCAGGGTGCTTTCGGTCACTTCGACCTCCAGCTCCGGCCCGCTCAGGCCATTGGCGTCCAGCGCGCGGGCGACCTTGGCCGGCAGCTGCCCGTCGCGGAACTGGGCCCCGGATACGTTGACCGCCACCGGGATCGACAGGTCGAAGCGCGAGCGCCAGCGGCGGATCTGGGAACAGGCCTCGAACAGCACCCAGTCGCCCATCGCCAGCACCAGCCCGGTCTCCTCAGCCACCGGCAGGAAACGGCCGGGCATGATCAGCCCCTCCTCCGGGTGGCGCCAGCGGATCAGCGCCTCCAGCCCGACGATGCGGCCGGTCAGGGTGTCGACCTGCGGCTGATAGACCAGGAACAGCTGGCCCTCGCGGATGGCCTTGCGCAGGCTGCCCTCCAAATCCATCCGCTCGCGCGATCTGGCGCCCATCTCCCTGGTGACGAAGCGGAAGCCGTTCCGTCCCTGCTCCTTGGCATGGTACATGGCGATGTCGGCGCAGCGGATCAGCCCTTCCGGGTCGTCGGCATCGTCGGGGTACAGGCTGATGCCGATGCTGGGCGTCACCACGAAATTCTGGCCGCCGACGGTGAAGGGGCTGGCCAGATGCGCCACCACCTTCTCCGCCACGCGCGCCGCATCCTCCGGTTCGGTCACGCGGCGCAGCACGATCAGGAACTCGTCGCCGCCCAGCCGCCCGACCGTGTCCGATTCCCGCAATCCCGCCTGCAGCCGCCGCGCCACCGACCGCAGCACCTCGTCGCCGAAGCTGTGCCCCAGGCTGTCGTTGATCACCTTGAAACGGTCGAGGTCGATGAACAGCACCGCCACCTTGCTGCCCTCGCGCCGCGCCTCGCGCAGCGCCTGGGCGATGCGGTCGAACAGCAGGACACGGTTGGGCAGGCCGGTCAGCGCATCGAAATGCGCCAGATACTGGATATGCTGCTCCGCCCGCCGCTTCTCGCCGATGTCCTCGGCGAAGGCCAGAACGAATTTCAGCTCTCCCGCCAGGGTGACGGGCTGGAAATGCAGGCTGAAATGGCTGCGCCGCCCGCCCAGCAGCAGCGGCTGGTCGGATTCGAGTTTGCCGCTTTCCCCATGCAGCGCCGCTTCCAGCGCGAAGACGGACGCCTGATCGCCGAAGCGAAGCCGCAAGTCGGCACCGGGCATCTCCTCCCGCGACAGCCCCGCGGCGGCGGCAAAGGCCGGGTTGCAGTCCTTCAGGAGTCCATCGGTGCCGATCAGCGCGATCCCCAGCGGTGCCTGGGTGAACAGCTGCTGCCGTTCAGCCTCCTGCAGGCGCAACGAGGCCGTCCTCTCCCCGGCCAGATCGACCGCACGGGAATGGGTCGCCAGCATCATGCGCAGGATCAGCGACAGAGCGATGCTGAGCGCGATCCCGCCGGCCAGCAGCGCCCCCGGCACCCAGTCATGCGCGCTCAGCACCCCGGCGGGCAGGTAGTCGTAGCGCACCGTCCAGACCCGGCCGCCGACCGGCAGTTCCCGAATCAGGCTGATCGACGCTACGGATTCCAGCGAACGCGGGCTGCGGTAGAGCGGGAACTTCGCCTCGGCCGGCGGCAGGTCATAGATCTCGATTCCGGCATCCGGCTGCTTTTCGTCGACCAGCCCGTCCACCAGAGGACCGATGCGGACCGGGACCACCACGACGCCGGTGAATGAGGCCTGCCGCGCCTCCAGAGACGGCGGCTGCGGATCGCCGCGATAGGTCGCCTGGTAGAGGATGAAGGCAGGTTTCGCCCCTGCCGCCTCGTCGATCTTCAGCGTGATCGCACGGGTGGCGGCCGGGTCGCCGCTGTCGCGCGCCCGCTCGATGGTGGATCGCCGCGCGGCATCGGACATCATGTCGAAACCGATTGCCCGCACGTTCGCAGCGTCGACCGGGGCGGCGAAGATGGTGACGACCCGGTCCGTGCCGACCGCCTCGGGCCAGATGCGGAAATTCGTCAGGCCGGCCGCCCGCATCGATTCCACCAGATCGCCGGAGCGGCCGGCCGGCACGGCGCGGGCATAGGCAACGGAGATGATGCCGGGAAATCGCCGTGGCGTGTCGAGCGCTTCGACGAACCGGTTCCACTGGGTCCAATGCAGGTCAGGGAAGGTCATCACCAGGGACGCCGCGCTGCGGGCCACCTGCGTGTGGATCTGCAGCCGGTCGGTCAGCTGGCCGTGAATCTCCTCGACCCGCGTCGCGAAGCGATGCTCCTCCTCGCGGGTCAGCAGCCGATCGGATTGCTGCATCGCCAGCGCGGACAGGCCGCATCCGGCAATCAAAGCCAGAAAGGGTATGGCGATCGGCAATGGCAGGTTGCGTAGGAAGCGACGGAAGGAGGTATCCGGAGGAATGGCCGGCGGGCGGTCCAAAAGTCGGTCGGCTGCGGGATCTGCCGCCGGTTCCGCCATCAGAACTCCTCGAGAATCTTGGGGCTGGTCAGCAGCAGCGTTTCGATCATGCCCAGGATCTGCTCGATCTTGTTGCGGGTCGCGTCGAGCTCGTCGGCGGTCTTGTCATCGATGCCCGCTTCCATCAGCATCGTGTCGAAGGTGTGCAGGGTTTCGTTGAAGGCCTTCTGCTCCGCCACCAGCACATCGAAAGCGCCCAGCGAAGACGTCAGCGCCAGCGGCGGATCGCTGACGAAGGAATGGCTGATATCGGTGAAGATGGCGATTGCGCTCAGCTTCTGCCGGAGAACCCATTGCGGAAAATTCGGCGGCAGCTCCTTCCCGGCAGCCTCCAGCCGTTCCTGGATCGAGAAGATCAGGCCCTGGATGTCCAGATAGGCCGCCCGGATCTCGCGGAAGCGCGGAAAGGTCTTCGGCTTTCCGGCAGCGCGCAGCCGACCCAGGGCGGCGATGTCTTCCGTCAGTTTCCGGGACATCCGAAGCACGACGTCCGTCACCTTCGACATCACACCCCTCCGCTCAAAGGCTCGTCCTCGCACATCCCAGCCGGGCCGATCCTGCCCGCCCCGCCTATGTCGGTCAGCCTACACCAGAGTCCGCCCCGATCGTTAGTGTTACCAACCCGTCAGAACCCGCCTTCAAAACCCGACGGCGGCAACCGGTGTCGGACCGTTCTCCAACCCGGCCTTGTCGAGCGCGTCGAGCAGCTCGATGACGTCCTTGGACGCACGCTCGACCTCCGCCACCTCGGCCAGTGCCCGGTCCATGTCGCCGGCCGCGAAGGCTCGGGCGGCCGCCTTGCCGTGGTCGTGCACCTTCCGGTGCGGCGTCTCCAGCCCGACGAAGGCGGAATGGGAGCGGTAGCCCATCGAGGACGGGCCGTAATACCATTTGCCCAGCCGGCAGGCCTCATGGCTCGCCAGTTCGTCGGGGCGCAGGGTCTCCAGCCCGACCAGCATGTCGGCCAGCCGCTTCTTCCAGATGACGTGGTCGACCTTGGCGATCTTCACGATCTTGCCGGGGATGTCCTGTTCCATCAGCTGGCCCAGCTGGCTGCCCAGCAGGGCCTCCACGCCGCGCGTCGCCTGGACGCTGCGCAGGATGGCGGCGCTGTTGGCCGCGCTGCTTTCGGCGATGCGCGCGGTGCCGGCGGCAACCTGGTTGGCCGCGGCGGACTGCTGGGTCAGGATGCTGGTGATGTCGGACATGCGCTGTTCGGTGCGGGCGATATGGTCGCCGATGTCGGCCATGCGCTCGCTGACGTCGCGGATCGCCTGCTGACCGGCCGCGACGGCGCGGGTGCCGTCCTCCATCGACGCGACGATGGCGCCCATTTCCGATTTCAGGGCGTCGATGCGCAGGCGGATGTCCTCGGTCGCGCGGGCGGTCTGGTTGGACAGGTTCTTGACTTCGCTCGCCACCACGGCGAAGCCCTTGCCGGCCTCGCCGGCCCGCGCCGCCTCGATGGTGGCGTTCAGGGCCAGTAGGTTGGTCTGCTTGGCGATCGCCTCGATGGTGGAGACGATCTCCGCGATGCGTTCGGAGGCGACCGACAACTCGCCGACCCGCGTCGCCGCCCCTTCGACCGCAGTGGCGATCTGTTCCATCCGGGCGACCGCCTGCTCCACGGTTTGGCCGCCGTCGGCGGTCACCGACCGCGCCTCCCCGGCCAGCGCCGTGACATCGCGGCTGCGCGCCCAGATCTCCTGGATGCCGGTCACCGTCTCCTCGGTCGCGGCGGCGATGCCCTGGGATTCCTGATCGACCGCGCGCAGTTGCCCGACCATCTCGGCATTGGCGACCGCCGCATCGTTGATGGCGATCGCCGCGTCGATGGTCCGGTCCATCAGCGCTGCGGCGAAGCCGCCCAGCGACCGCCCGCTTCCTGTGCCATCGGCGGTCCCGCCCGCCGACAGGCCGTAGCCCGCCAGGGTCCGGTCCATGTCGAAGGCCACGGCGCGCGCCACCGCGGCCGCAGCCCGCCGTGCCGTGGCCGAACGCCAGCGCAGCGCGCCCTGCACCAGGGCCAGCAGGTCGCTCAGCACGACACCATAGGCGCCGATGTACCAGGACGGCTCCAGCCCGATGCGCCGATGCGCCTCCCCGGCCGCCCGGCATCGGGCCTCGTGCGCGGGCGAACCGGCGTCCTGGAACATCAGGCGCCAGTGTTCGGCCTGCCGCCGCTTCAACCGGGGCAGGTCGCCATGGGCGTCCAACAGCTTGCGGGTTTCCGGCCAGTGCGACAGATGGGCGTAGAAGCGCTCCGACAGGTCCGGCAGGCTGCGGTCGATCAGCCGGCCCATGCTGGCCAACAGGCCGCGTTCCTCCGCCTCCAGCCCGAAGAATTCCGCCTCCGCACCTGGATTCCGCCCGTCAGCCGCCATCTCGACCACCCACGCCAATGATGCGGCATACGCGCAGTAAGCGCCGGACCGCCTTATTCTTGGCGGCAGTTATATGACAATTGTCGCAAAGCGCAACCCAGGACAGCCCCTTAACGATTGAAGGAACGGCTGCAGGCTGCACATAATGGTCGCGCCTGCCCGCAAATCAGGGATCATTGCAACACCGAACTGAATACAGGGATATTATTCCGGGCGAATTTCATTCGCCTGCGAATGACTGGATGGCTTCGGCGATCAGGCCATCGAGGGGCAGGGCGTTGGACGGGTGCGGCACGCCATCGCAGGACAGCGGACGGCCGAGACCTTCCGCCGCGAAACGCCCGGCGACGGTGTCGTTGAACAGGGCATGGACGCCATAGACCCGCACCGTGTCGGCCCCCAGCACCCGCGCAGCCCGCGCGCAGGAGAAGATCGTCTCGCCGGAGCTGATGACGTCGTCGACGATCACCACCGGGCGGTCATGGATCGGCGCATCGGGCGGCAGCGCCACCGTCACGTCGCGGTCGCCGCGCCGTTCCTTGCGCCCGACCACGCCGGTCAGGCCGAGCGGACCGGCCACCGCCTCCACCAGCGGGGCGGACTCCTCGTCGGGACCGACGATCACCGTGCCGGGCTTGACCCCGGCGGCGCGCAGATGGTCGGCGATCGGTGCCGCACCGCTCAGCGCGATGGCGGGGCGGCCGACGAACACCTCGTCCAGCGTGTGGGTGCGGTGCAGGTGCGGCTCGACGCAGACGAACCGGTCGAAGCAGCGGCCGAGCCACTCCCCCACCACCGTCTGGCTGACCGGTTCGCCCGGCTTGAAGATGGCGTCCTGGCGCATATAGGCCATGTAGGGCGCCACCAGGCAGAGATCGGTCGCCCCCTGGCGCCGCAGCACGGAGGAGGCGAGCGTCAGCTCTACCAGCTTGTCGTTCGGGCGGTCGAGCGAGCGGTAGACGATGGCGCGTTCCACCGGTTCGGGCAGGCGGACCAGGCTCTCGCCGTCGGGAAAGCGGTGCAGATCGGCAATATGGCAGGGAATGTCCAGCGCCTGGGCCAGCCGCCGTGCCGCGTCCGCCGACTCCGGGAACCCGTAGACGGCCCTGTAGTTGCCCGTATTGCGGGCCATGTCCCATCTCCCTGTACCACCTTGGATACAGGCAAGATTGGCGCAGGCGGCATGGGCGGGTCAATGATGGCAAAAGGCGGACGCTGCGGCTGCTTGTCCCGTCTCGTCGGCCTATGCCTCGGCATTTCCGCCGTCTTCCCCGCGCTTGCTTTCCTCCGCCTCGTCCGCTTCCGAGGCGGCGGGATCGACATGGATGCTCTCGGCCTTGCGCGCCAGCCATTGGAAGGCGCCCAGCCCGACGACCAGCAGCGTGACCACCCCCAGCAGCATCACCGGATAGACGATGGCGGAAATCTCGCTGGTGCGCGCCTCGAACACCAGGACCAGCCCTTCCAGGCTGGCGGCGATGATGATCGTGGTCAGGAATTTGGTCAGGGTGCGGCGGGCCTCGTCGGCGCGGCGCAGCTCGCGTTCGCGGACGATCTCCTCCTCGTAGAGGTATTTGGCGATCTCGAAGACGGCGATGGCCAGCACGATCATCCCGACCCCTTCCAGCATGGCCGAGGTCAGCGCGTGGCTGTCCAACGCCACCATCCCTTCCACGACGGTCAGGGCGGACAGGCCGATGAACAGCAGGGCGAACAGGCTGAGCGTCGCCGCCGCCAGCAGATACATCCCGCGCGCCGCCGATTGGAACATCGTCCTTCCCCTTCCCGATCCGAACTTGGTCTTGGCAAACCGGTCCTTGGCAGTGTCAACGCGCGGGATGCGCAGTCCGCCCGGCCGACGCCACCGGATTCGTCGACGCTGCCGGGGAACCTCTTTAGAGTGGCGCCACTGCGCCGCACCAAGCCCGGTTTTCCGAATCATGACCCTGCCGCCTTCTCCCCTTCCAACCCACAACGCGGTCGTCGCCAGCGCCGCCTATTGCGACGGCCGGCGCATCGCCGACGTGCCGGTCGCGGAGGCGGGAGCGTGGGCGGCCAAGGACAGCCACTTTGTCTGGATCGGACTGTGGGAACCGGACGAGGCGCTGCTGATGGAGGTGAAGCGCCAGTTCGGCCTGCACGAACTGGCGGTGGAGGACGCGCTGCACGCCCACCAGCGCCCGAAGGTGGAGGTCTACGGCGACAGCCTGTTCATGGTCCTGCGCACCGCCCGGCTGGAGCAAGGGGAGCTGGAACTGGGCGAAACCCATGTCTTCGCCGGGCGCGGCTATGTCGTCACCGTTCGGCATGGCGCGTCGAGCAGCTATTCGCCGGTGCGGGCGCGGGCCGAGAGCGCGCCCGCTCTGCTGAAGCATGGCGAGGATTTCGTCGTCTACACCGTGATGGACTATGTGGTGGACTGCTATGTTCCCGTCCTCGACCAGATGGCGGCGATGGTGGAGGAGTTGGACGCCCAGCTGATCGCCCGCCCGCCCGGAACGGCGGAGATCGAGCGCATCCACCAGCTGCGCCGTGACCTGGAGCGGCTGCGCCGCAATGCCTCGCCCCTGCTGGAGGTCTGTTCGCGGCTGGAGCGTTTCGACCTGCCGATGATCGACCCGGCGATCCGCCCCTATTACCGCGACGTGCAGGACCATGTGATCCGCGTCAACGAACAGATCGGATCGCTGCGCGAGGTGCTGTCCTTCGCCTTCGAAACCAGTATGATCCTGGCCGCCGCAAGGCAGAACGACGTGACGCGCAAGCTGGCCGCCTGGGCCGCCATCCTCGCCGTGCCGACGGCCATCGCCGGCCTCTACGGCATGAACTTCGAGCATATGCCGGAGCTTCACTGGCGATACGGCTACCCGGCGGTGCTTGCCGTGATCGCCGCCGTCTGCGCCGGCCTGTATATCCGCTTCCGGCGGACGGGCTGGCTGTGACCCCTGCCGCGGCGGGGTGACGTTCCGGCCAAGCTGCCCTTTAGGAAAATCGGACCATGAGCGACGCAAAGAACACGCTGCACGCCCTGCTGGACGCCTATCTGCGCTGCCCGGTTGACGCGGCGCGGAGCGAGCTGGAACAGGCGCTCCGCAGCTACCAGACCGACTGGATCCGTGCCCATGCCGGAGCCGACGCCCCGCCCCTGCCGGCGGCCGCTCCGACTTCGGCGGCGAAGCCGCTGACGCCCAAGCCGCGATTCCCCATCGCGTCGGCCGACCTGGAGGTGCTGAAGCGCCTTGCCGACGGCTGGCCCGGCACCACCGCCGAGGTGGCGCGCTGGGCCTGGTTCGAGAACCGGGAACTGGTGGCGCTGGAGACCAATCCGGCCGGCGAGGGACCGGAGGTTCTGCGCCTGACCCCGCTGGGCTGGGCCGCCATCGGCCGTATGCCGCCGGACTGAGCCGGGGACCGGCTCACAGATCAGTTCGCGGATCAGTTCACCTGGGGCAGCGAGAAGATCTGGCCGGGATAGATCAGGTCGGGATCGCGGATCTGCTCGCGGTTGGCGGTGTAGATGGTTGTGTAGAGCATGCCGTCGCCATAGGTGCGGCGCGCCAATCGCCACAGGCTGTTGCCGGGCTGGACGACGATGCTGCGCCCGTCGGTGGCCCCGGCCGGCATGGCGGAGACCTGGACCGGCAGCTCGGCCCGCGCCACCACCTTGCCGGACTGGGTGACCTGATCGGCGCGCAGGGTGTAGAGGCCGGGATCGATCAGTTTTTCGGGAATCAGGCGCCAGCCGCCCTTGGGATCGGTGTGGGCGCGGCCGACCAGGATGTTGTCGAGATAAAGCTGCACCGCACTGTTGGGTGCCGCCCGCCCGCCCAGCGCCACACGGCCGGCGGGATCATAGTCCATCGTCTCCACCGACACGCCGCCCGGCGGCGGCGGCGCGCCGTTGGCGGGAACCGGGGGGGCCTGCAGCACCGAGCTGCCGCCCATGGATGCCGGTGCGCCGGCCAGCCCGTCGCGCGGAACCGCCACGGCCACCGCGGTGCCCTGCGCGGCCGAATCGGCCGCGGCAGCCTGGGCCGTGCCGGACCGGACAGTGTCGGGCTGGGCGATGCCGGCCTGATCGGGCACCATCACCACCACCACCTTGTCGGCGGGAACCGGCGCATCGGACCCGGGGCGGGCCTCCGTCAGGTTCAGTTCGCGTGTGCCGGGAGCCAGCGGCTTGTCCGGCAGCATCACCCATTCGCCACGCTGGTCGGCCTTGGCGGTGGCGACCGGCGTTCCCCCGTCGGTAACCGTCACCTGCGATCCCGGCGCCGCGCGGCCGGCCATCACCGTCGCCCCGTCCGGCGCCACCCGAACCACGTCGAAGCTGGGCGCCGCGGGAGCGGGAGCAGGGGCCGCCGCCGCTTTCGCGGGTGCTGCGGGCGGGACCGCGGCGGGAGGAGAGACGGGAGAGGCGGGAGCAGATGCCGCCGGAACCGGAGCCGGTGTCGGTGTCTGCACAGGTCCCCCGGCCGGCCACAGCGCAATCGCCGCCGCCCCACACATCAGAGCCACGCCCAAAGCTGCGAACAACGCGTTTCGTTTCACTGCGCACCCATCCGGCGGCCCGCCACCACGGCAGGATGGGCAACCATAGCAGAAGGACAGGTGCCAAAAGAATGCTGCCGTTTGCCCATTTCCATCGTCCGAACGGCTTCGATTGCCCCGCAAGATCAGGTTTCGGCAAGAGCCGGCGGTTTTCACTCCTTCGCCGGCACGGTCTTCAGATAGGCGGCGATGGCGGCACGGTCCTCGGCCGTCAGCTTGGAGGTGCTGTTGCGCACCACCTCGCCCATGGCGCCGCCGACAACGTCGCCTTCCGGGGTCAGCCCGGTCTCCAGCAGCAGGGTCAGGTCGCCGTCGGACCAGCCGCCGATGCCCTTGCTCCGGGCGCTGGTGATCCCCGGCACCGTGTCGCCGTCCGGGCCGTCCGGATTGCCGGCCAGATAGCGGTCGGACTCCATGCCGCCCATCAGGGTGCGCGGGCTGTGGCATTCGCCGCAATGGCCGAGCGCGTCGACCAGATAGCGCCCGCGGTTCCAGGCCGGCGGCTTCGCCGGATCGTCGGGCACCGGGCCGGGGCTGAGATACATCCACTGCCAGACCGGCAGCAGGAAGCGCCAGGAGAAGGGCGGCGTCAGGTCGTGCGGCCTGTTCGGCGCCGCAACCGCCGGCCGGCTGAACAGATAGGCCTTCAGGTCCAGCAGGTCGCGGTCGGTCATCCGCGTATAGCTGGCATATGGAAAGGCGGGGAACAGCGCGGCGCCGTCGGGCCGCACGCCCTCGCGGAAGGCGCGGATGAAGTCGGCGTCGCTCCAGCGGCCGATGCCGGTTTCCGGATCCGGCGTGATGTTGGGGGTGTGGAAGGTGCCGAAGGGCGTCGCCAGCGCCCGCCCGCCGGCCAGCGGCGCCCCGCCCTCCTTCTCGTTGCTGTGGCAGCCGAGGCAGCCGGCGGCATGGAATACATAGGCACCGCGGGTCACCGGATCGCCGGCGGGCGCCCCGCCCGCCGGTGCCGTGTCCGCGGCCAACGCGCCGCCGCCCCCACCCGATACGGCGAAGGCAACGGCGAACGGCAGCAGCCATGCGGCGGCGGCAGCGGTCAGGGCGTGCCGCATCGGTCAGTTCTTCTTGACGCGGAAGTCCTCGTGACAGCTACCGCAGGTCTTGGTTGTCGCGCCCAGCGCCTGGGCGATCTGCGTGCGGTCGCCGCTCTTCACCGCGGCGTCCAGCTTCTCGGCCGCCGGCTGGACGGCGCTCCAGTAGCGCTGCGCCTCGGCCCAGTTCTTCCACAGCTCCGGCTTGGCGGCGCTGTCGGTCACCCCCACCGCGGTGCCTTCGGGGAAGATCGCCTTCGGATCCATCCTGGAGACCGCCAGCACGGCCTCCGCCCCCTTGGCCGCGTCTTCGAGGGTGGCGCCCTCGTTCTTCACATATTTGGCGACGGCGCCCACTCCGCCGCCGAGCTTCTTCATCGTCTGCTGCCGGTCCTTCACCTGCCAGGCCGGATCGGCGGCGCCGGCTGTGCCGGCCGACATGCCGAACAGTGCGAACATCAGACCGGCGACGGACGCCGCCGCAAGGACATTGACGACGCGGTTGCTCATGTGGTCCCTCCCGATGATGCCCTGGTTTAACGGTGCCTGTGCCGCTGTTGACGCGCCGCCCTCTCCCGATATTCCATGGCTTTCACCGGATTGTTTGCGCCCCGCCCCATGGTGGGCGGCGGTGGCGAGAAAGGTTGACCCGCGATGAAGAGCCTGTCGTCCGTCTGCGTCTATTGCGGTGCATCCAGCCGCGTCGCCGATGTCTACAAGGAAGCCGCCCATGCGCTGGGCGACGGACTGGCCCGCCGCGGCATCCGCATGGTCTATGGCGGCGGCCGGGTCGGGCTGATGGGCATCGCCGCCGATGCGGCCATCGCCGCCGGCGGCGAGGTGGTCGGCATCATTCCCGAACACATCCAGTCGGCGGAAATCGAGCATACCGGCCTGACCGAACTGCATGTCGTCGACAGTATGCACACCCGCAAGCGCATGATGGTCGAGCGCGCCGACGCCTTCGTCATCCTGCCGGGCGGTCTCGGCACGCTGGACGAGGCCTTCGAGATCCTGACCTGGAAACAGCTGCAGTTGCACGACAAGCCGATCGTCATCGCCGACGTCGACGGCTATTGGCGCCCGCTGCTGGGGTTGATCGACCATATGGTCGCCCAGGGCTTCGCCCGCATCGACCGTTCCGCCCTCTACCGCGTCGCCGACCATGTCGACGGCGTGTTCGAAGCGCTGGAGGCGATGCCGGATGCCGCCCACCCGTCCCAGCCCAAGAAGTTCTGAAGGGCAGCTCGGCCCTTCCCGCGGTTATCCCCGGACTTCCCAGCCTGTGGATAACTTCTGTGCACAGCTTTTGTGGAGGGTTTCCCACCCTTCGCAGGGCGTTCCCGTTCTGTTTCTGATATTGTGTCCTTCATGAGCAACCAGACCTCATCGCTGTTCGATCCCCGCCCCTCCGCCGCGGTCAAGCCAACGGCCGAGTACCGCACGCCTCCCAACAACGAAGAGGCGGAGCAGGCGCTGCTGGGCGCGATCCTGGTCAACAACAAGGCCTATGAGAAGGTCGGCGAGTTCCTGCGGCCGGAGCATTTCTACGACCCGGCCCACCAGCGCATCTTCGCCGCCATCACCAAGATGATCGACCGCGGCCAGATCGCGAATCCGGTCACGCTGAAATCGTTGTTCGACAACGATCCCGAACTGGCGGTCGAAGGCGGCAGCGCCTATCTGGCGGAGCTGGCTGCCAACGTCGTCACCGTGGTCAACGCCGGCGATTACGGCAAGACCATCCACGACCTGTTCATCCGCCGGCAGCTGATCGAGGTCGGCACCGACATGGTGAACGAGGCGTACCGCCACGACCTCGACATCACGGCACTCGACCAGATCGGCGAGGCGGAGAAACAGCTGTTCGACCTCGCCTCCACCGGCGACGTGCAGGGCGGCTTCGTGGCGTTCGGCGAGTCGGTCAAGCATGCCATCGCCACGGCGGAGGTGGCCTTCCGCCGCTCCAGCCACGTCACCGGCGTCACCACCGGACTGATCGACATCGACCGCAAGCTGGGCGGCCTGCATCCGTCGGACCTGATCATCCTCGCCGGGCGTCCCTCGATGGGCAAGACGGCACTGGCCACCAACATCGCCTTCAACGCCGCCAAGGCGCATATGCGCTCGTCCGGCCAGGAAGGCGGCGTGGTCGGCTTCTTCTCTCTCGAAATGTCGGCGGAACAGCTGGCCACCCGTATCCTCGCCGACGAGGTGCAGGTGCCCGGCGACAAGATCCGCCGCGGCGAGATCCGCGACACCGATTTCCCGAAATTCGTCCAGGCCAGCCAGGATCTGGCGCGCTGCCCCTTCTATGTCGACGACACGCCGGCCCTGTCGGTCGCCGCGGTGCGCACGCGCTGCCGCCGGCTGAAGCGGACCTCGGGCCTTAGCATGGTGGTGGTCGACTATCTCCAGCTGCTGCGCGGCTCGTCCTCGCGCGGGTCGGAGAACCGGGTGCAGGAAATCTCGGAGATCACCCGCGGCCTGAAGGCCATCGCCAAGGAGCTGGACGTGCCGGTGGTGGCGCTGTCGCAGCTGAGCCGTGCCGTGGAACTGCGCGAGGACAAGCGCCCGCAGCTGGCCGACCTTCGCGAATCGGGCTCGATCGAGCAGGACGCCGACGTCGTGATGTTCGTTTTCCGCGAACAGTATTATCTTGAGCGCGCCGAGCCCTCGCGCCGGCCCGACGAGAGCGACGACAAGTTCAACGACCGTTACCAGCGCTGGCAGCAGCGTCTCGGCGAGGTGCACAACACCGCCGAGGTGATCATCGCCAAGCAGCGTCACGGTCCGATCGGCACCGTCCGTCTCTACTTCGACGGCCAGTTCACCAAGTTCGGCGATCTCGACCAGCACCACCAGACCGACGAGTGACCAGAGTGACCAGCGACCAGACCCCGCGCGCCGGCGCGATCCTCACCGTGGATGTCGGCGCCGTCGTCGCCAACTGGACGCAGCTGCGCGACCGGGTGGCCCCGGCGGAGTGTTCCGCCGTGGTCAAGGCCGACGCCTATGGGCTGGGGGCGGCGCGGGTGGTGCCGGCCCTGGCCGCCGCCGGCTGCCGGACCTTCGTCGTCGCCCAGCTGGAGGAGGCGCTGGCCGTCCGCCGCGCGCTGGAGCCCGTGGCGCCCGAGGCGCAGGTCTTCTCGCTGGGCGGGCTGCCGCCGGGTTATGAGGGCGAGTTCATCGCCGGGCGCATCCTGCCGGTGCTGAACCATCTGGGCGAGATCGCGGCGTGGCGGGCCTTCACGGCCTCGCGCGGCGAGGTGTTGCCGGCGGTGATCCACATCGACACCGGCATGAACCGGCTGGGGCTCGGCCCCGACGAGCTGGACGAGCTGGCCGGCCATCCGGACTGGCTGGAGGGCATCAACGTCCGCTATTGGATGACGCACCTCGCCTGCGCCGACGAGTTCGACAACCCGATGACCGGGGAGCAGCTGGAGCGGTTCCGCAGCGCGCTCGCCCGGCTGCCGAAGGCGAAGGCCAGCTTCGCCAATTCGTCGGGCATCTTCCACGGCGCGGACCATCACTTCGACCTCGCCCGGCCGGGCTGCGCGCTCTATGGCGTGAACCCGACGCCGCATCTGCCCAACCCGATGCGCGGCACGGTGCGGCTGGATGCGCGGCTCCTGCAGGTGCGCAACTGCTCGGCACCGATGACGGTCGGCTATGGCGCCGCCCATAAGGTCACCGGGCCGGCGCGGATCGCCACCATCGGCGTCGGCTATGCCGACGGCTATCTGCGCTCGCTGAGCGGCAAGGGGCATGTCTTCGTCGATGGCGTCGCCGCCCCCATCGTCGGGCGGATCTCGATGGACCTCATCACCATCGACGTGACCGGCCTGCCGGAGAACGTGGCGCAGGCCGGCCGCATGGTCGAGCTGATCGGCCCCAGCCGCCCGGTCGACACGGTGGCGGCGGAGGCCGGGACCATCGGCTACGAAGTGCTGACCTCGCTCGGCCAGCGCTATCACCGGGTTTATGTGAGCGGAGAGTAAATAAGCTGTGGCGCCTTGCCGGCGCGCAGCCTCGTCTGGCAAGATTTACACGGATGTCACGGATTTAGACACGGATTACACGGATTTTTATTTTACTTGATCAGTTGGCTGCTTTGCCTGGAAGGGTGTGACTGGCCGAAGCGATATCCGTGACATCCGTGTTTTAATCCGTGACATCCGTGTCGTCGTTGCCAGATACAACCGAACGCTCCCGCGACCGCGACGACCAACTCCGCCCACCATTGCAAAGTCCAAGGATGACCTTGGCGCTCATCGGTGCTATGACCGCATCGCCCAAATGAGTCTCTAACCAAGGATGCGGGCCGACTGATGGGTTTCCTCGCCGCCACCGGCCGGGCCTTCCTGATCTTCCTGGAAGCGACCGGACGCCTTGCCCTGTTCACCGGATCCGCCCTGTCGCACTGCGTGCGGCCGCCGTTCTATCCACGGCAGATCCTGCGGCAGATGATCGACATCGGCTATTACTCGCTGCCGGTGGTCGGGCTGACGGCGCTGTTCACCGGCATGGTGCTGGCCCTGCAAAGCTACAGCGGCTTCTCCCGCTTCCAGGCGGAAGGCGCCATCGCCACCGTCGTCGTGCTGTCGATCACCCGCGAGCTGGGGCCGGTGCTGGCCGGCCTGATGGTCGCGGGCCGCATCGGCGCCGCCATGGCCGCCGAGATCGGCACCATGCGGGTGACCGAGCAGATCGACGCCCTCTCCACGCTGTCCACCAATCCGTACAAGTATCTGGTGGCGCCGCGGCTGATCGCCGGCCTGACCATGGTGCCGCTGCTGGTGGTCGTCGCCGATATCATCGGCGTGTTCGGCGGCTTCCTGGTCGGCGTCTACCGGCTCGACTTCAACGCGGCCAGCTACATCAACCGCACCTGGGAATTCCTGCAACCGGTCGACGTCATCTCCGGTCTGGTGAAGGCGGCGATCTTCGGCTTCCTGATCGCGCTGATGGGCTGCTACCACGGCTACCACTCCAAGGGCGGCGCCCAGGGCGTGGGTGCTGCGACCACCAATGCGGTTGTGTCGGCCTCGATCATGATCCTGGTGTGGAACTACCTCATCACCGGCCTCTTCTTCTCGACCAAGTGAGCGCCATCAAATGACCGTTCCCAAGATCGCGCTCAAGAACGTCTATAAGCATTTCGGCCCGAAGAAGGTGCTGAACGGCATCGATCTGGAGGTGGCGAAGGGCGAGTCGCTGGTCGTCATCGGCGGGTCGGGCACCGGCAAGTCGGTGATGCTGAAAAGCATCCTTGGCCTGCTGACGCCGGATTCCGGATCGATCCAGGTCGATGGCGTCGAGACGACCCGGCTGCGCTCGCGCGAGCGCGAGAAGATGCTGCACAAGTTCGGCATGCTGTTCCAGGGCGCTGCCCTGTTCGACAGCCTGACGGTCTGGGAGAATGTCGCCTTCGGCCTGATCCAGGGCGAGCATATGCCGCGTGCCCAGGCCAAGGAGATCGCGGTCGCCAAGCTGGGCGCCGTCGGCCTCACTCCCGACGTGGCGGAGCTGTCGCCGGCAGAGCTGTCGGGCGGCATGCAGAAGCGCGTCGGCCTTGCCCGCGCCATCGCCGACGAACCGGAGATCATCTTCTTCGACGAGCCGACGACCGGCCTCGACCCGATCATGGCCGACGTCATCAACGAACTGATCGTGCAGTGCGTGAAGGATCTGGGCGCCACCGCCGTCACCATCACCCACGACATGGCGTCGGCCCGCAAGATCGCCGACCGTATCGCGATGATCTATCAGGGCCGGATCATCTGGACCGGCCACGCCCGCGACATCGACAATTCGGGCAATGCCTATGTCGACCAGTTCGTCCATGGCCGGGCGGACGGGCCGATCAAGATGCAGATCAAGGCGCTCTGACCCTGGGGGCCCGGCGATTGATGCAGATCCTGGCAGGGCCGCGGACGCTTGGCTAGAACGGCGGCCGGGATTCGCTTTTCCGAGGCTCCACCATGATCGTCTACGCTCTGCACTGCGCCTGCGGCCATGATTTCGACCAGTGGTTCGACAATATGGCCGATTACGATGCCAAGAAGGCGGCCGGCATTCCCTGCCCGTCCTGCGGCGGCACCGAGGTCGCCAAAGCCATCATGGCTCCGCGCGTCGGCAAGTCGCAGCCGGCACCGGCCCCCGCCTGCGCACCCGGCGGCTGCGGCGGGGGCGGCTGTCCAATGATGATGTGAGGGGGACGGGTTCCTAGCGCCGCCGCGCTTCCGCCGTCAGGCGCGGTTCAATGGTCAGCTCCTCCCGGCGGCGCGGGGAGCCGAAGCTCGGCTCGACTCGCGACTCGCGCGGCCGGTCGTCGCCGGCCGGTGCCCGGCTGAGCGGATCGACGCCCCGTCCGCTGCGCCACCACGCAAAGCCGACGCCGCCCAGTGTCACCGCAAGCAGCCCGGCGACGCCGGCGCGCGCCGCGTTCGACTGCCACACCGACGTGCCGCCGCCGACCGCAACCGGTTCCTCCACCGGCGCCGGCTTGCCGTCGGGCGTCGTCGCGGAAACGGCTCCACGGGGAGCAGCCTGCGGAACCGGCCCCTCGGACGCGCCGGCTGGAGTCCGTGCTGCGCTCTGGGGTGCAGCACTGGTGGAAACTGCAGTGTGAGCCGCCGCGGGCGCCGAAGGGCGCGGTGCCGCGGCCGGGACGCTGTGGCCGGCGGACGAGGAAGACGATGGAGAGGACGGCGCCGACACCGGCGCGCCGCCGAACTGGGCCATGCCACCGATGCTCTCGCTACCGGATTCGACCCGGCCGGTGGGGGCGGCGCGCGGCGTCACCTCTTTCTCATGGCGGGTCTGGCCGACCTGGCTCTTGGACAGGCTGCCCATGGTGGGGGCGGCCTTCTTCTCGCGCTCGCCCATCATCTTGTTGATGGTGGCCTGGTCCAGAGTGCCGGTGGCCGGCAGTCCGACCGATTTCTGATAGGCGCTGAGCGACGAGCGGGTCTCCGGCGTCATCTGGCCCTTGGCGCGGCCGCCGATGTTGTAGCCCTTGTCCTTCAGGAAGGTCTGCGCCCACTGGATATCTGCCGTCGATGCCTCCGCCCAAGCGGAGCCCGGCGTCCCAAGCGCAAGACCCGACATCACCACTGCAACAGCCGCCACCGCGGCGCCACCACGCACCCGCCGCGAAATCCCAGACATCGCCTTATCCCTCCGTCCGTGACGCCAGACCGATTTTAGAGCCACGACACTCCCCCGCGAATCGGGGACATGGATCGTGTTACCAGATTGTGCCGCTTTTCCGGCGGCGATTTTTGTGCGTCTGCGTTGTCCGCCGCGCAGCGTTGCCGAAAAGGCGCGTTCCGGGAAATGGTGTGCGAAAATGGATCGGAAAAGGCCGGACGTGGTAGCGTCAATTCGGGGGCATCACAAGGAACGCAGGGGCGCCATGACCGGGTTCGAGAACGCATCTCCGTGGACCAGACTGGGGGTCGGGCCGGCGGCGGCCACCGCCCTGGCCGCCATGCTCCTGCTGTCGGGCTGCAGCAGTCCGCCGTCCTACCGCGAGTGGACCGCCAGCACCGACGTGCCGACCATCGCCTACGACGAATGCACCGAGCAGGTGGACCACACCATGCGCCTGCGCGGCTACCCCCTGCGCCCGCTGCCGGAAACGCCGCAATACGGCTACCGCAAGGAAATCTTCGCGCTGTGCATGCGCCGCAAGGGCTATGCGACGGAGTGACCCTCCACCGTCCGCCGCGTTATTTCCCGGCGGCGAAATGCAGGTAGGCCAGGGCACCGGCCAGGGTGCCGATCAGGACCACGGCCAGATAGACCCGCAACGGCAAAGCCACCGGTTCCGCCGCCTTGCGCTTGCGATCCGGTTTCGCAGCCGGCGTCGCCTTCGCAGCCGGGCGAACGCGTCCCCCCGTCGCCGGTCCCTTTTTGGGATCGTACAGCTCGATCAGCGTCCAGTTGAACTCCATGCCCTCATAGCCGGAGTCGGCGTTGTAATCGAGCTGGATCAGCCGGAAATAGGCCCGCGGGTTGATGCCAACCATCCGGTCGAAGCGTGCCTTGGCATGTGCAAGCTCCTCCCCCACCTCCAGCGTCTTCCACCCCTTGCCGCGCGCCTTCTGGATGGCGAAACGGGTCGGCTGGGGCGGGCGCGGAGTCGGCATGGGCGGCAGTCTATCCACACACTCAGCGCAGCGGAACCGCGTTGTTGCGGATGACCGAGGCGTACCAGTCGTAGCTGGCCTTCGGCTTGCGCTCCATCGTCTTGCGGTCGACCTGGACCAGTCCGAACTTGCGGCGGTAGCCCTCCGACCATTCGAAATTGTCCAGCAGCGTCCAGGCCATATAGCCCTTGAGGTTGCAACCCTCGTCGATCGCCTTGGCGGCGGCCAGCAGATGGTCGCGCAGGTAGCCGATGCGGTCGCGGTCGTTCACCCGGCCGTCGGGGCCGACCGTATCGGGATAATCGGCGCCGTTCTCCGTCACATAGACGGGAGGATTGCCGTACATCTCCTGCAGTTCGGCCAAAATTTCGGTCAGCCCGTCCGGCTCCACCGGCCATTCCATGCCGGTCTTGCGTGTGCCTTCGGGGGCCGAGCCGTAGCCGGTGCCGAACAGCCCCTGCGGATCGGGCTGCTGGTGCATGCGGCTGTAATAGTTGATGCCGAGGAAATCGACCGGCTGCTTGATGCGCTCCAGATCGCCGGGCTTGG
This sequence comes from Azospirillum humicireducens, assembly GCF_001639105.2. Taxonomy (NCBI): domain Bacteria; kingdom Pseudomonadati; phylum Pseudomonadota; class Alphaproteobacteria; order Rhodospirillales; family Azospirillaceae; genus Azospirillum; species Azospirillum humicireducens. The sequence continues at coordinate 3,002,804 of NZ_CP015285.1, forward strand.
CGATGCGGGTGAAATCAGCCTCCAGCAGCGCCGGGAAGCGGCCCTTGAACAGAGGATCCAGGCAGGAGCGGTTCCACACCGCGTCCCACATCAGCGAGGCCGGATAGTTCGAATCGAGTCCCCCCACCGGCCAGGACGGCTGCAGCGACAGCACGGTGCCGAGCTGCCAGTTCCTTCCGCCCACCTGCCGCAGCGCGGCCAGCGCGGTGCCCTGGGCGAGATTCTGGTGGTGGATCGCCTTGAGGCAGGTGTCGCGGCCGGTCATCCCCGGCGCATGCCCACCGGTGCCATGGCCGAAGATGGCGACCACCGACGGCTCGTTCAGCATCACCCAGTGCTTGGCGCGGTCGCCCAGCCGCGCGGTGACGGCCAGCGCATAGTCGGTGAACCACCCGGCGATGTCGCGGTTGGTCCAGCCGCCCCGGTCCTGCAAGGCCTGGGGCAAATCCCAGTGGAACAGGCAGGGCCAGGGCTGGATGCCCTTCGCCAGCAGCGCATCGGTCAGCCGGTCGTAGAAGTCGAGCCCTTTGGCATTCACCGCACCGGTGCCCTGCGGCATCACCCGCGGCCATGCAATGGAGAAGCGGTAGGCCTTCATGCCGGCCCGCGCCATCAACTCCACATCCTCGGCATAGCGGTGATAGTGGTCGCAGGCGACGTCGCCGGTGTCACCGTTGGCGATCCGCCCGAAGGAATGGCTGTAGGTGTCCCAGACGCTGGGGCCGCGCCCATCCTCGGCCACCGCCCCTTCGATCTGGTAGCTGGAGGTGGAGACGCCCCACAGGAAACCCTCGGGGAAGGCGACCATACGCGGTGCCGAGTCGGGAGCGGCCCGCACCCCCTCGCGGGTCAATGCGGCCATCGCGCCGCCGCCGGCCGCCGCGGCCGCCGTCATCTTCAGGGCCGTCTTCAGGAAACTCCGCCGCCGCATCGCCCGCCTCTCCGCTCCGCCGCCCAACCGGGGCTGTGGCTGTCCGTCGCCGCGCACTGTATGCAGTCCAACGGCTTTGGCAACCGGGTGATTACCCGGATCGGCAATTCTTCCGGGGCACCGCACCCACAACATCGACATCGCATCCAAGGGCAGCCATAGGCGCGGGAAGAATCGCGGTCTATATTGGCACCATGCACGATCTCTTCCCCATCCTGATGGTCCTGGCGATGCTGGCCGTGGTCGGCTCGCTCTTCGTCGGCCTCTTCTTCATGGCCCGCGGCGGCAGGGGCGACCCGCGCCGCTCCAACAAGGCGATGCGCCTGCGCGTCATCCTGCAGGGCGCGGCGCTGCTGCTGTTCGTTCTCGCCATCCTGACCAAAGGCTGACGCTTTCCATGGTAAAGCTGACCAAGATCTACACGCGCGGCGGCGACGCCGGCGAAACCTCGCTCGGCGACGGCAGCCGGGTGCCGAAGCACGACCGCCGCGTCGCCGCCTACGGTACGGTGGACGAGGCGAACGCCGTGATCGGCATGGCGCGCCTTCACACCCATGACTGGCCGGAGGCCGACGCGATGCTCGGCCGCATCCAGAACGACCTGTTCGACCTGGGTGCGGACCTCTGCACGCCGGAGGAGGAGATGCCGAAATACCCGCCGCTGCGCATCGTCCAGTCCCAGGTCGACCGGCTGGAGGCGGAGATCGACGCGATGAACGCCGGTCTGGCGCCGCTGACCTCCTTCATCCTGCCCGGCGGCTCGCCTGCCGCAGCCCATCTGCATCTGGCGCGCACCGTGGTGCGCCGGGCGGAGCGGCTGATGACCGATCTGGCGCGCCACGAACCGGTGACGGGTGCGGCGCTGAAATACGTCAACCGGCTGTCGGACCATCTGTTCGTGCTGAGCCGGGTGGTGAACCGCAACGGGGCGGACGACGTTCTGTGGGTTCCCGGCGCGAACCGCTGAGGAAGGGCCGCGCAATCCGTCGGAAGCCGCCGCTTGCGCGTCGGGCGCGTCATTGACAGTGGTAATGCCAGATCCTATGGTCCGTTCGCAACCACAGCAATTTTCGCGGTGTTCGCCGTAACAAGGCGCGCGCTCAGCAGCCAGGGTGAGTTATGAAAGTCCTCGTCCCCGTTAAGCGAGTGGTCGACTACAACGTGAAGATCCGCGTCAAGGCGGACGGCAGCGGCGTCGAGACCGCCAACGTGAAGATGAGCATGAACCCCTTCGACGAGATCGCCGTCGAAGAGGCGGTGCGCTTGAAGGAGGCCGGCAAGGCGACCGAGATCGTCGTCGTCTCCGTCGGCCCGGCCCAGGCGCAGGAGACGCTCCGCACCGCGCTCGCCATGGGTGCCGACCGCGCCATCCTGGTGCAGACCGACGTGACCACCGAACCGCTGGCCGTCGCCAAGGTGCTGAAGGCCCTGGTCGGGAAGGAGGCCCCCGGTCTCGTCATCCTCGGCAAGCAGGCGATCGACGACGACTGCAACCAGACCGGCCAGATGCTGGCGGCGCTGCTCGGCTGGGGCCAGGGCACCTTCGCCTCGAAGGTCGTCGCCGGCGACGGCACGGTCGCGGTCACCCGCGAGATCGACGGCGGCCTGGAGACGGTCGAGTTGAAGCTGCCGGCGGTGGTCACCGCCGACCTGCGCCTGAACGAGCCGCGCTATGCCTCGCTGCCCAACATCATGAAGGCGAAGAAGAAGCCGCTGGAGACGATCAACCCGGACAGCCTGGGCGTCGACGTCACGCCGCGTCTGAAGACGGTGAAGGTGGCCGAGCCGGCCAAGCGTCAGGCCGGCATCAAGGTGCCGGACGTCGCCACGCTGGTCGACAAGCTCAAGACCGAAGCGCGCGTGATCTGAGGGGGATGAACTGACCATGGCCAACATTCTCGTCATCGCCGACCACGACGGCGCCTCGCTGAAGCCCGCCACCCTGAACGCCGTCACCGCCGCTTCCAAGATCGGCGGCGACATCCATATCCTGGTCGCCGGCAAGGGCGCCCAGGCCGCCGCCGATGCCGCCGCCAAGGTGGCAGGCGTCGCCAAGGGGCTGCTGGCCGACGATGCCGCTTACGAGCATCAACTGCCGGAAGACGTCGCCCCGCTGGTGGTGTCCACCGTCAAGGCCGGCGGCTACAGCCATGTGCTGGCCGGCGCCACTTCGGTCGGCAAGAACCTCCTGCCGCGCGTCGCGGCGCTGCTGGACGTCGCCGCCATCTCCGACATCACCGCCGTGGTCTCCGCCGATACCTTCGAGCGGCCGATCTATGCCGGCAACGCCATCGCCACCGTGCAGTCGGCCGATGCGGTGAAGGTCATCACCGTCCGCACCACCGCCTTCGAAACCGCAGCATCCGAAGGCGGCTCGGCCACGGTCGAGGCCGTGTCGGGCGCCGGTGCCGCCGGGCTGTCGAGCTTCGTCTCGGCCGAGCTGACCAAGTCGGAGCGTCCGGAACTGACCGCAGCCCGCGTGGTGGTGTCGGGCGGGCGCGGCATGCAGTCGGGCGAGAATTTCCCGATGCTGGAGGCTCTGGCCGACAAGCTGGGCGCCGCGGTCGGCGCCAGCCGCGCCGCCGTGGACGCGGGCTTCGTGCCGAACGATTATCAGGTCGGGCAAACCGGCAAGATCGTGGCGCCCGAGCTGTACATCGCCGTCGGCATCTCCGGTGCGATCCAGCACCTCGCCGGCATGAAGGACAGCAAGGTCATCGTCGCGATCAACAAGGATGAGGAAGCGCCCATCTTCCAGGTCGCCGATTACGGCCTCGTCGCGGACCTGTTCAAGGCCGTGCCGGAGCTGACGGACAAACTCGGATAAGGCGCGCTGATCCGGATCGCGGTCGAGGGGGTAACTCTCCTTGACCGCGGTCCTTCTACCCACATCCCAAGCGGGACAGCCCCCATGACCACGATCAAGAAGATTGGCATCATCGGCGCCGGCCAGATGGGCAGCGGTATCGCCCAGGTCTGCGCCCAGGCCGGCTATGATGTCGTCCTGTCCGACATCAGCGACGCGGTCCTGGAAAAGGCGCTCGCCAACATCGGCCGGAATTACGACCGCCAGATCCAGAAGGGCAAGCTGGAGGAGGCGGAGAAGACCGCCGCTCTCGGCCGCATCGTCACCGGAACCGACCTGTCGGTGTTCGGCGAGTCCGATCTGGTGATCGAGGCCGCGACCGAGAACGAAGCGCTGAAGCGCGACCTGCTGAAGAAGCTGGTCCCGCACCTGAAGCCGGAGGCGCTGATCGCGACGAACACCTCGTCGATCTCGATCACCCGTCTGGCCGCGGCGACCGACCGTCCGGCCAAGTTCATGGGCATGCACTTCATGAACCCGGTGCCGGTGATGCAGCTGGTCGAGCTGATCCGCGGCATCGCGACCGACGAGCCGACCTTCAACGCCATCAAGGAACTGACCGCCGCCATCGGCAAGACCGCCGCGGTGGCCGAGGATTTCCCGGCCTTCATCGTCAACCGCATCCTGCTGCCGATGATCAACGAGGCTGTCTACACCCTCTATGAGGGCGTCGGCGGCGTCGAGGCCATCGACACGGCGCTGAAGCTGGGCGCCAACCACCCGATGGGTCCGCTGGAACTGGCCGACTTCATCGGCCTGGACACCTGTCTGGCGGTGATGCAGGTGCTGTACGAAGGCCTTGCCGACAGCAAGTACCGCCCCTGCCCGCTGCTGGTGAAGTATGTCGAGGCCGGCTGGATCGGCAAGAAGTACGGCCGCGGCTTCTACGACTACTCGCAGACGCCGCCGGTGCCGACGCGCTGACAGCCGCCACGCCTGTTTGAAAAGGCCCGCTCCGGGAAACCGGGGCGGGCTTTTTCTTGATTACCGGAACCGGAGGCCGCCACCTCGGCAGGCTGTCACTGGAAATAGCTGCCGCCCTTGGCGCGGGCACGCTGCCAGGCCGGGCGAGCGTGCATGGCGTCGACGAAAGCGGCAAGCCTCGGCCAGCGGCTGCGGTTGCCCTTCAGCATCGCCACTTCGATCGGGAAGCTGAGCATGATGTCGGCACCGGTCAACGCGTCTCCGACGAAATGTCCGGACGGACGCAGTTGGGCTTCGAGATAGTCGAAATGGCTGGCCAGCTGCTCCTGGATGCGGGGATGCAGCGGCGCGCCGGCCTCTCCAAGTCGTCCGACATAAAGATCGAGCAGGATCGGCGTCATCACCGAGCCTTCGGCGAAATGAATCAGCTGCAGATGACGCAACGCGTCGTCCGAGCCGGCCGGCGGCAGGAAGCGGCCACCACCGAAGGTCTCGCACAGATGCTGCACGATGGCGCCGGACTCCATGACGATCCGCCCGTCGATCTCGAGCAATGGGGATTTCCCCAGCGGATGAACCGCCTTCAGTTCCGGCGGGGCAAGATTGGTCACCTTGTCGCGCTGATAGAACCGGATCTCGTAAGGCAGCTCCAACTCCTCGAGGAGCCAGAGGATCCGCTGCGACCGGCTGTTGTTGAGATGATGGACGACGATGGTCATGAGTTGCCTTCTCGGGAATGGAAGAAGCGTGGGCAATGTCGGCCTTGCCGGACGGCGGACACCGGCCGACCGCCATCGGCCCGCAAGGGTGCCCGTTCCCATCCCAGCCCGTAAAGTCCGCCGGAAGGATTGGCCGCTTCCCGTCTCAGGGAACGGACGCTGGAGAACGTCTGTTGCACGGTCAGCGATCCCACGGGATCGACAAGTCCATATCCGAAGACGAAGGCCGCCATGGCCGGCACCGCCGGACGGGACCGCCGCTGAAGCATGATCGGATCAGGGAGGGCGCTTCCGCCCCCCTGCACCGGATGCGCTGCTGCCCTGCGCCGGCTTCCAGAAGACCTGAGAGGGTGCTTAACCGGCGGTTAACCGACGGGGATCATTGTCCCACGGCACATCGAGTATCCCCTCTCAAGCCTTCCTGAAACAGAGCATCTGCCATCATGGGCAACAAGACCATCAAGCTTTCCGACAAGGGCGGTTATCGCGACGTCGCCCTCGACCAACTGCCGCGCAACGTCCGCGCCGCGGTGACCGATCTGTCGAGCAAGAACCCGGTCGCCGACATCATCGTCGACCAGTCCGGCATGCTTTACCGCATCCACCTGTCGGCGCCGGCCAACATGTATGTGGACGTGCTGGCCGTCGCCTGAAGCGGCGCCGCGCAGTTCAGTTCCACCGGAAGGGCGGCTCGGCAAGCTATTGCAGCCGCCCTTCGTCGTTCCGGCCCTCCAGGCGGGCCAGCGCCCGGTTCAGCAGGCGGGGCGGCAGCATCGCCACCGCGCCGTCGCGGACCGCGCGCACATCCTCCGGATCGAGTCCGGTGACGGCGGCCAACTGCCGGTCGTCCAGCCCGCGGTCCTCCGCCAGCAGCGTGATCCAGCCCGCCAGGGTGCGGGCCTGGGCCAGCCCGGCCCGATCGTTGAACCAGAGGCCACCGCCCGGACGGGCAATCGGCGTTGCGTTTTCGAAAGGCATATCGGGATCGAACGACGTCATGGACGCACCTCCCCTCAGCGGTTTCTTTCGCAGTCGCAGCAAGATCTACCGCTTTGCAGCGGATTTTGTTTCCCTATATTTATGAATTCAGCCTATCACTTCCAGAGGGAGGTAGGCAGTATTCGGCACCACCAACGCTCTTTCCCCTGTCTTTTTGCGCTGCGGCATGACCGGACGGCAGTGACGGGTCGCCTTTCCGGGATTCTTTGAAACTGTCTTCGCGGGCCGGGGGCTAGGGCGGGGCGGCGGCTTCGGCGTATAACCGGTGCCATCATCCTGAATCCCAGTCCCGAACCTTCTGCAGTCCGGAATCCCGATGTCCGCTTCCCCCTCCTCCCAGTCGCCGCTGTCCGGGCCGGCCCTTCTCGAGCGCATCGACGCGCTGGCGGCGATCAGCGCGGAGGAGGGGCGCCTGTCGCGCCTCTACCTGACGCCGGAACACCGCCGCGCCAACGACCTCGTCGCGCAGTGGATGCGCGCCGCCGGGATGGCCGTGCGGGAGGATGCCGTCGGCAACATCGTCGGCCGCTACGAGGGCGACAGGCCGGGCCTGCCGGCATTGCTGATCGGCTCCCACCTCGACACCGTGCGGGATGCCGGGCGCTATGACGGCATGCTGGGCGTTCTGAGCGGCATCGCCGTGGTGGCGGACCTGAACGCCCACGGCCGCCGCCTGCCCTTCGCCATCGAGGTGATCGGCTTCGGCGACGAGGAGGGGACCCGCTTCCAGTCCACCCTGATCGGCAGCCGCGCCATCGCCGGCACCTTCGACCCGGCGGTGCTGGAGACGCGCGACGCCGCCGGCACGCGGCTGGCCGACGCGATGACGGCCTTCGGACTCGATCCCGCCGCCTGGGCCACCGCCGCCTACGAGCCGCATGCCGTGCTGGCCTATGTGGAATTGCACATCGAACAGGGGCCGGTGCTGGAGGCGCTGGGCCGGCCGGTCGGCGTGGTCACCGCCATCGCCGGCGCCACCCGGCTGGCGGTGACGGTGGAGGGCATGGCCGGCCATGCCGGCACCGTGCCGATGACCCTGCGCCGCGACGCACTGGCGGCAGCCGCCGAGATGATCCTGGCGGTGGAACAGCTCTGCTCCGGACAGGAACGGCTGGTCGGCACCGTCGGCCGAATCGAGGCGGCGCCCGGCGCCACCAACGTCATTCCCGGCAAGGTCCGCTTCACCATCGACCTGCGCGCCGACCGCGACCCCCTGCGGCTGGAGCGGGTCGGCGCCGTCCGCGCCCGGCTGGAGGCCATCGCCGACGCCCGCGGCGTCGCCATCGGCTTCGAAACGCTGCATGAGAGCCCCGCCGTCGCCTGCCACCCGGCGCTGATGGCGCAGTTCGCCGCCGCGGCGGCCGCGGAAGGGCTGGACGCGCCGGAGCTGCCGAGCGGCGCCGGCCACGACGCCATGGCGGTGGCGGCGCTGACCGACATCGCCATGCTGTTCGTCCGCTGCGAACGCGGCATCTCGCACAACCCGGCCGAACGGATCACCGCCGCCGATGCCGAGGCCGGCGCCCGCGTGCTCGCCCGCTTCGTCGAGAACTTCCAGCCCGCAACCTCCCTTCCGTGACGGACCGCCTGCCATGACCGACCTGTCCCCTTCCCTCGCCGCCACGCTCGACGAGGCGGTGAATGCCCGCTTCGACGAGGAGGTCCGCTTCCTGGCGGAACTGGTGAAGGTGCCGTCCGACAATCCCCCCGGCGACTGCGCCCCCCACGCCGTCCGCGCCGCCGAGCTGCTGGAAGCGATGGGCTTCACGGTGGAGCGTCATCCGGTGCCGGCCGATCTGGTGCGGGCCAACGGCATGATCAGCGCCACCAACCTGGTGATCCGCCACCGCTTCGGCGAAGGCCCGACCGTGGCCCTGAACGCCCATGGCGACGTGGTTCCGCCCGGCGAGGGCTGGTCGAGCGATCCCTATGGCGCGGAAATCCGCGACGGCGTCATGTATGGCCGCGGCGTGGCGGTGTCGAAGTCGGATTTCGCCACCTACACCTTCGCGCTGCGGGCGCTGATGGCCTCGAAGGCCCCGCTGAAGGGGACGGTCGAGCTGCACCTGACCTATGACGAGGAGGCCGGCGGCGAGATCGGGCCGAAATGGCTGCTCGACCGGGGCATTTCCAAACCGGACTATGCGGTGTCGGCCAGCTTCGCCTATTCGGTGGTGACCGGGCACAACGGTTGCCTGCATCTGGAGGTGCAGGTCGACGGCAAGTCCGCCCATGCCGCCCGCCCCGACACCGGCCATGACGCGCTGGAGGCGGCGACCGGCATCCTGGCCGCCCTCTATGCCCACCGGCCGGACCTGGCGGCGCGCCGATCCGGCGTGACCGGCATCTCTCATCCGTCGCTGACGGTCGGGCTGATCCAGGGCGGCATCAACACCAATGTGGTGCCGGACCGCGTGACCTTCCGCCTCGACCGCCGCATGATTCCGGAGGAGACTCCGGCTGAGGTCGAGGCCGAACTGCGCACCCTGATCGAGCAGGCCGCCGCAGGCCGCGAGGGCATCCGCGTCACCGTCCGCCGCATCCTGCTGGCCCGGCCCTTCCGCTCGGTCGGCGACGCACCGCGGCTGGCCGCACTGTTCGCGGCCCATGCGCAGGAGGTGCTGGGCGTGCCGGTCGGCCAGAACGGCATCCCGCTCTACACCGACGCCCGCCATTATTCGGAGGCAGGCATCCCCACCATCCTCTATGGCGCCGGCCCGCGCGACCTGCTGGAAGCCAACGGCCACCGCGCCGACGAAAAGCTGGTGCTGGAGGATCTGCGCAAGGCGACCCAGGTGGTGGCGCGGTCGCTGGCGGACCTGCTGGGGTAAAGCCTGGCGAATCTACCCCACCCGCTCCCCCGACGGCAGCCCGAGGTCCCAACCGGCCAAGCCTGAGGCGGCCGGGTCGGTGGCGGCGGTGTCCAACGCGGCCAGATGGCGGTCGATCAGCAGGTTCAGCCGATCGCGCGCCTCCCACACCGTCAGGCTGTGGTCGGCGCGGTCGAGATAGACCAGCTCGATGCCGGACAGGCCGTCCAGGGCGCGGCCGCCGTCGCCCAGATGCAGATGGAACTCGGCCAAGGTCATGTCGCCGCTGCTGTAGACCAGCAGAACCCGCCTGCCTTCCGCGGAGAGGCGGCGGAACATGCGCAGCGCGTGGCGGGTCAGGCCGGTGCGGATCAGCAGCTTGCGGACGAAGCGGCCGGCCAGCCGCTTGGCCAACCCCGTCACGCGGGCGCGCTTGCGGAAGCTGGCGCGCAGCCGGGCCGGTTTCAGCGCCTCCAGCAGATAGTCGGTGGTGGAGCGGAAGGCGACCGTCCGCATCAGCTCCGCCACGGCCGTGCCGTCGCCCAGCTCGAACCGTCCGGGATTCAGCGCGACCTGCCCGACCACCCGGTCGTCGCCCAGCCCTGCATGCAGGGCGGGCGTGCCGCCGGCACACAGGCCGATGACGACGACGCGCGCATGCCCCTGCGCTTCGAGCCAATCCAGGGCCGCCCGCAAGTCGCCGATCACCTCCCTGTGGTAGAGCAGGTTGTCGGCAAGCCCCGGCCGGTCGGGACTGTCGCCGATCCCGGCGGCGTCGATCCTGAGCGAGCAATAGCCGCGCGCCGCCAGACGGCGGGCCTGCACCACGGTGGCGCGTCCGGACCCGACATGGTGGGTGGCGCCGCTGTTCAGGAACAGGATGGCCGGCCGGCTGCCGGCCGGGTCGGCCAGGACGGGGGTGCAATAGATGCCGAACAGCTCCGGACCCTTGCCGAAGAAGACCGGACGCTCGACCGCGGTCGTGGTCATCAGCCCGGCCGGGCGGTGCGGCGGCGGGGTGGCGCCCGTGGCGACCGGCCCGGCGGCGATCCAGCGCAGGACCGGGTCGAACACCGCAGCGGCCTGCGCACGCTGCGGCTGCTGGACCATCTCCATCATGCCGCTGATGCCCATCGGCTCCGCCGCCGCGCCCATCGCACGCCAGCGGGCCGCCAGCTTCACCGGCGTCTTCGCGTCAGGCCGGTCGGCGATCAGGATGCGCGGAGCCGGCGGCACCGGCTGGTCGCAGGGGGCAAGGCCGCTCAGCGCCAGTGCGGTCTCCGGCGTCAGCGGCATGCCGATCACGTTCAGCCAGGAGGCGCGTTCCGGCGGCTCCGGGTTGCAGACCGGGCGCAGCACCATGGTGGCCAGCGTCTGCAGCTCCCGCACCGCCTTGCGGCCGGAGGTGATCGGCGCCAGCAGCGCCAGCGCATCCACCCCCTGCCCGTCCTCGGTCAGTTCCAGCGCCGCCGCGGTGGCGAGCAGCGAGCCCAGGCGGAAGCCGACAAGGACCAGTTCGGTGACGCCGGTGTCCTCGCGCAGGCGGCGCACCGCCGCCTTGACGCCGTCCAGCCACGCGCGCACCCGGTCCGGCTCGCTGTCGTCACCGGCGGAATCGCCGGAACCCGGATAGTCGAACCGCAAGGTCGGCAGGCCCGCGGCGGCCAAATTCTCCGCGAAACTCTTCCAGGCGCGGTGTACGCAGAGCTCCTCATGTCCGTAGGGCCCGCACAGCACCACCCCGCGCAGCCCCGGCGCCGGGTGCAGCCATCCGAAACACCCCTCGAACACCATCGGTGTCGGCTTCATGCGTCCCCCCTGTAACGGACGGGCGCCAGCGCGTTCAGCGCATGGAGCTCCCCATCCGGCACGCCACGGCCGGTCCCGGCCCGCGGCCGCAGGCGGACGACCCGCTCGACACCGGGGGACAGGTGGAACCAGGCATCCTCCGCCCGGAACCGCCCATCCTCGACATGCACCGAACAGGCGAGCCTCCGGGTGGCAAGCCGCAACGCCCAGCCGTCGCCCTGCCGCTCCACCGCCGCCGTCAGGCCGAGATCGGCGCGCGGCAGCGAGCGGCCCTTCGGGAAATAATGAAATTCATCGATCGGTTCCGCGTCCCTTCCGGTCAGCAGCAATTGCGCCGACACCACATCCTGTGGGATCGGCCCAAACCTGTAAGTGTAAGTCGTGTCAAAAAAGCGGTCGGTCATCGCTGCGGCGGGGAGCATGACCGCCGCCCGCCCCGGCAACGTCACCGGCCGCTCCGCCTTCAACACCGGAACCGTCCCGTCGCGCCAGGCCGTCAACCGCAGCAGCGCCTCCACCGGCCGGGCGGTGTCGTTGACCAGATGGACGGCCAACCCGTTCACCCCCTCGTCGGTCAGGATGACGCGCAGCGGACGGAAAGCCCGTTTCAGCGCATGCCAGGCCGGCTTCGGCGTGCCGTCGGCGGCGACCACGCCCCAGCCGGCCCCCGGCCAGGGGTCGCGCCATTGCCAGACCAGCCCGCCGGCACAGCCGGACCCGGCACGCCGCCATTCGTCGAACACCGCCTGCATCACCTCCCCCGTCACCGCAAGGGACAGGCGGCGGTAGCGGTCTGGCTCCTCATGGCGCAGGCGCCGCGGATCGACGCCGTAGAGCGCCTCCAGATAATGCTCCCGCACATCCTCGAAATCCCAGGAGGCGCCGGGATCGCGCGGAACCCGCTCCTTCCAGCGGGGATGGTGGAGCGCCGGGACGCCGAGCGGGTCATCCTCCGGCAGGTTGGAGAAGGCGAGGCATTCGGCGGCGAAGCGCACGTCGGCCCGCCGGGCATCGTCCAGCGGCCTCATATAGGCGCCGACGCCGTAGTAATGGGTCACCCCGGCATTGGCGACGAAGGGCAGCGGCCCGCCGCTGGGGGAGTTGGGCAGCTGGATCAGATCGGGCCGCCGCGCCGTCGCCTCCTCCGCAATCGCTGCCGTCAGTGCTTCTTGCGTCCAGACGGCGCGGGGCAGGCCGAGCATGGCCGCCTGCTGCTCCATCTCGCTGCCGCCGCACAGCACCGCCAAGCAGGGCGAGGCCTGGGTGCGGTCGAGCAATTGGGCGATTTCCGCCCGCACGCTGTCGAGAAAGGCCGGATCGCCGGGGTAGTCGAAGTTGGCGAACATGGCGTCCTGCCAGACCAGGATGCCCAGCTCGTCACACAGCTCGAAGAAGGCGTCGCCCTCATACAGCATGGTGCCGCCGACGCGGACCATGTTGGCCCCGGCCTCCCGCATCCGCCGCAGTTCGGGTTCGTAGACGGCGCGCTCCGCCGACAGGCCGACCGGATCGACCGGCACCCAGCAGCCGCCACGGCAGAACACCCGCTCGCCATTCACCAGCAGGGCGAAGCCGTTGCCGTCGGTTCCCCGGTCCACCGCCAGCGAGCGGAAACCGACGCGCCCCAGATCGACCTCCACGTTGCCCCCCGGCATGGCGATCCGCGCGACCACGCCATGCAGCACCGGCTCGCCATGGGTGTGCGGCCACCAGGGCTCCACCCCCGACAAGGTCATGTCGGCGTGGAAGGCGTCGATGCCGTCGAAGCGGAGCGGCGCGACCTGCCCGGCCACCTCGACAGAGCCGGTCATGTCGGACGACGTGCCGTCCACGGTCAGGCGCAGCGACAGCCGCCCGTCGCGACCGTCAAAGCTGCTGCGCAGGTCGGCGCCCAGCACACGGACGGGACCGGTCTCCTCCACCAGTTCCACCGGGCGGTAGGGGCCGACCGCGTGGACCGGCGGGCACCAGCCCGGCATATGGCCCAGCAGGGTCGTACGGACGAAGCGCAGCCCTGCCGGCTCGGCCAGCTTCGTTCGCCAGCGGGCGCGGCCTTTCTTCGCCGCCAGCACCGGATGCAGGGCGTGGAAACGGATGGACAGCTCCGCCTCCCCGTTCAGCATCACCGGCACCTCATGGGCGAGGAACATGCTGTCGGAGGTCAGGATGCGCTCCCCATCCAGCCACACGTCCGCGATGGTGGCGAGACCGTGGAAGCGCAGGATGCGCGGACCATGGCCGGTCAGCCGGGTGCGGTAGACGATATCCTTGTCATCCAGCGGAAGCGGATCGTCCAGAAACCACAGCCCGGCCGCTTGCAGGGCCTGCGCCGCCGTTCCGGGCACCGGAGCCGGCACGGCGTCCCCCAACTCCCCCACCGCGCCGGGCGGCAGCAGGGTCAGGTTCCATCCCTCCGTCAGCGCGGTGATCCGCCGTCCCGTGACCGATCGGATGAGCGCCATCGCCGGTCACCCGCAATGCCGGGCCAACGTGCCCAGGGCGGTGTCGTAGGCGCGTTCCATCCGCTCGAAGCCGCCGCTCAGGTCGGGCGCCTTGCGCCGGGCAACCGTCCGGGCCAGCTGGAACTGCATCGCCTTGGCGCCCTCGGCGATGATCCGGCAGGCCTCCTCCGCCTCCACCGGCCCGTCGAGCCAGCGGGTATGGGCGCCCAGCAGCTCGAAATTGGCGCCGAACTGACGCAGCAGGTTGAAGGCATAGAGGTGGAAATACTCCAGCTGCCGCGACAGCAGCCGATCCAGATGCTCCGGGAAAGCGGCGCGGTAGGCCGCGATGGGGTTCTCCGCCGGCCGGCGGGCGAGGTGGCGGCGCAGAAGCGCCAGCGACGCATCCCTCAGCGCCCGGCCTTCCAGCGCCGGCTGCGCCGGCTTCACGAACTCCACATAGGGGAACAGCGGCCCCGCCGCCGCCGCCGCGACCCCCTCGTAATCGGCGCCCTCCAGCCGGTGGAAGCCGGCATTGTGGAAGTAATCCATGGTCCGGGCCGCCGGGTCGATGCGGACGATGCCGACCGTGGTCTTGACATGGGTGGTGCCATAGGAGGTGCCGCGGGTGTCCGGCAGATGGAAGCCGTCGACCTCCACCAGCACCAGCCCGCCATCCGGACTGCGGTTCAGCTGCTCCGCCACATGGGTTTCGACGCTGTCGTAGATCGCCAGTTCCTGCACGCGCAGGCCGTACAGCGTTTCCAGATCCTCCAGCGGCACCTTGAAGAAGGTGAACTGGTCGCCCTCGAAATCCTGGGTGACGGTGAAGCCGAGCATCGCCAGCGGGTCGAGCCCACGGGCGTGCAGCGCCTCGATCCACAGATCGACGTAGCAGTTGGTCTCCAGCCAGATGCGCTCGCCCCGGTGCAGGGGATGGCGGTCGTGGCCGTCGGGCTGGTGCCGGGTCCACATGGCGTCCATCAGCCCCACAGCACCTTGCGGACCGCCGCCGGCCAGCCGGCCGGGTCGAAGCCGTGATGGCGGAACAGCGCCAGCGCCACCCGCTCCATCCCGAAGCCGACACATGCGGTATGGGCGACGCCGCCGTCGGCGGTGCGGATGTCCCAGATATGGCCGAAATGGTCCTGGTGATAGTTGAAGCTGAGGCAGGCGGTCGGCTTCTGCGTGCTGGTGACGGGGATCAGCAGCTCGAACTTCAGCTTCTGCTCGCGCTGGCTGCTCGACAGCATGGCGCCGACACGGCCGAAGAAGGGATCGTTGGCGACATCGATCTCCAGCGGCACCTCCAGCGAAGCCATCATCTCGCGCCCGCGCTCCAGCCACGTCTCGCGGAACTCCACGACCTGCTCCGGCGTGCCGATGCGGATGTATTCGCGCATGCGGAACATCTGCATGCGGGCCGGGTCGATCGAGGGTTCGTGCCGGAAACAGTAGGAGAAGACGTCGATCACCGTGCCGCCGTCGGGCAGCGCACCACGCCGGGCGATGGTCGGATAGACCGGATAGCAGGCGGCGGGCGTCATCACCACGTCGGTCGCGACCTGATCCTCGGTCCAGTCCTGCCCCTCCTCCAGTCGGCGCAGCAGAGTGCGGTGCGCCTTCTCGTCGCCGCCGAAGCTGTGGATGGTGCCGGCCAGATGGGGGAAGCTCTTCAGATAGTCGCTTTCCTCGAAATACCGGCGGTTCAGGGCCGGGGGAAAGCGCATCGCCTCCGCCCCGTCGGCACCGCCCCAGCGGGTGACCAGCGCGTCGAAGCGCTCCACCACCTCCTCGAAGACGCCGCTGCGGCCATAGAGGCCGTCCACGCCGGTGGGGATCAGCAGGCCGGCAGCCACCAGCTCGTCGCGATAGGCCGCCTGGGCCGCCCCGATGTCGACCATGTTCATTCGAAGGGCCCCGATCCGTCCCGCTGGACGAGAAGCTGGGTGGCGATGTGCGACATGATCCGGTCGTTGCCGATCATGAGGGCGGCGGAATGGGCATCGCGCAGGTGCCGGCCGAGACTGTAGGGCGTGTCGTTGCGGTAGCCGGCCAGCCCGCAGGTGCGGATCGCCGCCTCCACCACCTCGCGCACCAGCTCCGACGTGGTGACCTTCAGCGTGGCCATCGCCGTGGCGAAGGACAGTGTGGTGAGCAGTTCCGGCGAGCCGCAGGCCAGTTCGTACTGGCGGATGGCGGTCAGGATGACGGTCTTCATCTGCTGCAGCTTCGCCGTCGCCTCCGCCAGCCGCACCGCACAGGGCGGGGTGGTGCCGGGCTTGCGCCTCGCCTCCGACCGGACGAAGGCGCGGGCGCGGCTGACCGCGTCGGCAGCGATGCCGAGCCAGGTGCTGCTCCACAGGATATGGGTCACTGGCAGCATGGTCCGGGCCGACAAATCGGCGTAGGGCAGCGGCAGGATCTGGTCGGTGACGCCCGCCGCCTCCAGCCGGTAGCCGTCGGAACAGGTGCCGCGCATCCCCATCGCGTCCCACGGCGTCGTCTTCTCCAGCCGGTAATCGTCGCTGGTCAGCACCGCCAGCACCTGATCCGACGACGGCGCGTCGGGATTGCGGCGGGCGGTGACCAGGATCACGTCCGACTGGTCGCCGTAGGAGATGACCGAGGCATTCTTCGCCAGGGTGAAGCGGCCCTCCCCGGCCTCCCGATCCGCCTTCACGGCGCAGACGCTGTTGCGGATGTCGCCGCCGGTCTCGGCCTCCGTCGTGGCGGAACCGAGAAGCAGCTGGTCGGCCGCCATGCGCGCCATCAGCTCGCGGTGCCAGCCATTGCTGCCATGATTGACCAGACAGGCGACCTGAATCTGGTGCATGGCATAGATCATGCCGGTGGCGCCGCAGCCGCGGGCAAGCGCATGGCAGGCCGCCGCCACCTCGAACAGCGACGCGCCACCGCCGCCGAGATCCGCCGGGACCATGACTCCCAGCATCCGGTCCCGGCGCAGGGCGTCGAAGGCCTCGGCGGGGAAGCGGCTGTCCCGGTCCACCGCGTCGGCGTGGGCGGCGGCGATGTCCGCCCCGATGGCGCGCGCGCGGGCCGAAAGGTTCGGAGCCGCGCCGGCCGGGGCGGCGTTCACGCTTCGCTCCCGTCGATCAGGCCGCGTACAGCGTCGCGGATCGCCGCGATGCTCTCGAAGGTTCGGCGGTTCAGCAGCTTTTCCGGAAACTCGACGTCGAACTGCTCCTCCAGCCCCAGCATCAGGCCGACACAACCATGAGAGGTGAGTCCGGCAGCGTAGAGATCGTCATCGACGGCGAGCCTGCCGGCATCGACCGCCAGTCCGCCGCATTCGGCCAGGACCGAACGGATGCCGGCGATCGTCCCGTCATCGACTCCGCCACCGGCGGCGGGGGGTAGCCCGGCACTCCCGGCCGCTTGATGGGTCGGGGTGGGGAAAGGCGGGCTGGCGTCCTGCGGCATTCTCGAAATCCCTCGGAAACTTGCTGATCCCAAGCTAGCCACGCCACTCCGGCGCTTCCACTCGGCATCGGTATGGCCGCCGGGCTATCCAAGTGATCGCTTTTTCGCCGGTGGGGGTAAGCACAGGGATAACGTTGGTCGAAGGTCCGGACGCCTTTGGTGTTGCCAGTTCGGGCCATGATCCACCGGCCTAGGCCTGGGCTTGGCCGGGCACGGATTTGTGCCGTCGGCATCACCCCGCTACCAGCCGCCGC